>NZ_JAAXYC010000358.1 GCF_018619185.1 Streptomyces sp. McG3 | reverse complement strand
GCCCCGGGGGCCGCCGCGTGCTTCCCCCGCGGGCCCTCCCCCTCCGTGTCCTGGTGCCGGTCGTCGACGGCCGCCTGTCGCCGGCGGACCGCCTCCACCGTCCGGCGGGTCTCCTGGAGCGCCGCGTTGCGCGTGAGGTTCATCAGGGCCTCGTCCGCGCGCCGGTACGACTCGGGGGTCGGTGTGGACCGCGCGGGCAGCAGCTCCTTGGGCGCGGCGGCCTCGATGGCGAGCTGCCTGCGGCCCTCCAGCGCGCTGGCCCGCTCGGTCTCGGCGTTGGCGTAGCGGCGCAGCAGTCCGGCGTGCTCCCCGCGCAGCCCCGCGAGCTCGACGCGCTTGCGGCGGAGCTTGGTCTCCAGACGGGTACGCAGCTCGCGCGACTCCTCCAGATCCTGCTCCAGCTCGGCTATCCGCTCCTCGGCCCGCCACTCGTCACGGGTGCGTGCCCGCGACAGCTCGGCGACCTGCAGCCCCGCGGCCCGGTCCCAGCTGCGCATCAGATACGCGCCGGTCAGGGCGGCGGCGGCCACGGCGGCCACCAGGCCGCGCAGAGAGAGGGGTTCGGCGAGGAACCAGGCGCCGGCGGCACCGACGACCGACACTCCCGCCACCACGGAGGGCGGCAGGATTCTGTGAAGGGGCGGCGAATGGCGGTGGCGTCCACGTGGCATGGCCTGAAATTTACCGTGTGTACGCGCCACTTGGGGGCCGCTCGGCAATCTGTTCCCCGCCGGTTACCTCGCGGCCCCCGAAATGTCCTCGGCCCGAGCCCTACTTCTTGATCAGACCCTTCGACTCCAGATACTCCTTGGCCACGTCGGCCGGCTTCGCGCGCTCGGCGTCGACCTTGCGGTTCAGCTCCGCGAGATCCTCCGTGGTGAGCGTGTCGGTGAGCTTTCCGAGCGCGTCGGCGATCTCCGGGGCGCCCGCGTCCTTGGCATTGAGGACCGGCAGGACGTTGTCGGCGTTCTGCAGCTTCTTGTCGTCCTCCAGGAAGACCAGCCCGTCCAGCACCGCGTCCGTGGTGGTCGTCAGGACCAGCTCGACCTTGCCGTCGCGGACGGCCTGCTTGGACTGCGGGGTGCCGACGCCCTTGGGGTCGATACCGGTGACGTCGATGCCGTACGTCTTCTTCAGACCGGGTGCGCAGAAGGGCCGCACCTCGCACTCGTCGCCCGCCGCGATCTTCACCTTGAGCTTCGACTTTCCAAGATCGGAAAGGCTCGTGAGCTTGTTCTTCTCGGCGAATTCCTTCGAGACCGCGAAAGCGTTCTGGTCGACGGCCTTCCCGGCCGGGAGCACCTTGAGGCCCAGCGGGCCCGCGAGCTTCTCCAGCGCGGCCACCGTGGCGTCGGCGTCGCCGGAGGCGAGGGGGGTGCTCTGGGCCTTCTCCGCCCCGTTCACCTTGGCGTTGAGGAATTCGGTGATCGTCGCGGCGTATTCGGGGACGACGTCGATCTCACCCTTCTCCAGCGAGGGCTCGTACAGCTCGCGGTTCTTCACCGTGGTGACCGAGGTGCCGTACCCGGCGTCGCCGAGGATCTGCGCGTACAGCTCGGCGAGCACCTTGGACTCGGTGAACGAGGCCGAGCCGACGACGAGGGAGCCCTTCTCGCTGTCGCCGCCCGAGGAGCTGGAGCCCTTCTCCTTCTCCAGGCTGTCGCCGCCGCAGGCCGCCAGCGACCCTGCCAGCGCCACCATGCCGATGACCGCTCCGGCTATCCGCGAGGTTCTGCTCATGTCTGTTCTCCGTCCGAACCGAAAAAAGGTGACCACAGTGAAGTTGGGGGGCCGCCCGGCCCGTCACGCGGTCCGGCGGCGGCGCAGCGGTGACAGCAGCCGGTCCAGGCCCACGAGCACCCCTTCCACCAGCAGGGCGAGTCCGGCGACCAGGACGGCGCCCGCGAAGACCTGCGCGGTGTCGTAGGTGTTGAACCCGGCGGTGATGATCCGGCCGAGACCGCCGAGGCCCACCATCGCGGCGATCGACGCGGTGGCCACGACCTGCACGGCGGCCGACCGCAGCCCGGTCATGATCATCGGGTAGGCGAGCGGCAGCTCGACCCGGACGAAGAGCTGCCCGCCCGACATCCCCATGCCGCGCGCGGCCTCCACCACGGCCCGGTCCACCTCCCGCATCCCGACATAGGCGTTGGTCAGCAGCGGCGGCACCGCGAACAGCACCAGCGCGATGATCGTGGGCCAGTAACCCGAGTTGCGCAGGGGCGTGACCATGAACAGGGCGAGCACCGCGAAGACCGGGACGGCCCGCCCCACGTTGGAGATGTTCACCGCGAGCGCACCGCCCCTGCCGATGTGCCCCAGATACAGGGCGAGCGGCAGGGCGATCGCGCAGGCCACCGCGAGGGCGACCCCGCTCACGTACAGATGCTCGCCGAGCCGGTGCGCGGCCCCGCCGTCGCCCGACCAGTTGGCCCCGGTCGTCAGCCAGGTCCAGGCATCGCCGATGACTCCCACGGGTCAGCCCGCCTCCACCTTCGCCGGGGCGGGGAGGCCCGCCGGTCCGCCCGGTCCGTCCGGGTCGGTGCGCCTGCCCCCGGTCGTCCCGGCCGTCCGGGGCGTCCCGGATATCCGGGTCCAGGGCGTCAGCAGCCGCTGGAGGCCGAGCAGCAGCAGGTCCGCCGCCACCGCGAGCAGCACGCACAGGACCGAGGCGGCGAGCACCTGGGCCTTGAAGAAGCTGGGCAGCGCGTCCTCGATGAGGTTGCCGAGGCCGCCCTTGCCGACGAGCGAGCCGACCGTGGTCAGCGCGACCGTCGACACGGTGGCTATCCGCAGCCCCGCCATCACCGCGGGCAGCGCCAGCGGGAGCTCCACCTCCCACAGCAGCCGCCCCGGCCCGTATCCCATGCCGCGGGCGGCGTCCCGGGCCTCCTCGGGCACCGCTTCGAGCCCGGCCAGGATGTTGCGTACGAGGATGGTCAGCGAATAGAGCACCAGGCCCGTGACGACGAGCGCGGCCGACAGCCCGAACAGGGGCAGCAGCAGCGAGAACATCGCCAGCGAGGGCACGGTGTAGAGCACGGTCGTCAGCCCGAGCACGGGCCCGGCGAAACGCCGGCCCCGGCGGGCGAGCAGCGCCAGCGGAAAGGCGACCGCGAGCCCGATCAGCACCGAGACCACCGTGATCCCGATGTGCTGCACGGTCGCGTCGGTCAACTCCTGGCTGCGGGAGCGCAGATACTCCCCGCAGATCCAGTCGTTCGTCACCAGGCAGTTCTGCTCGGCCATCCGCCCCCCACCTCCTGCTTTCGCTCGTCGCCCGGAATCACGCCCGGATCACTCAGGGTCCTCTCCCGGATCGCCCCGGATCGAACTGATGACTGGCGAGCCTATCCTCGACCACTGACAATCGCGGAGGCTGTCGCATTCCGGCAACATGCCCTTCACAGAACGCCCTCCACAATGGGGAACCATGATCCGTTTCGAGCACGTCACCAAGCGTTACGCGGACGGCACCACCGCCGTCGACGACCTTTCCTTCGAGGTCGCCGAGGGTGAACTGGTCACGCTCGTCGGACCTTCCGGTTGCGGCAAGACGACCACCATGAAGATGGTGAACCGGCTGATCGAACCGACCGAGGGCGGGATATTCCTCGACGGGGACGACATATCCACCATCGACCCCGTCCAGCTGCGCCGCCGAATCGGCTACGTGATCCAGCAGGTGGGGCTCTTCCCGCACAAGACAGTGCTGGAGAACACCGCGACCGTTCCCCATCTGCTGGGCTGGAAGCGCGGAAAGGGACGCGAACGCGCCGCCGAACTCCTCGACCTCGTCGGACTCGACCCTTCCGTCTATGGCGACCGCTATCCGGAACAGCTTTCCGGCGGCCAGCGCCAACGCGTGGGCGTGGCCCGCGCATTGGCCGCCGATCCGCCTGTTCTCCTGATGGACGAGCCTTTCGGGGCGGTCGATCCGGTCGTCCGCGAACGCCTCCAGAACGAATTCCTGAAACTCCAGGCCCAGGTGCGCAAGACCGTGCTGTTCGTCACGCACGACATCGAGGAGGCCGTCCGCCTGGGCGACCGGATCGCCGTCTACGGCCAGGGCCGCATCGAGCAGTTCGACTCCCCCGCCACCGTGCTCGGAGCCCCCGCGACCCCGTACGTGGCCGAATTCGTCGGCGCGGACCGCGGGCTCAAGCGGCTCTCGGTGACGCCCATCGAGGAGAGCGACCTCGACCAGCCTCCGGTCGTCCACCTCGACGACCCGCTGGCCACGGCCACCGAACGGCTGAGGTCCCAGGGCGCGCGCTGGGCGGTCGTCCTGGACGACCGGAACAACCTCCACGGCTGGCTTCCCGCCGACGCCACGGCCGGCCCGGCGACCGGCGGCGCACCGGCCACCACCCAGGGCACCGTCCGCGAACACGCCCGCCGGATGGAGGCCTGGCTCCCGCTCGGGGCACCCCTCAAGCAGGCCTTCGCCACCATGCTCCAGCACGACGCGGGCTGGATCGCCGTCATCGACAAGGAGAGCGAGGGCCGCTTCCTCGGCGTGCTGACCCCCGCCCGCCTGCACGAGGCCCTGCGCCGCTCCATCGACGCGGACGCCCAGGACGTACCGCGCGCCGAGGTCGCCGTGGAGACGGTCGCGACGATCACGCGGGCCGGCTGACCCGGGGGCGGCGGCCGCCCGCCTCAGTTCTCGCTGAGCCGGGCGCTCAGCCACTCCAGGGCCGGCGGGATCTCCCGCCGCCAGGTCGTGAAGTTGTGCCCGCCGCTGTCGAGCACGATGGAGGACACCTTCGCGGGCGCCTTCACCTTCTCGATGAACTCCATCGTGCTCCCGAGGTTGTCCTCGCCCTCCAGGGACGTCGTCACGTCGTCACCAGGAAAGAACCGCCGGACGGCGGCCGGTTCTCCAGGGTCCACATCAGGTCGGCGCGGTCGCGCACGTCCTCGTTCCCGTGGAACAGGTCGCCCGTCGTCGGGTCCTCGGCCGCCTTGTGGTACGCAGAGAGCCCGGCGCTGGCCGCGTACCGCTCCGGGTGGTGCAGCCCGATCTTCAGCGCGCAGTAGCCGCCGGTCGAGTTGCCGATGATGCCCCAGTTGCGGGCCTTCGACCCGACCCGGTAGGTCCCCGAGATCGCCTCCGGGAGGTCCTTCGCGAAGAACGTCTCGGTCCGCGGGCCCCCGGGGACGTCCACGCACTCGGTGTCCCGGGGCGGCGCGACGGTCGGCCGCAGCATCCCGCCCGGCACGTCCGGGTGCTGGGTGCCGATCCGCGTCATGTGCCGCGCACCGGACCCGTTCCCCGCGTGGTCGGTGACCACACCGAGTTCCTGCTGCCGGCCGAAGAGGTCGGCCCAGGAACCGTAGAAGAGGAAGGCGTTGTTGGCGGCCGGCCCCACCGCCGCGAACAGCGTCAACTGGGTCGCCGGCAACAGCCCGACCCGGCCCGACACCGCGGCGGCCCCGGGCCGGGCCAGCCGCGGCCAGAGCCCGACCGTGGCGGCGAACAGCGCGACGGCGACCGCCGCCACGACCGCCAGAACTGCGGAGCTGGTGAGACCCATGAGCGTGCTTTCTCCGTGATTCCTTACGCGGCCCGGATACGGGAAATTTCCGGAATGTGGGTGAACCCGCGCTCCCCGACCCACGTCCTAGAGGGCGCACATCGTCCGTGGGGCTCCAGCCGGCGGACTCAAGGGAATCTCTCGCGAAGCCACGGGAAGCGATGTCTGTCACGCTAGATGGGGATAATTCGGTGTCGGTTCCGCAGCGCGTACGCCGGTTGCTCCGCGGGCCGCGCCCCGAATCCGTACCGGCGCTCGTCGGTACCGCCTGCACCGTCGTCGGGCTGATCGACGTCGCCGCCGGGGTCTTCCCCCGCTTCCGGCACAGCAGGATGCACACGCTCGCCGAGGTGCTCCCCGGGGCGCTCGGCCCGTTCGCCGCCGCGCTCTCGCTCAGCGCGGGCATGCTGCTGCTCCTGCTCGCGCACGGGCTGAAGCGGCACAAGCGGCGGGCCTGGCGCGCGGCGGTGATCCTGCTGCCCGCGGGGGCCGTGGCCCAGTTCGCGTACCGCCACTCGATCGTCGGGGTGCTCGTCCCGCTGGCGCTCTGCTGGCTGCTGGTGCGCCACCGGGACCAGTTCCGGGCACTGCCCGACCCCCGCAGCCGCTGGCGCGCGCTCGCCAACTTCGTGCTGCTCGGGGCCGGTTCGCTGGGACTCGGGCTGGTCATCGTCAGCGTCCACCCCGGCCGGGTCGTCGGCGACCCGTCCATCGCCGACCGCCTCCAGCACGTGCTGTACGGCCTGTTCGGCGTCGAGGGGCCCGTCGGCTACGCCGGGCGCACCAGCTGGACCGTGGCCTACTCGCTGGGCGCGCTCGGCCTGCTCACCGCCGTCACCACCATCTACCTCGCCTTCCGCCCCGAACACCCGGCCGCCCGCCTCACCGAGGACGACGAGATCCGGCTGCGGGCCCTCCTGGAGCGGCACGGCGGCCGGGACTCGCTCGGCCACTTCGCGCTCCGCCGCGACAAGGGCGTCGTCTTCTCCCCCAGCGGCAAGGCCGCCGTCTGCTACCGGGTCGTCTCCGGGGTGATGCTGGCCGGCGGCGACCCCATCGGCGACGTGGAGGCCTGGCCGGGCGCGATCGAACGCTTCATGGACGAGGCGCAGGCGCACGCGTGGACCCCCGCCGTGATGGGCTGCAGCGAGACCGGCGGCCAGGTGTGGACCCGCGAGACCGGCCTCACCGCCCTGGAACTGGGCGACGAGGCGGTGGTGGACGTGGCGGATTTCTCCCTCGCCGGACGGGCCATGCGGAACGTGCGCCAGATGGTCAAGCGCATCGAACGGAATGGCTACGAGACCCGGGTCCGGCGGGCACGTGACATCGGCGACACCGAGTTGGACCGGATCCGGCGCGCCGCCGCCGACTGGCGCGGCACCGACACCGAACGCGGCTTCTCCATGGCGCTGGGCCGGATCGGCGACCCGGCCGACGGCGACTGCGTCATCGCCACCGCCCACCTGACCGGCTCCGGTACGGAGGGCTCCCCTCACGGCGACCTGAAGGCGGTCCTCCACTTCGTCCCCTGGGGGCTCGACGGGATGTCCCTGGAGCTGATGCGCCGCGACCGCTCGGCCGACCCCGGCATGAACGAGCTCCTGATCGTCGCCTCCCTCCAGGCCGCCGAGAAGCTCGGCGTCGCCCGGGTCTCGCTGAACTTCGCGATGTTCCGTTCCGCGCTGGCCCGCGGCGAGCGGCTCGGCGCGGGACCGGTGCTGCGCTGCTGGCGGGGGCTGCTGATCTTCCTCTCCCGCTGGTTCCAGATCGAGTCGCTGTACAAGTTCAACGCCAAGTTCAAGCCCCGCTGGGAGCCCCGCTTCGTGGTCTTCCGCACCAGCCGCGACCTGCCCCGCATCGGGATCGCCGCCATGCGGGCGGAGGGCTTCGTGAACCTCTCGCTGCCCCGCCC
>NZ_JAAXYC010000357.1 GCF_018619185.1 Streptomyces sp. McG3 | reverse complement strand
CCGCCCCCCCCTACATCCCGAAGCGCCGTCCCACCCAGCGCCAGGTGAACTCCAGCAGGGCGGCCGCCGCTACCGCGATGCCGACCGCCGTCCACGGCATGGTCGTGCCGACCAGCTTCAGCGCGAAGAAGTCCTGGAGCCACGGCACCACGAGCACGATCAGGAAGCCGAGTCCCATCGCCGCCACCAGGCCGATCCGCCACCAGGTGTACGGGCGGGCGATGATCGCCAGCACCCACATCGCGACCAGGAACAGCGTCAGCGTCGCCGCGCTCGTCTCGGCCTCCAGCGCGCCCTCGCCGCTGTAGTGGTGCCGCGCCACCAGGTACGTCGTGAAGGTGGCCGCCGCCGCGATGACGCCCGAGGGGATCGCGTACCGCATCACCCGGCGTACGAAGTGGGGCTGGGCCCGTTCCTTGTTGGGCGCGAGCGCCAGGAAGAACGCGGGGATGCCGATGGTCAGCGTGGCCAGCAGCGTCAGGTGCCTCGGCAGGAACGGGTACTCCACCTGGGTGCAGACCACCAGGATCGCCAGCAGCACGGAGTAGACCGTCTTGGTGAGGAAGAGCGTCGCGACGCGGGTGATGTTGCCGATCACCCGGCGGCCCTCGGCGACGACCGACGGCAGCGTCGCGAAGCTGTTGTTCAGCAGCACGATCTGCGCCACCGCCCGCGTCGCCTCCGAGCCCGAGCCCATCGAGACGCCGATGTCCGCGTCCTTGAGCGCCAGCACGTCGTTGACCCCGTCGCCGGTCATCGCGACCGTGTGGCCGCGCGACTGGAGGGCCGCCACCATGTCCCGCTTCTGCTGGGGGGTGACCCGGCCGAAGACCGCGTTCCCCTCCATGGCCGTGGCCATCTCGTCGGGGTCGGTGGGCAGCCGGCGGGCGTCCAGCGTGTTCTCGGCGCCCGCGAGGCCCAGCTTCCCGGCGACCGCGCCGACCGAGACCGCGTTGTCGCCGGAGATGACCTTGGTGGCCACGTTCTGGTCGGCGAAGTAGGCGAGCGTGTCGGCCGCGTCCGGCCGCAGCCGCTGCTCCAGGACGACCAGGGCGGTGGGGGTGGCTCCGGCCGCCGCGCCGGGCGTGCTCAGCTCGCCCTCGGCGCGGGCCAGCAGCAGCACCCGCAGGCCCTGCTCGTTGAGGTGCTCGATCTCGGTGAGGGTCGCGTCGCCCTCGGACAGCAGGACGTCGGGGGCGCCGAGCAGCCAGGCGGAGGCCGTTCCGTCGGTCTCGGTGAACGCCGCGCCGCTGTACTTGCGCGCGGAGGAGAACGGCATCGCGTCGGTGACCGTCCAGCTCTCCACGTCGCCGCCGGCCGCCGGGAGCGCGTTGCCGCCGGCCGGCGGACGCGCGTCCCCGCCGCCCGCCGGATACGCGTCCATGATGGCCTGGAGGCTGGCGTTGGGCCGCGGGTCCGAGGAGCCGAACGCCCGCAGCACCTGCGTCACGTACGCCTCGTCGGTCCCGTTCAGCGGCCGGACCTCCGTGACGTCCATGCCGCCCTCGGTGAGCGTCCCCGTCTTGTCCAGGCAGACCACGTCGACCCGGGCGAGGCCCTCGATCGCGGGCAGCTCCTGCACCAGGCACTGCTTGCGGCCCAGCCGTACGACGCCGATGGCGAAGGCGACGGAGGTGAGGAGGACCAGACCCTCGGGGATCATCGGGACGATGCCGCCGACGGTCCGGGCGACGGAGTCCTTGAAGTTGTTGTCCTTCACGACCAGCTGGCTGATGATCAGCCCGATCGCGGTCGGCACCATCATCCAGGTGACGTACTTCAGGATCGTGCTGATGCCGCTGCGCAACTCCGAGTGGACGAGCGTGAAGCGCGACGCCTCCTCGGCGAGCTGTGCGGCGTACGCCTCGCGGCCCACCTTGGTCGCGGTGAACGCGCCGCCGCCCGCGACGACGAAGCTGCCGGACATCACCGGGTCGCCGGCCTGCTTGATCACCGGGTCGGCCTCCCCGGTGAGGAGCGACTCGTCGATCTCCAGGCTGTCGGCCTCGGCGACCGTGCCGTCCACGACCACCTTGTCCCCGGGGCCGAGCTCGATCAGGTCGCCGAGGACGATCTCGGAGGTGGAGATCTCGGCGGCGACCCCGTCGCGCCGAACGGTCGGCTTCGCCTCACCGATCACCGCGAGGCTGTCCAGGGTCTTCTTGGCCCGCCACTCCTGGATGATGCCGATGCCGGTGTTGGCGACGATCACGAAGCCGAAGAGGCTGTCCTGGATCGGTGCGACGAACAGCATGACCACCCAGAGCACGCCGATGATCAGGTTGAACCTGGTGAGGACGTTGGCCCGGACGATCTCGGTGACCGAGCGCGAAGAACGTACGGGTACGTCGTTGACCTCGCCGCGCGCGACCCGTTCGGCGACTTCGGCGGTGCTCAGCCCGTCCGGCCGACGGGCCGGCGGTGGCTCCATGGGGTGCACGGGGTCGAGTTCCGCCCCCGCGTCGATCATGGCCGGCCGGGAGGTCCCGGGGGTCTGCTCCCCGGAGGAATCGAGTGCCCGCTGCGTCATGGTTCCGACGGTACGGGCGTGCGCGCCGAATCACCCACCGGAGGGTCGAAGATCCGACCAGGGGAGGACGAAGACGGTCCCGTGGTCGTACGGACGGGAGCGAGGGTGACCCGGTCGGACGGTCCGGTCGCGTCGTTGCCGTCACACGGACCGGTCAGGTCGGACGGTCCGGTCAGGCCGGACGGTCCGGTCACGGGTTCCCGTCAGGCGGTCCGGTCGGCGCGGCCCGCCGGGTCGCCGCCGAGCGCGCTGTCCGTCGCCGCGGCCCCTGCCGCGTCCTTGGCCTCGACCCTGGCCGCGTGTCGCTTGAGGGCGGCGTCGCGCCCCCGGACGTACCAGATGCCGATCAGGCCGAGTCCGGCCCCGGCCAGCGGGGTCCACACCCACCAGGTGTGGCCGCGGTCGGCGAACCAGCCGTAGAAGGGGAGCTGGGCGAGGAAGAGGACGAACCAGAGGATCGTGCCGCCGACGACGGTGGCGACGACGGGGCCCTCCAGGGGTTCGGGCGCCTCGTGCTTCGGTGTCCACTTCTCCATGAGTTCAGTGTATGGGGCCACCCGATCGGGGGCGTACGGCCCGGTCGGCCCAAGGGGCCACGCGGGTCTACGCGCGGAGATAGCGATCTTCGCTTGATGTATTCATACTGAATCTGCTTTGGGTTGGCTCGATTCGTTCGTCTGAACATCCAATTTCGATCACCTTTTGTCCCATCGCACCCACCCCCTCTACGTACGACTGAGGTCACCCATGCCCCCCTCGGCCACCGCTCCGGTCGACTCCCCGCCCCCCGCGACCCCGCAGTCCCAGGGCAGCCTGGACCGGTTCTTCAAGATCTCCGAGCGGGGGTCGACCGTCGCCCGCGAGTTCCGCGGCGGGTTCGCCACGTTCTTCGCGATGGCGTACATCATCGTGCTCAACCCGATCATCCTGGGCAGCGCGAAGGACATGTACGGCAACCAGCTCGACAACGGTCAGCTGGTCACCGCCACCGTGCTGTCCGCCGCGTTCTCCACTTTGCTGATGGGCGTCATCGGCAACGTACCGATCGCGCTCGCCGCCGGTCTCGGCGTCAACACGGTCGTCGCGCTCCAGCTCGCTCCCCGGATGAGCTGGCCGGACGCGATGGGCATGGTCGTCCTCGCGGGCATCGTGGTGATGCTGCTGGTCGCCACCGGGCTGCGGGAACGCGTGATGAACGCCGTGCCGAAGTCGCTCCGCAAGGGTATCGCGATCGGTATCGGCCTCTTCATCCTCCTGATCGGCCTCGTCGACTCGGGCTTCGTCTCGCGCATCCCCGACGCCGCCCACACCACCGTGCCGCTCCAGCTCGGCGGCAGCGGCCACCTCGACGGCTGGCCGGTGCTGGTCTTCGTCCTCGGCGCGCTGCTCACGCTCGCGCTGATCGTGCGCAAGGTGCCCGGGGCGATCCTGATCTCGATCGTCGCGATGACGGCTCTCGCCCTGGTCATCGACGCGGTGGCCGGCCTGCCCGACGGGGCGTGGGGTCTGACGACGCCCGCGTGGCCGGGCAACCCGGTCTCGGCGCCGGACTTCGGGCTGCTCGGCGAGGTCAGCCTGTTCGGCGGCTTCGAGAAGGTCGGCGTCCTGACCGGCGTCCTGTTCGTCTTCACCGTGCTGCTGTCCTGCTTCTTCGACGCGATGGGCACCATTCTGGGCGTCGGCGACGAGGCGAAGCTGATAGACCAGGAAGGCAACTTCCCCGGCATCAACAAGGTGCTTTTCGTGGACGGCATCGCGGTCGCCGCGGGCGGCGGCAGCTCCTCCTCCGCCACCACGTGCTTCGTGGAGTCCACGGCGGGCGTCGGCGAAGGCGCCCGCACCGGACTGGCGAGCGTGGTGACCGGTCTGCTCTTCTCGGTGGCGCTGTTCCTCACACCGCTGGCGACCATGGTCCCGTCGCAGGCGGCCACTCCCGCCCTGCTGGCGGTCGGCTTCCTGATCATCGCGGGCTCGGTGCGGGACATCGACTGGAGCGACTACACGCTCGCGGTCCCGGCGTTCCTCGCGATGGTGATGATGCCGTTCACGTACTCGATCACCAACGGCATCGGCATCGGCTTCGTCGCCTTCTCCGTGCTGCGCCTGGCGGCCGGGCGCGGCCGCGAGGTGCCGGTGGCCATGTACGTGGTCTCGGCGGTGTTCGTCTTCTACTACGCGATGCCGGCGCTCGGCCTCACGTGATCGGTCTCTCCTCCGTGATGCCGGCGCTCGGCCTCACGGAGTCGGTCTCTCCTTCCGTGATGCCGCTGCCCGGCCTCACGTGATGGGTGGCGTCACGCTCCCTCGGGCGTCGCCGTAGAACTTCTCCGTCTCGTCGACGGCCGCCTTGAAGCGTTCGTCGAAGTCGTCGCGCATGAGCGTCCGGACCACATAGTCCTGGACGCTCATGCCGCGTTTCGCGGCGTGCTGCCGGAGCCGGTCGAGCAGCTCACCGTCTATCCGCAGGCTGAGCACTGTCGATCCCATGCCCAGCAGGGTCGCCGCCCGGGAGCGCTCTTTGCGTTACTTTCCGCTTCTAACTCACTCGTTCGGGTGATCGGTTTCTCGCGCGTGTACCACCAGGTGGTATTTAGGTTGGGTAATGAGTTACGCTAACAAACATGCCTGACCTGATCCACGACGGCGACAGTGCCGCCGCCGTGAGCTCCCTCCGCTCCGCCGTGATGCTGCTGGGCCGTCGACTGAAGCACCAGCGTGTCGACGAGTCGCTGAGCCCCACCGAGATGTCGGTGCTCGGCACCCTTGCCCGTTGCGGCTCGGCCACCCCCGGTGAGCTGGCCCGCAAGGAGCACGTGCAGCCCCCGTCGATGACCCGCATCGTCGCGCTGCTGGAGGCGAAGGGGCTGGTCAGGCTGGAACCGCACCCCGATGACCGTCGGCAGAAGAGGGTCAGCCAGACCGAGCAGGCCGAGGCCATGCTCGCGGAGAGCCGCACCAAGCGGAACGCCTGGCTGTCCCACCTCGCCGAGGGCCTGGACGAGGACGAGTGGGAGACGCTTCGGGCCGCCGCGCCCGTGTTGGAGAAGCTCGCCCACCTGTGACCCCGCGGGCGCGCCGACGATGATCCGCCGCCGGACCGGAAGTACCAGCCGGTCCGTCCCGGATCACCGCCGGAGCGCCCGTCGTCACGTCCTCGTCGGACCGAACGCCGCAGACGCCCGAGGAGGCGAACCCTTTTGAGTACGGGATCCGGAGCAGACTCCGCCCCCGCACCGACTTCCACCCACGAGAGCAAGACCGGCGGGACCTTCTCGTCGCTGAAGATCCGTAACTACCGCCTGTTCGCCACGGGCGCCGTGATCTCCAACACCGGTACCTGGATGTCCCGCATCACGCAGGACTGGCTCGTGCTGAGCCTGACGGGTTCCGCGACCGCCGTGGGCATCACGACGGCCCTGCAGTTCCTCCCGATGCTCCTCTTCGGCCTGTACGGCGGCGTCATAGCCGACCGTCTCCCGAAGCGGCAGATCCTGCTCGTCAGCCAGGCCATGCTCGGCCTGTGCGGCATCGCGCTGGCCGTCCTGACCCTCTCCGGGGTCGTGGAGGTCTGGCACGTCTACCTGGTCGCCTTCCTCCTCGGCATGGTGACCGTCGTCGACAACCCGGCCCGTCAGTCGTTCGTCTCCGAGATGGTCGGCCCCGCGCAACTGCGCAACGCGGTCAGCCTGAACTCGGCGAACTTCCAGTCCGCCCGGCTCATCGGCCCCGCCGTCGCGGGCGTCCTCATCACCACCGTCGGCAGTGGCTGGGCCTTCCTGCTCAACGGCCTCTCCTTCCTGGCCCCGCTCGTCGGCCTGCTGATGATGCGGACCAACGAGATGCACGCCTCGGTGACCGTGCCCCGCGCCAAGGGGCAGCTCCGCGAGGGCCTGCGCTACGTGAAGGGCCGCCCCGAGCTGATCTGGCCGATCGTCCTGGTCGGCTTCGTCGGCACGTTCGGCTTCAACTTCCCGATCTGGCTGACCGCCTACGCCGACGAGGTCTTCGACGGCGGCGCGGGCATGTACTCCTTCTTCAACATCCTGATGGCGGCCGGTTCGCTGGTCGGCGCGCTGCTCTCGGCCCGCCGCCGCTCCACGCGGCTGCGGATGCTGGTGGCGGCGGGCACGGCGTTCGGGCTGCTGGAGATCGCCGCCTCGCTGTCCCCGTCGGTCTGGCTGTTCTCGATCCTGCTGGTCCCGATCGGCATGCTCGGCCTGACCACGAACATCACCGCGAACACGAGCGTCCAGATGGCCGCCGACCCGGAGATGCGGGGCCGGGTGATGAGCCTGTACATGATGGTCTTCGCCGGGGGTACGCCGGTGGGCGCCCCGATCGTCGGCTGGATCAGCGACACGTACGGCCCCCGCACCGGCTTCGCGGCCGGCGGCGCGATCTCGGTGATCGCCGCCCTGGGCGTCGGCTTCGCCCTCGCCCGGGTCGGCGGCCTCCGCCTGAAGGTCGACCTCCGCCCTGGCCGCCCGCACGTCCGCTTCGTCCCGCGCGAGCAGCTGGCGACGGCGGCGTAGAGCGCGCGATACGCAGTACGGGGAAACGCCCTCCTCCCGGAGCGACCGGGGGAGGGCGTTCTCCGTGCGGCGGGGGCGGTGTGCGGCGCGTTCGAACGACAGGCCCGGAGCCCCGGACACGCCCGTACCTGCGAGACTCGCGCGCATGAGCAGCCACAGCTCCGGCCGTCCGCCCACCCAGCGCCTCTTCGCCGCCGTCCTGCCGCCCGCCGGTGCCGTCGCCGGACTCCGTACGGCGGTGGCACCGCTCCACGCGCTGCCCGGCGCGGGGGACCTGCGCTGGACGAGGCCCGAGGGCTGGCACTACACGCTGGCGTTCTACGGCGAGGTGCCGGAGGACGTCCTGCCGGAGCTGTACGCGCGCCTGGAGCGGGCCGCGCACCGCACCGAGCCCTTTCCGTTC
>NZ_JAAXYC010000356.1 GCF_018619185.1 Streptomyces sp. McG3 | reverse complement strand
TTCCTCCCCAGACCCCGGCCCGAAGAACTGCCCCGCCACTCAGGGGACTGGATGGACGAATCATTGGGACAGGCCACCGACACACCCAATCCTCCACCCGAAGCCGCACACGGGCTGTGTGACTGCACGCTCGACTGGATAACGCTGCAGCCCTCCGACGGCTGCCAACCCTCCGAAACTTCATAAGCGATGAGGAACGGGCGCCGCTCCGGATGCCCGCTGCACGCGCCCACCACCGCACCCACGACGAACAGCAGCACCGGGAACAGGAGGAGCACTTCGCCGACAGCCGCCAGGCCATCGAGGAGCGCCAAGCCAAAGCGGCCACCCAGCAACAGGTGCGCCCCAGCGACGCATCCCGGGCACAGGCCGCCCTGCACCGCCTCGCCGCCGAACGCGCGGGGCTGACCACGATCAGCCGGGCGATGGCCGCGCCGCAGCGGCTGGACCGTACGGCGTGAGAACACGCGGGTACGCCCACGGAAAAGCCCCGGCGGTCACGTGGACTGCCGGGGCCGCCGCGGACCGGTCGTACTCCATCCCAGGACCAAGCCTGTAAGGCACCAGCCCTACTCCACACACTCCATGTCGGTGCGGTCTACGAGCGAGCGTATGCGCCACCGGATTTCAGTGCAGGCGTTCGAGAGCGAACGCAGACGGGTGCCCTTGCAGAGAGTCCGCACGCACTCTGCTGGGCATGACCACCATGTTGAACTCGCGTACCGCCCGGCAGGACCGGGACCCCGGATGGGGCGTCACCGCCTCCTGAACAACCGACGCCGCGCCCCTTCTCCGGGGGCGCGGCGTCGGCATGAGCGGGGCTACCGGCGGGGGTGCGGCCCTTGGCCTGGAAGCCAGGTGTCAGTTGTACCGGGGGTCGGCGTACTTGATCGCGCCCTGGACAGTGGAACAGGGCCACGGGCCGCCGTCACATCCCTGGCAGGTCGGGGACGTCCGGCTGCTGGGGGCGTGCAGATCCAGCTGGCGTCCCGCGAGCTCGCGGGCCCCGCGCTCGTCACGGGAGATCTCCGGGTAGGTGGATCCGGCGATGCCCACCGCCCGGTCGTAGTCGGTCAGTTGCTGGTGAAGATCGTCGCTCATGGCGGCGAGCCTATAGGGCATCCCCGAGGACAACTCCCCTCGCGACGGATCCGGCCAACCGGTCGCTTTGCGTCATCATCCGGCAACTGCCAGGCACAACGGTGCAGGTTGCGGATACATAGGGGGGTCGGAACGAGACCGAGGGTGATCCAGGGGCGGGGCGGGATGCTGACCATCAACGTAGGAGTGCTGCTCGCCGTCATCGTCCTGCTGCGGCTACGCCGGCGCACGGAGTCCCGGAGCAGGAACGATGAGAAGCTGACCGTGATCATCGTGCTCGCTCTCGGCGTCGTCATCGCCCCGACCCCGCTGGGGGAGGGCATCGGCGACTTCCTGGGCCAGCTCGCCTCCGGCGTCACCGACTCCTCCCGCTGAAACCGGAGCGCGCCCGATGGCCAACCGCCGCCCACCGCCCCGCCGCAGGCCCGCGGCACGCCGCCCCGCACGCCGCAGCACCCCGTTGCGGCGCCGCCGCTCGCGCCGACAGCAGCACCGCGACAACCAGCTGCTCCTTCTCGGCTTCGGTGCTGCCGCCGGCCTCGCCCTGGTCTGGGCGGTGATCTCCTGGCTGCTGGTGAACTGGTGGGCCCTGGTCGTACTCGGAGCACTCGCCGCCGTCGGCGGGACGGTGTGGGTCCACCGGTACCGCCAGCAGCAGGCATGGGACCGGGTACGGCAGCAAGCGCTGCGCTACGGGCTCCCGCAGCTGGACGCCCTGCACCACCGCGACTTCGAGTACGCGATCCGCGACCTCATGCTCCGCGACGGGTGCACCGACGCCCGGCAGATCGGCGGGGCGGGCGACAACGGCGCCGACGTCCTGGCCACCGACCCGCTGGGCCGCTCCTGGGTCATCCAGGTAAAGCACCGCCGCGACGGAGACCGCGGCTCCCCGGTCGGCACCCCCGACCTCCAGCGCGTCAACGGCACCGCCCGCCAGCTCTACGGCGCCGACGTCGTTCTGGTCGTCACCAACGGCCGCTTCTCCACCCGCTGCGCACCCCTCGCTACGCAGCTGCACATGCACCTCGCCGACCGGCGCACCCTGGCGACCTGGGCCAGCGGCGGGCGCCCCTTGTGGGAGCTTCTCCCGAAGATTCCACCGCCTCGCAAAGGCCGGTAGCCCAGTCGACAGAGTGGTACTGCGGCGGCCTGCAGGGTTTCCGCGGATGTCGGTATCGGGTTCCACCACCGACTGCCAAAGAGCTGGTAAGACATGTGCCTATGAACCGCGTCAAGCACCGCCGTGCCTACGCCGCGCTCCGACACACCGTCGACGCCCTCGAAGATTCATCCTGGAGCAAGTCCATCAGCGAGCGCGGTTTTCGTCTGAGCGTTGGTCTCGAAGATCAGGTGCTCAGTGTCTCCCCGAGCGCTGTCATTCCTGGTCCTTCCGCACCCCAAGTCCGCTGCCGATACTCAGAGGACCGGCGCCGCCAGAACGTCAGGAACCACATTGCATGTCTCCGCGGTGACTTGCTCTCCATCGGTCTCGACTTCGCGGACCCGTTCCCTGTTGCTCTGCGGAAAGTCGTGAACGGCGAAACCGTCACTGTCGTTGAGTACGAGCCGTCGCTAACGCCTTCCCTCACACCGTGAGGCGTCCTGGAAGCGCTTGCGCTAACCGGATAAGACCTGCTGAGCATCCCCTCCAACCCAGGTCATTGGTCACCGCTCTGCTCCTTGATACACCGCGTAACACCGCGACCCGAGACCAGCCCGGCTGGCCCGGATGAGCAAGACACGGTGACGGCTTCTCTCAGCTACACGGAGGGGCAGGTCAGGTCACAGCGGCGAGTACCTTGCGGATTTCTGCGGCTAGGTGGTGAGGGTGGCTAGTGGTGGGAGTGGGATCGAGGTCGATCCATGAGCTGAAGGTGGTGCTGCCGTCCGGTTGCTGCTTCCCTTCGCTCTCACGGACCATGGACCAGGTTGAGTCTCCGCGGTGCAGGTTCCAGACCTCGCCGTCGTGCGTAATCAGGACTTCGCAGCCGCAGCCGAACCCGCTGTCGTCTTCCTGATAGGCGTTGGGTTCGTGGAAGGCCCGGAACTCGGCGTCCGGACCGAGCAGGTCGGCGACAGAGGCAAGGAGCTCGTGCGCGTCGGCAGGTAGTTCGACGAGTTGGGGGAGCTCCTCGAGCTCGCTGATCACCCCGGGGACGAAGCCGCAGGCGAAATCGACAGCGGCAGCCACATGCCGCAGCCGGTCACGCGCGGCGTCCGTGAAGGCCGTCTCCCGGCGAGCCTCCATTCGATCGAGGGTAGCCATGAGGGCATGCAAGTTGGCTAGCACCCCTTCGAGCTGGCCGAAGACTGCGGAGGCCGTAGCTGTGATCTGTCCAGGCGTGTAGAGCGCCCACTCGCCTGCGAGGCCACCCCCGTCCAGGCCCGCCCACAACTTCCGATCGACGAAGCGAACACGGTGACGCCCACCAAGAACCAGCCGGGTGCGCCGGCGGACACGACCGCCGAGCTGTCGCGGATGCGGTCCCTTGAGCCTCCATCAACTTGAAGTCGCAGGTCAACGGACTGGTGTGACCGGTCCCTGGGGTACTCATGCTGGTCGTGGGCGGAAGTCTACGATTAAGATCATCCGTCAGCGGGTTGACTTCGAGGTTCGTCAAGACGAGCAGGGCTCGCAGGAGCTGGGTGGCGCGGTCGGGGTCGGTGCGGAGCTTGGTGAGGATCCGCCAGTTCTTGAGGTGGGCGAAGCCGTGCTCGACCGGCGCGCGTCCGACGGCGAGGACGCGGTTGGCTTCCTTCTCGCCAGTAGCGAGTTTGTGGGTGCGGCTGGCGGCGTAGCCGGTGACGATCGCGGGGTCGAGGATGTCGTTGTCCCGGCCGCGGAAGCCGAGGTCGGCCAGCGCTCCGAGGCCGGCGGCGCGCAGGTGGGCCAGGATGTGGTCGTGGCGGGCGGCGGTGTTGTCGTGGGTGCGGCCAGGCCACGCGGCGGATATCCAGATCAGGCGCCCGTTCTCGTCGGTCAGGGCGAGGAAGTACAGGCCATGAGTTCGGTGCTTGCCGGAGTAGTTCCGCCGGTCGGCCTTGCCGGTGCGGCGTCTGGTGCGGATGAGGGCGCCGTCGATCAGGACCACCTCCCCGCCCTGCCTGGCGATCTTCATCAGGGCGCGGTCCAGGCGCGGGGCCTGGGCGGCGAGCAGCCCGATCAGCTCGTCCCGCCAGCGCCGAACCGTGGACTCGGACACGCCGTTTCCGCTGGCCATGTCGGCCAGGCGCTGGTCGTGACGCAGCACGGCCAGGACGATAACCGCGATCTTCCCGGGCGGCAGGATCCGCCACCGGGACCGAATTGTCTTCAGATGACGCCGTAGCAGGTCGGCAAGGTCGTTGACGGTGCGCGTGGACAGCGTCAGACGGCACTGGTAAGTGAGTGCGCAGCATTTGTCGGCAGGCTCTTCGGTTTTCGCCACACAGCCTCAACGGCATCCGGAGGGCTTCCAGTTACGCCACATCTCGCCGGCCCCGACGTGGGAGAGTGACCTTTGGCCGCGTCCCGGTGTCTGCCGAAGCCGTTGAACAAGAGCGGGGCACGATTGTGGAGGCGTGATTGAAGGGCCCCGATATGTCCCGCGATGCTCGTCTGGCCGCCCACGGCGCCGCTTCCACATCGCTGGCGCTGCGCAGTGACCACAGTCTGCGCAAGTTCGTCGACGCCGGCGCACCGCTGGGGTCAGGCATCGGCGGGAAGACGGTTCTGCTGGAGGTCGAGGGAAGCCAGGTCTTCGTCAAGCAGGTACGGCTGACCGACCTGGAGCGACGGCCGGAGCATGTTCACTCCACCGCGAATTTGTTCGGACTCCCGAGCTTCTGCCACTACGGCATCGGTACCATTGGCGCCCCGGGGTTCGGGGCCTGGCGGGAACTGGCCGCGCACACCATGACGACGAACTGGGTGATCGCCGGAGACCACGAGGGCTTTCCCCTGATGTACCACTGGCGGGTGATCCCGGATTCCGGTCAGCCGCTTCCCGAGGAACTGGCCGATGTGGACCGAGCTGTCGCCTACTGGGGAGGCGAACCAGCGCTACGCCAACGGATCGAAGCTCTCCGGCAGTCCACGGCAAGCCTCGTGCTGTTCCTGGAGTACATCCCGCAGAACCTGCACGACTGGCTGGGCGTCCAGACCGGGGCCGGCGACGAGGCGGCCGAGCGTGCCTGCCGCATGGTCGACGACGAGCTGAAAGCCGGAATCGCGTTCATGAACGACCGCGGGCTTCTGCACTTCGACGCCCACTTCGAGAACATCCTCACCGACGGCCACCGGCTCTTCTTCACCGACTACGGCCTCGCGATCTCCTCACGCTTCGACCTCACACGGGACGAGGCCGACTTCTTCGACCAGCACCGCACCTACGACCAGTGCTACGCCGTCACCCACCTGGTGAACTGGCTGGCCGTCGCTCTCTACGGGTACACGCCGGAAGAACGCAAGGCGTTTGTGAATACGTGCGCCCAAGGGATGCAACCGCAGGGGGTTCCCGTGTCAATCGCGTCCCTCCTTGTCCGATACGCACCGGTCGCCGCGGTGATGGGCAACTTCTATCGCGAGTTTCAGCAGGAGAGCCGAGCAGCTCCCCATCCGCTGATAACGATCTGTCGGATGGAGCGAAGTACGTGATCACCTGCACCCGGTCACAGGCGGGTGGCGAACCGGCCGTCGGGTAGCTTCCGCAGCCAGCCGCGGTCGACGAGTCTGACCAGCTTCCCGCGCAGCGGTTCCAGCCTGGCCCGGACGCTGACGTCCATTCCCAGCAACTCGCCGACCTGCCGAGCCATGACCGGTCCCGCGGCCTGCCGCACGGTGGCGAGGATGCGCTGGTAATCCGGCGGGGGCTCTCCTCCACATCGGAGGTGCGGTGTGGGATCAGCATGATCGCCCGGTTGCCCACCTGCGCGGGCACCGGTGAGGCTGAGACGCGCTCATCAGCGATCTGTTCGCTCACCCGCTCAAGGACCCGTTCGGCGACAGCGAGTTCGTCGCGCTCGGCCCGTACCTCCGTCAGCTGCTTGGCCAGCCGTTCTTCGAGTTGGTCCAGTTCCGCGCGTCGCGCGGTGATCCGTTCCAGCAGCTCGGGATCCATGCACGGATCGTAAATGGCCGCCTGACCCCAGCGAGCAGAAACCAGCGAAACGTCCGGCTCCGTCAGATGATCTACTCCGCAGACAGCCGCCCACGACCAGCGTGAGCACTGCGAAGCCCGGTCACACCAGACCGCTGACCTGCGACTTCAAGTTGGCGGAGGCTCAGTCGTGTCATCACTTCGGTGAAGGCGGGCGCGTCGCCGGCCTGTCCGGCCGTAAGTACGAAAGCCAGCGGCCGGCAGTTGCCGTCGGCGGCGAGGTGAATTTTCGTGGTCAGCCCGCCTCGGGAGCGGCCGATGGCGTGGTCCGCGGGCTCGTCGGCTGGAGCCCCCTTTTGCGGGCTCCAGCCGCATGTTGATGTGCCCGAACGACGGTCGAGTCGACAGATACCACCCAGCTCAGGTCCTCATCGGAGTCCGCCTGGGCCAGCAGCGTCGTGAACACTCGCTCCCATGTCCCATCGATCGCCCAGTTTCGCAGACGGCTGTAGGCACCTTTCCACGAGCCGAACTCCGCAGGCAGATCCATCCACGGAGATCCAGTCCGGTACTTCCATGCGATCGCGTCGATCACCTGCCGGTGATCACGCCATCTTCCTCCTCGGCGAGGAGTCCGGTCCGGCAACAAGGGCTCGATCCTGGCCCACTGGGCGTGGGTCAACACGCTCAATACAACGAGGGGCCGCCTACGCCGCAACGCCTCAGAACCCAGCCATGGACTTATCGAGCACTCCACCCAGCGCACCGTAGACACTGCAGCGAACTGAGTGCTTCGCCCTGCGGCGCAGCCCGAAGCCCACGGTGAACGACAACGCGAAGAGCCCGCCCAGGACCGTTGCTACGAGCTGGTTGTAGACGAAATACACGAAGCACGCGACTCCAGCCCAGACCACGATCGGCAGGAGCGAGCCGCGCAGCACTGCCCCGAATCTGATCCGCTCTGGCCCGGACGGCAGCACACGTTCATGCCAGACCTCGATGTGGTTCCGGGTCACACAGTGCTCGGGTTGCATGAAGTCATCACACCACCGACAACTCGGCTCTCGTGCAGTGATCCGTAAGAAACGGCCTAGCTGAGCGGTGATCCTCGCAAGGGTGCCCAGTGTCTCGGTGAGGACGTCGTCCGGCGGGCCCGTGCGCTGCCCGAGCCCGAGCCTGGGGCCGATCGCAGAGTGCCCGGCGCCTGCTCCGCCATACTCTGTGCCGCCGGGGCGGCCTGGTGCCCCCATTACCAGCTGCTGGTCCAGGTGGTTGCGGCCTGGATGGGGGTGGGGCGAGGACGCCCGGGGG
>NZ_JAAXYC010000355.1 GCF_018619185.1 Streptomyces sp. McG3 | reverse complement strand
GCTCGGAGATGTGTACAAGAGACAGCACCTGGATGGCCTGGCCGGGGCCCAACCCCACCTTCGCCTCCGGTGCCGAACTGGACGAGGCCCGCCGTGCCTGGGCCGGTGTCGCCCGGGCCGTGCGGCGCTTCGAGCCGGTGACCATGGTGGTCGGGCCCGGCCAGGAGGAGGGGGCGGCGGCGCTGCTCGGGCCGGACGTCGAGCTGGTCCTGCGGCCGCTCGACGACGCCTGGATGCGGGACATCGGCCCCACCTTCGTCACCGACGGCAGCACGCTCGCCGCCGTCGACTGGACGTTCAACGGCTGGGGCGCCCAGGGCTGGGCCCGCTGGGAGCACGACCAGCACATCGCCCGGGCCGTCGCCGAGCTGGCCGGGGTCCCCGCCCACAGCTCCCCGCTCGTCAACGAGGGCGGCGCGATCCATGTGGACGGCGAAGGCACCGTCCTGCTCACCGAGACCGTCCAGCTCGGCGCGGAACGCAACCCCGGCTGGACCCGGGAGCAGGTCGAGGCGGAGGTCCACGCCCGCCTCGGCACCGAGAAGGCCATCTGGCTGCCCCGGGGGCTGACCGGCGACTACGGGACGTACGGCACGCTCGGCCATGTCGACATCGTCGCCGCCTTCGCCCGCCCGGGCACCGTGCTCGCCCACGTCCAGCCGGACCCGGCCCACCCCGACCACGAGGTCACCCGCGAGCTGCTGGCTGTCCTGCGGGCCGCCACCGACGCCAGGGGGCGCGCCCTGGAGGTCGTCGAGGTGCCCGCGCCCAACGTGCTCCGTGACGAGGACGGGGAATGGGTCGACTACTCCTACATCAACCACTACCTCTGCAACGACGCCGTGATCCTCTGTGCCTTCGACGACTCGCGCGACGAGGAGGCCGCCGCGATCTTCCGGGGCCTCTTCCCGGACCGTACGGTGACGCCGGTCGACGCCCGTACGATCTTTGCCGGCGGTGGAGGCATCCACTGCATCACCCAGCAGCAGCCGAAGGTCCGAGCGAACCCATGACCCGCGCCCCCCGTCGCACCCACCACGCCGCCCCGCCCCGCGAGGACGTCCTCGCCGCCGCCATGGCCACCGTCGCCGAGCGCGGGCTCGACGGGCTGACCATGGCCGGGCTGGGGCGGGAGGTGGGGATGAGCAGCGGGCACCTCCTCTACTACTTCCGCACCAAGGACGAACTGCTCCTCCAGACGCTGGAGTGGAGCGAGCGGCGCCTCGGGGCCGAGCGCGGCGCCCTGCTGGCCCGGCCGGGGACGGCCCGTGAGCGGCTGGACGCGTACATCGACCTCTACCTGCCCGCCGGGCACCGCGATCCCCACTGGACGCTCTGGCTGGAGGTCTGGGGCCGCTCGCAGAACGCCGACGACGACGCCCGCTCCCGGCAGGCCGCCATCGAGGGGGTCTGGCACCGCGACCTGGTGGCGCTGCTCGCCGAGGGCGTCTCGCGCGGCGAGTTCCGGCCGGTGGACGCCGACCGGTTCGCCGCCCGGCTGCGGGCGCTGCTCGACGGGTTCAGCATCCATGTGACGGTCGGGCTCCCGGGCACGGGCCGCGAGCAGGTGCTGGGGCAGGCGGCGGAGTTCCTGGACGAGGCGCTGGCACCGGGCGCTCACTGAGCGATGCGACCAGTGTCACGACCGCATCCTGAGACACCGCAGTCACGGGACCGTCGCTGTGCGAGACTGCTTCCGTGTCCTCGTTCGTCATGATTATTGGCAACAGGCGCGCCGGTCCGCAGTGACCGCCCCGTACCACCATGTACGGCGCGGCCATCGTGCCCCAGACCCGCGCGCAGACCTCTCGCACCCGCGAGGGGTTTTTTCGTTTTCCGGCCCGTACCCGGGTCGGAACGAGGCAAGCGGGATGATGGGGGCAAGTGGAACCCGATCGTCCGGATCCACTCATCCGACAGGAGTCACATCAGCATGACCACCAAGGCCAACGCCACCGACGACAGTTTCCATGTCTTCGACACCACACTGCGCGACGGTGCTCAGCGTGAGGGCATCAACCTGACGGTCGCCGACAAGCTGACCATCGCCCGTCATCTGGACACCTTCGGTGTGGGGTACATCGAGGGCGGCTGGCCGGGGGCCAACCCCCGCGACACGGAGTTCTTCGCCCGCGCCCAGCAGGAGATCACGTTCGAGAACGCCCAGCTCGTGGCGTTCGGCGCGACCCGCAGGGCCGGCGGCAGCGCGGCCGAGGACCCCCAGGTGAAGGCGCTCCTGAGCTCCGGTGCCCCGGTGATCACCCTGGTGGCCAAGGCGCACGACCGGCATGTGGAGCTGGCCCTGCGCACCACCCTGGAGGAGAACCTGGAGATGGTCCGCGATACCGTCTCCCACCTCCGCGAACAGGGCCGCCGGGTCTTCGTGGACTGCGAGCACTTCTTCGACGGCTACCGCGCCAACGCCGCGTACGCCAAGTCCGTGGTCCGCACCGCGTACGAGGCGGGCGCCGAGGTCGTCATCCTCTGCGACACCAACGGCGGCATGCTTCCCGCCCAGGTCCAGGCCGTCGTCTCCACCGTCGTCGCCGACACCGGCGCCCGCCTCGGCATCCACGCCCAGGACGACACCGGCTGCGCCGTCGCCAACACCCTGGCCGCCGTGGACGCCGGCGCCACCCACGTCCAGTGCACGGCCAACGGCTACGGCGAGCGGGTCGGCAACGCCAACCTCTTCCCGGTCGTCGCCGCCCTGGAACTCAAGTACGGCATGAGGGTGCTGCCCGAGGGCGCGCTCGCCGAGATGACCCGCATCTCGCACGCCATCGCCGAGGTCGTCAACCTCACCCCCTCCACCCACCAGCCGTACGTGGGTGTCTCGGCCTTCGCCCACAAGGCCGGGCTGCACGCCTCCGCGATCAAGGTCGACCCCGACCTCTACCAGCACATCGCCCCCGAGCGGGTCGGCAACACCATGCGGATGCTGGTCTCCGACATGGCGGGCCGTGCCTCCATCGAGCTGAAGGGCAAGGAGCTCGGTGTCGACCTCGGCGACGACCGCGCCCTGGTCGGCCGGGTCGTGGAGCGGGTCAAGGAGCGCGAACTCCAGGGCTACACCTACGAGGCCGCCGACGCCTCCTTCGAACTGCTGCTGCGCGGCGAGGTCGAGGGCCGGGCCCGGCGCTACTTCCGTACGGAGTCCTGGCGGGCGATCGTCGAGGACCGCCCCGACGGCACCCACGCCAACGAGGCCACCGTGAAGCTCTGGGCCAAGGGCGAGCGGATCGTCGCCACCGCCGAGGGCAACGGCCCGGTCAACGCCCTGGACCGGGCCCTGCGCGTCGCCCTGGAGCGGATCTACCCGCAGCTCGCCAAGCTGGAGCTGGTCGACTACAAGGTCCGCATCCTGGAGGGCCGCACGGGCACCGAGTCCACCACCCGCGTGCTCATCACCACGGGCGACGGCACCGGCGACTGGGCGACCGTGGGGGTCGCCGAGAACGTCATCGCCGCTTCCTGGCAGGCACTGGAGGACGCGTACACCTACGGACTGCTGCGCGCGGGCGTCGAGCCCACGGAGTAGCCCGCCGGGAATGTACCCGCGCGAGAGCCGCCGCCCGTCACCGGGTGGCGGCTCTCGCGCGTTCAAGAGGTGAACGCACAACACTCCCTGCCCGGTGGGCAGATGGGTACGGACCAATCTCGGCGTGAAGTATTGACGGCCCCGTATCGGCGCGGTTAACTCCAGCCGCAACGCCGGTACCGGTTCCGGAACCGGTACCGAACGCGTCGGCGGACGTGCCGCAGCCCTGCCCGCCGCGCTGTCCCACCCTGCTCCCACCTGCTCGTTCCCCCACCCCTGCCTGGTCCCGTGGAGGCCCGGATGCGTGTCACCATCGCCGATGTCGCCCGTGAGGCCGGCGTCAGCAAGACGACCGTGTCGCGGGTCATCAACACCAAGGGCGAGGTGGACCGCTCCACAGCCGCCCGTGTTCGTGAAGTGATCGCACAGCTCGGCTACGTACCCAGCTCCGGAGCCGTCGGTCTCGCCCGCGGTTCCAGCCGTACGGTCGGCATGCTCGTGCCCTCGCTGACCTGGCCGTGGATGGGCGAACTGCTCCAGGGCGTCGTCGACACCGTCGAGGCCGCCGACTACGGGCTGCTGCTCTTCACCTGCAACCGCGGGGCCGAGTCCGTCCAGCGCTTCACCAGCCAGGTGTCCGCGCGCGCCTTCGACGGGCTGGTCGTCGTGGAGCCCGAGAACACCCTCGGCCACCTCACCGAACTGCACCGCGACGGCCTGCCGATCGTGCTCATCGACGATCGCGGCCACCACCCGGAATTCCCCTCCGTCGTGACCACCAACCACGAGGGGGGTGCGTCCGCGGCCCGCCACCTGCACGCCGCCGGACGCTCCCGGCCCCTGGTCCTGACCGGCCCCCAGCACTTCGGCTGTGTACGGGACCGGCTGGACGGTTTCCGTTCCGTGCTGCCCACCGGACTGGTCGTCGAAGGAGACTTCACCGAACGCGGCGGCCGGCTCGCCGTCGAGGAACTCCTGGCGCGCGGCGCCGTGTTCGACTCCGTCTTCGCGCACAACGACATCAGCGCGGCGGGCGTGCTCCGCGCCCTGCGGGCCGCCGGCCGCCGGGTCCCGGACGACATCGCCGTCGTCGGCTTCGACGACATCCCGATGGCCGAACACACCGAACCGCCCCTGACCACCGTGCGCCAGCCCACCCGCCGGATGGGCGAGACGGCGGCCCGGATGCTGCTCTCCCACCTCGGCGGCACGCCCGTACCGGACGGACCGGCCGTGCTGCCCACCGAACTGGTCGTGCGCCACTCGGCGCCGTGACGGACCCGGCCGCACGGCCGCGCCCCGCTTCGCCCCCTTCCGCCCGCCGGGATCTCTCCGACCCCGGCAGCCCCTTCCTGGAGTCGCCATGTCCGCACGCCGTCGCACCACCCTCAGAGCGGTCGCCGCAGCCACCGTCGTGGTGGCGCTCGCCGCCGGTTGCTCGAACGCCAACTCGGGTGCCAACAAGGGGGGCGGCGCCGCGGGCGGCGTACTGACCCTGGGCAAGCCGGACGGGCCGCAGACGAACAACAGCAACCCGTTCCTCAACACCTCGGCCGGTGCGGTCCTCGGCTACCGGTACATGATCTACGAGCCGCTGGCCATGACGAACATGATCAAGCCCACAGAGAAGGCCGACCCCTGGCTCGCCTCCGAATGGGCCTGGGAGGACAACTTCACCAAGGTCACCTTCACCCTGGACGAGCGGGCGAAGTGGGCCGACGGCAAGCCCCTGACGGCCGCCGACGTGGAGTACACCTTCAACCTCCTCAAGAAGCACTCGGCGCTCAACTGGAACGGCATCCCCTTCGACGGGATCGCCGTCGAGGACGGGAAGGTCGTGCTGACCTTCGAGGAGTCCCAGTTCGTCAACCAGAACAAGATCATCCAGACCTTCATCGTGCCCAAGCACATCTGGGAGAAGGTCGAGAACCCGGAGACCTGGCCCAACCGCACCCCCGTCGGCTCCGGCCCGTACAAGCTCAAGACGTTCACCCCGCAGACCACCACCCTGACCGCGACGCCGAGCTACTGGAACGGCACCACGAAGGTCAAGGAGCTGCGCTACACCGCGTACAACGACAACAGCGCGGCCACCACCGCGCTGGCCACCGGCAAGGTCGAGTGGTCCTTCGTCTTCATGCCCAACCACAAGCAGCTGTTCATCGACAAGGACCCCGAGAACCACCAGCTGTGGTTCCCCTCCGGCCTGGGCATCCACGGCCTGTGGTTCAACACCGCCCGCAAGCCCTTCGACAACCCGGCGCTGCGCAGGGCGATGGCGATGGTCGTCGACCGCAAGGCCATCCACATCCAGGCCCAGGCCACGCTCTACCCGGAGATCACCAACCCGACCGGCATCCCGCTCCCCGCCGGTGAGCCCTTCCTCGCCCCCGAGTACCAGGACGCCACCACCAAGCCCGACGTCGCCGGGGCCAAGAAGGTGCTCGACGAGGCCGGGTTCACCCTCAGCGGCGGGGTCCTGAAGGACCCGTCCGGCAAGCCGGTGAAGCTGACCTTCACCGACCCTGCCGGCTGGAACGACTACATCACCGGGCTCGCGATCATCAAGGACAACATCAAGGAACTCGGCATCGACGCCAAGGTCAGGACGCAGACCGCCGAGGCCTGGGGCGCGGACGTCGCCAACGGCAACTTCGACGCCACCCTGCACTGGACCAACAGCGGCGCGACGCCCTACGACATGTACCAGAACATCATGGACGGGGCGATCCTCCAGCCCGTCGGCAAGAGCTCCCAGCAGGGCAACTTCGGGCGCTTCAAGAGCCCCGAAGCCACCGCGGCGCTCAAGGAGTACGCCAACGCCACCGGGGACGAGGCCCGCACGAAGGCCCTCAACACCATCCAGAAGATCTT
Organism: Streptomyces sp. McG3; assembly: GCF_018619185.1. Taxonomy (GTDB): domain Bacteria; phylum Actinomycetota; class Actinomycetes; order Streptomycetales; family Streptomycetaceae; genus Streptomyces. The sequence continues at coordinate 1,017 of NZ_JAAXYC010000355.1, read as the reverse complement.
CGTCGAGGAGGCGCCCGTCATCCCGACGGCCGCCGCGCCCATCGGCGCCGAGTACTCCACGAAGAACTGGATCGGCTGGCCCACCGAGGCCAACCCGTACGCCCCGCCGCAGCACACCCAGCCCACCGCGCTGGAGATCGTGCTCAACCTCAAGCCCTCCTCCAAGTAGGCACGGGGAAGGACGGGGAGAACCGGCCATGACAACCAGCGACCAGCCCGGGCACGTGCCGTCCGGCACCGATGTGGTGCTCGAAGCGCGCGGAGTCACCAAACACTTTCCCCTGCGACGCACCGCCCGCGACCTGTTCGCCCGCCGGCGCCGCAGCGTCCACGCCGTCGACGACGTCTCGCTCACCCTGAGACGCGGCACCGTCACGGCCCTGGTGGGGGAGTCCGGCTCGGGCAAGTCCACCGTCGCCCGCCTGCTGGCCCAGCTCCATCCGCTCACCTCGGGCGAGATACGGCTGGGCGGCGAGCCGGTGGTGGCCGGTCGCGGCCGGTCCTTCCGCCGTTACGTACGCCGGGTCCAGCTGATCTTCCAGGACCCCTTCGCCTCGCTGAACCCGGTCCACACCGTGCGCTATCACCTGACCCGCGCCCTGAAGATCCACGGCCGCGCGGGCAGCGGGGAGGCGGACCTGGAACAGAACCTGGCCGACCTGCTGAACCGGGTCCAGCTGACCCCGCCCCAGCAGTTCCTGGACAAGTTCCCGCACGAGCTGTCGGGCGGGCAGCGCCAGCGCGTCGCGATCGCGCGGGCGCTCGGCGCGGACCCGCAGATCCTCCTCGCCGACGAACCCGTCTCGATGCTCGACGTGTCGATCCGGCTCGGCGTCCTCAACCTGCTCCGCGACCTCAAGGAACGCCTCCACCTGGCGATCCTCTACATCACCCACGACATCGCCTCCGCCCGCTACTTCGCCGACACCACCCTCGTGATGTACGCGGGCCGGATCGTCGAGGGCGGCGACAGCGAGCGCGTCACCCAGCACCCCGCCCACCCCTACACCCAGCTCC
>NZ_JAAXYC010000354.1 GCF_018619185.1 Streptomyces sp. McG3 | reverse complement strand
GTGCGGGGGGCTTCGTGCGGGTCCGGGGCTCCTCGTCGGCCCGGGTACTCCCTCGGGTCCCGTACCCGGGCCGGGTCCCCGGGGTCACCCGGGGCCTTCGCCGCCAAGGCGTCGCGGACCCGGCCAGCGGTCGGCCGGCCGGCCGGGTCCTTGGCCAGGCAGGCGGTGATCAGGGGTGCCAGGCCGGGCTCCACGCCCGCGAGGTCCGGCTCCTCGTGGATCGTGCGGAACAGGGCGCCCGCCCCGCCGCCCTCGCCGAACGGCCGCCGCCCGGTCGCCGCGTACACGAGGACGCAGCCGAGCGAGAACACGTCGCTCGGCGGCCCCGGCGGGTGGGCCGACGCCTGCTCGGGGGCCAGATAGCCGGGTGTCCCGATCACCGCGCCGGTGGTGGTCAGCGCGGTGGCGCCCTCGTGGCGGGCGATCCCGAAGTCGATGAGGCGGGGGCCGTCGAGGGCGAGGAGCACGTTGCCGGGTTTGACGTCGCGGTGGATCAGCCCGGCCTCGTGGACCGCGACGAGGGCCTCGGCGAGCCGGCTCCCGAGCGCCCTGACGGTGGCCGTGGGCAGCGCGCCGCCGGCGCCCACCACCTCGGCCAGCGAGGGCCCGGGAACGAACGCGGTCGCCAGCCACGGCTCGCGGTCCTCGGTGTCCGCGCCGAGCACCGGAACCACCCAGGGTCCGGTGATCCGGGCGGCCGCCTCGGCCTCGCGCCGGAAGCGGGCCCGGAACCCGGGATCGTCGGCGTGCTCGGCCCGGATCACCTTGACGGCGGCGAGCGCGCCGCCCGCCGAGCGCGCCAGGTAGACCACGCCCATGCCGCCCGCGCCGAGCCGGGCGAGGGTGCGGTACGGGCCGACCGTGCGGGGGTCCTCCGAGGTGAGGGGCCGCACGTCAGCTCTTCGGCTTCGGGGCCGGGCCGAGATAGCGGTGGCGGCCCTTCTCCACCCGGTACAGGTGGGCGTCCTGGCCGATGACCTGCTGACGTTTCTCGTCGAACGCGTAGGTGCGGGAGATCCCCTCGTACCGGGCGCCGGCGATCGCGGCGGTGAGTGCGGACCGGGTGGGCCGGCCGTCGCCGGAGGGGGTGGCGCTCGCCGTCGCCTCCCTGGCGGCGGTCTCGGTGAGGGCGGCGAGCTCGCGGGCGACGAGTCCCGTCACGTCGTACGCCTCGGCCGACCAGGCGGCGGGTGCGGCGCCGAAGCGTTTGCGGTGGGCGGCGGCGAAGGTCGCGGCGGCCGGGGCGCTCGCGTCGGTGAACGGTGCGACGAATTCCCAGCCGTCGGCCGCCGCACCCGCCTGTTTCAGGAACTCCGGCCCCATGACGGTGTGCTGGGCCATGCGAGGTCCGGTGAAGGAGAGTTCGGCCAGGATGCGGGCGACCCGGGAAGCGCCGGCCGCGTCACCGGCGTAGAAGAGGGCGTCGCTCCGGTGGGAGAGGAGGTCGGTGACGACCGGGTCGAAGACGGTCGTCCCGGCGGGCACCACCCGGGGGTGGGTGGTGCCGGTGGTGAGCTGGGGCGTCATCAGGTTGGTGGTGTAGCCCGCCTGGTAGGCCGTCTGCCCGCCGGACCGGTCGATCAGGATGCCCAGCCGCTCGACGTCGGGGCGCAGCAGGAGGCGGTTGACGATGGGGAAGGAGAGCGAGGCGTAGGAGGGGGCGGCCTGGAAGAAGGAGCCGTTGGCCCGGGCCGGGAAGGCGATCTGGAGGGCCGACACCGTCAGGACCGGCAGCGCCGCCTCGTCGTACGCGGCCAGTGCCGCCCCGGCCGCCTCGTCGCCCGTGGGGCCGATGACCGCGACGACCTCCGGATCGCGGGCGAACTCCTCGGCGACCTGGGCCGAGCGGACGGGGTCCCCCTGGTCGTCGAGGACCTTCACGGCCAGGCGGAAGGGGTGGTCGTCGAGGGAGTTGAAGCGGTCGACGGCGAGCCGGACGCCGCGTTCCTGGGCACGTCCGGCGGCGCTCAGGGGGCCGGTGAGGTCGGCGTGCACGCCGATGATGAGGCGGCGTCCACCGGGTGTTCCGTCCCCGCCGCCGTCGGGTTCGTCGCGGGTGAGGCGTACGGCGGCGAAGGCGCCGGCACCGAGCACCACCGCGCCGCCGGCCGCGAGCAGCAGGAACCGTCTCCGGCCGGGGGCGGGGTCCGGCGGGCCGGGCCTCTCGGTGACGGTGGCGTCGATGTCGGGCAGGGCCAGCAGGGCGGCGGACCGGTCCGCGATGATCCGGACGACGTCCTCGGGCAGCCAGTCGGCGGTGGCCCCGGCGGGGGCGTCCTCGGCTATCAGGGTGTCGAGGTCGGCGGCGGCCGGACGCTCACCGGGGTCCTTGGCGAGGCACCGGTCCAGGAGCGCACGGAGCGGGGCGTCGTCGACGCCGTCCAGGTCGGGTGCGTCGTGCACGGTGCGGTAGAGGACGGCGTCGACCGCGCCGCCGCCGAAGGGCGGCCGGCCGGTGGCCGCGTACGCCAGGAGGCAGCCGAGCGAGAAGACGTCCCCGGCGGGCCCTGCGGTGTTCCCCGACGCCTGCTCGGGCGGGAGGAAGCCGGGGGTGCCGACGACGAGGCCGGTGGCGGTCAGGGCGGTGGCGTCGGCGGCGCGCGCGATCCCGAAGTCGATGAGCTGCGGGCCGCCGGCCGTCAGCAGGACGTTGCCCGGTTTGACGTCGCGGTGGACGAGCCCGGCGGCGTGCACGGCGGCCAGGGCGCGGGCGAGCAGCCGGCCGAGGACCGCGACGCTGCGCACCGGCAGCGGCCCGCGCCGGGCGACGACGTCGAAGAGCGTCGGTCCGGGGACGAACTCCGTGGCGAGCCACGGGCGTTCCGCCTCGGTGTCGGCGGCGGTGACGGAGACGGCCCAGGGGCTGTCGACCCGGCGGGCGGCTTCCGCCTCCCGGCGGAAGCGGGTCCGGAAGTCCTCGTCCCCGGCGTGCTCGGGCAGGATCACCTTGATCGCGGCGAGCGCTCCGGCGTCGGTGCGTCCGAGGTAGACGACGCCCATGCCGCCCGCCCCCAGGCGGCCGAGGAGCCGGTGTCCGCCGATCCGGGCGGGGTCGGTGGGTCGCAGGTCGTCCATCGCCCGGCCTCAGCTCTGCTTCTCGACGGCGGATTCCAGCCGGACCAGCATGGCGGCCTGCGCCTGGACGACGAGGTCGTCGATCTCCCGCTCGGTGCGCCCCTTCGCCCCCTTGCCGGTCACGGCGACGGTGAACTGCAGGGTCTGCGCCTGCTGCCAGGAGTAGTGGTGCGGTCCGCCGAGCTCGGAGCTCCGGTACTGCCCCGTCTCACTGAGGGAGTCCTCGGAGGTGGTCTGCCTGGACTCGCCGCCGAGGAGCGCGGCGGCGACCATGGAGCCGATCAGTTCGCCCTCGCGCAACTGCTGGGTGGGGCAGCGCATGCTTTCCTCGATCGACTCGGCCATCTCCCAGGCGGCGTCCTCGCGGGTACGGTGCACGGTGACGACGGCGCCGAGGCGCACCGGCCCCTTCCCCTCCTCGGCGGGCAGCTCGAACGAGCGGGTGAGGGTGGCCAGGACGCTGTACGCGGGCTTCCGCTGCTGCCAGACACAGTCCTCGCCGAGCACGGGCCAGGTCGCGGGGTCGCTCTCGTACGGGCTCCGCTTCACCACCCCGGGGCCGAAGCTGTCGGGGCCGGCGATGACGCGGCCGATGAGGTCGCGTGCCTCGGCCCGGGTCTTCGGGAGCCGGGCGGGGTCGGGTACGAGCGAGTCCTCGGGCGACGGCCCGGCACCGGTGCTGCCGCCGGGGTCCGGGCTCGCGCTCGCCGAGGCGTCGCGCTTCTCCGCTTCCCCGGGGTCGTCCGCCGCGCCGGAACAGCCGGCGAGCAGGACGGTCACCAGGGCCAGGGGCAGCGCGTACCGGACCCCTCTTAACGGCACGTGACAGGTCACAGCGTTTCCCCGTTCCTCCTCGACGCCGCGTCGATCATAGGTTCGCCCGGTGGGGCGGACGGGGGCCGATGAGGGACTGTTACCTCGTCGGGACATGCCCGGCACCGCCCGGGGCGCCCGGCCCGCTCCTTCAGGCGGTCTCCGTCAGGAAGGCGCCGATGTGCTCGACGAGGGCGTCGGGCCGGTCCTGGGGAATCAGCGTGTAACTGTCGGCGACCTCCACCAGCCGTCCCTGCGGCAGCAGTTCGGCGAGGCGCCGGCCGTGGTCGAGCGGCATCACCCGGTCCTCGGTCGCCCAGATCACCAGCGCGGGCCGGTCGAAGGTGCGCAGTTGCTCGGCCCACCGTGCGAGCTCGGCCTTCTCCGGTACGCCGAGCACATAGGCGCGCAGGTCACGGCGGATCTCCGGGGAGGTCTGGAGCGGCCGGAACCACCGGTCCATCGTGGCGTGCGGGACGGGTCGCTTGCTCATCCGGCCCCAGGTCATGGGCAGCCGCCGTGCGGGCCGCAGCCGGAGCAGGGAGAAGGCCGCCCTGATCCCGCCGGGCAGCCTGGCGGAGGCGACGAGGTTCCGGCCGGGCAGCCCCGGCGGGTAGTTGTCGAACGCCTCGCACGACGTGATCACGAGCCGGCCGATCCGGTCGGCCCGCCCGTCCGCGACCAGGGCCTGTGCGCCGCCCCAGTCGTTCATCACCAGGGTCACGTCCTCCAGCCGGAGCGCTTCCAGGAACTCCGCGACCAGCCGGGCGACCCCGAGGACGGAGAGGTCTGCCCCGGCCTCCATGGGCCTGCGGTGCCCGCCGAGCGGCAGGGTCGGCACGACGCACCGCACCCCGTCCCCGAGCCCGGCGACGACCTCGTCCCACAGCGAGCCGTCCATGGCCACGCCGTGCAGGAGGACCACGACGGGCCCCTCGCCACCGGTGTCGTGGTACTCGATCACGCCCGCGGAAAGCTTCACGTCGCTCATGGGGTCACCGTAGTGCGGCGTCCCTCGGGCCAGCGCCTGACGCAGCGTAGGGATTCGGTCCCCGTCCTTGATAACGTCGCCCCCGCGGCTGCGGACTTCTTCCCCCGACCCCAGCCGTACGGGGTGGGCACGGGGATCGGGCGCGGCAGGACGAAGAGGGCCGACAGATGAGCCTTGCACAGGTGCACTACACCTCCGCCGCGCCGGGGGACGAGGGAACGGCGGGCCGGTTCTCGGCGGTCGGCCCAGGAGTGTCGGGTGCTCTGCTGGCGGAGATCGAGCCCCTGCTGCGCTACGAGCTCCCCGGGGGCGTTCCCGGCCGGCCGTCCGACGACGAACTCCGCTCGCTTCCCCAGGCTTTCGGGTACTTCGTGCTGTCCGACGGCAGCCGGCTGGTGGCACGGGCGGCCCCGGTACGGGACACGGGCGGCACCGGGTCGGGTGTCCGGTTCCACGCGCACGCGGTGCACCTGCCGCCGGGGGTTCCGCTGCCGGGCGACCGGCTGCCGGTCGAGGCGTGGCGGTCGCCGCACTGGGTGGCGGTGACGCCGGGCGGGCCGGTCCCGGACCCGTTGACGCTGCCGCCGGGTCCGGCGGCGGTCTCCGAGGGCCTCGACGACTTCGCCGTCTCGCGCGGCCCCTGGCTCGCGGCCGTCCTGGCGGATCTGCGCCGGGCGAGCGACGCGGAGGCGTCCGGCGGGCGGCCGGTGGTGCTGGTGGAGCGGCAGTGCGCGGACGTGGCCCGGTGGCTGGGGCTCGCGTCGGTCACCTTGCCGAGGGAGAGCGCGGAGCGGCTGACGTTCACCACGTACACCCGGCGGCCGGAGAGTTCGGCGTCGCGGGTGGTGGGGGTGCTGCCCGAGGACGCGGCGGCGGCACGGGCCGCGGGCCTGCGGGTGCACGAGTGCGCGGGGCCGCCTCCGGCGGGCGGCGGTCCGGGCGATGCGTGGGCGGCGACGGCGGCGCGGGTCTGGCGGAGCCGGTCACCGGAGCTGTTCACTGAGGCGCGGGAGTTGCCCGGGGAGCCTTTCGCGGCGGGCCCGTTGGCCGTGACGGCACTGTGTGCGGGCATCGAACTCGGGCCGGACGGGCGTGCGGCGGCGGCCGGTTGGGCCGCCGATCGCCCGTACGCGCTGGACGCCAAGCGCACGGGCCAGTTGGTGGAGGCCCTCACCTCCCCCGCCGTCGACGACCGTACGGGACCCGAATTCGACGCGGCCGGGCGGCTGTTCGGCGCGCTGGAGGGCCGCTGCCCGGCATCGGTCACCGCCCCGCTCGCGGCGATGCTGGTCACGGAGGCGGTACGGGGCGGCAACGGCTCGCTGGAACTGCCGCGCCGGGACGCGTTCGCCGGCCCGGAGGGGGCGGAGGTCGCCGAGCGGCTGGGCCCGGAGATCCTGACCGAGCTGGCCGACACCGTCGGCTCGCGCCCGGTGGCGCGCACCGTACAACTGCTGCGGGTCGCACGGCTGTTGGCTGTGGACGGTACGGAGTCGCTGCCGGGGGTCGTGGACCGGCTGGCGCCCGCTCTGCTGGCGGAAGCGGCGGCACACGAAAGCCCCCCGGGCTTCGCACCGGCCCTGCTGGAGCTGCTGGACGAGCAGTTCGAGGTGCGGACGGCGCTGCTCGGCGCGCTGGACCGGATCGCGCCCGAGGACCCCGGGGCGGTGGCCCGGTTCCTGGAGCGGGTCACGCTGCCGTTCACGGGTACGCAGGCGCTGCCGCACCTGCGGATGTGCGCCGAGGTGCCGGAGGCGATGGCGACCCTGGGCGGTGACCGGGCGGCGGTGTGGCACCGGGTGCTGCGGGCGGCCGGCCTCTCCCCCTTCGCCGAGCCCCTGGTCCTGCGCACGGCGGTCGGCCTGGTGTGGGAGGACCGGGCCCCGACGGTCGGGGAGGCCCGGCTGCTGCTGGACGCCGCCACCTCGGACGCGCACCGCGTGGCCGGTACCTGGGCGCGCCTGGTGGACGCGGCGCTCAGCACGTCCGCCGCCGAGACGTCGGCCATCGGGACGTCGGCCACCGGGACGTCCCCTGCCGGCACGGACGAGGCGGCCGGGCTCGCCCACGACCTGCTGCGCGGCTTCCCCGGGGAAATCGGCGGCCGGGAGCGGGCCGGCCTCCTCTTGCTGGACCTGGTCCGCGAACTGCGTACGGGCGCCCCGGAACCCGGCTGGGCGGAGCGGGTCCGCACCCTGTGCGCGCAGGCGGAGCCGGTCGAACCGGAGCTCCGGGAGCGGGCGTACGCGGCCCTGGTCGAACGCCTGCTGGCCCCGGACCGCCCGGGGGCGGAACTGTACGACTTCGTCCACGGCGAGGACGCCGAGCTGATCGCCGCGTACGACCGGGTGGCCCGGACGGAAGCCGTACGCACCCGGCTGCGCACACAACCCGCCTACGCGGCGGACTGCTTCACCGTCTGGACGGCCCACCCGCACGCGGGCCGCGCCTGGCCCCCGGTGGCCGCCGCCCTCCTCGACGACGTCCTGCGCCCCGCCGTACGCGGCATGCCGGCCGAGGCCGTGGCGGAGGTCGAGGCGACGGTGGGCCGCACGGGCAGCAGCGGCCGGGCCGACGCCTTCCGCGACTGGAACCGGTCGAGCGCCCTGGGGCGGCTGGGCCGCCGGATCGCGGGGCGGGTGCGGCG
>NZ_JAAXYC010000353.1 GCF_018619185.1 Streptomyces sp. McG3 | reverse complement strand
AACCTGCCGAAGCAGGCCGGGGTATCAACATATCTGGCGTTGACTTTTGGCACGCTGTTGAGTTCTCAAGGAACGGACGCTTCCTTCGGTCCCGTATCACCGGGGCCCTCCGGGCGCTTCCTTTCGTCTACTACTTTGTCTTGCTGTCCTGCGTTTCCGACTCTATCAGACTCTTTCGTGTCCGATTCCCGGCCGAAGCGGGTCTCGCATCTCGCTTTCCAGGTCCTTCGCTTTCGCGTTTTCCCTTTCCGGCGAGTCCGACTCTATCAGATCCTTTCGGGCCTGATTCCCAGTCAGCGGGGCTTGTCTTCCCGGCTGTTGGGCCGTTCCGACGCTCAAACTCTAGCGGATTCTCCCGGCGGCTCATAATCGAGCCTTCGTCATGAATTCCGGCATGCCGAAATCATCCCGAGTGGGAGATCGTGCTGAAGTTTGGTTGCCGCGTTCGCGGCGGGATCGGCTGCCTCGGAACCATCCGGCTCCGTGACAACTCGGAGAACTTTACGGATCCACCAGGGGTGTGTCAACCCTCCCCCGATGGGCTCCGCAGGGTCTGTTCAGTCCAGGTCGCTGAGCCGGCCGCCGGCGTCCGGCTGGGCGTGTTCCACGCGGCGCAGGAGGCGGACCAGCAGCTCGCCGAGGACACCGCGCTCGTCGCCGGAGAGGTCCTGGAGGAGGTCCTCCTCGAAGTCGCTCGCCATGCGCATCGCCTCGAGCCACTTCGTGCGGCCCTCGTCGGTCAGCTCGACGATGACGCGGACCCGGTTGTTCTCGTCGCGGTCGCGGGTGACCAGGCCCTCGCCGGCCATCCGGTCGATGCGATGGGTCATGGCGGCCGGGGTGAGGCCGAGGCGCTTCGCCAGTTCGCCGGGGCCCAGACGGTAGGGAGCGCCGGCCAGGACCAGGGTCTTGAGGACCTCCCACTCGGCGTTGCTGATGCCGAGCGCGGCGAGCTGTCTCCCGTACGCGACGTTCATCCGGCGGTTCAGTCGGCCCAGCGCGGAGACGACCTGCTCGACCTGGAGGTCGAGGTCGCGGAACTCGCGCTGGTAGGCGGCGATCTGTTCGTCGAGGCTCGGCTCGTGGGGGCCGGGCTCCTCGGTGCTCTCGGACATGGCGGGCAGTATGGCACGCCCTCACCCCCTCAAGTCCTTCACTCTGTAGTTTTCACCTTCTAACTTTAGTGCTAAAGTCTTCGAGTCTGATTTCTTCACGCCAGGTCTCGACGCTTCGCGATCGAGGCCTTCGAGTTCTTGAGGTAGGTGAGTGTGACCAGGGAGATGGGCGCAGCGCTGCGGCGGATCCAGCTGGGCAGCGCGCTGAGCGCGTTCGGGCTCGGGTTCACCGTCCCGTACCTGTACGTCTACGTGGCGCAGGTACGGGATCTGGGCGCCGGGACGGCGGGAGTCGTCCTGGCAGCCTTCGCGATGGCAGCACTGGCCGTTCTGCCGTTCACCGGGCGGGCCATCGACCGGCGGGGCCCGTTGCCCGTGCTGGTGGTGGGCTCCGTTCTGGCCTCCGTGGGGGCGGCAGCCCTGGGGTTCGCGAGCAGTGTTCCGGCGGCCGTGCTGTCCGCCGCTGTCCTGGGCGCGGGCACCGCCGTCATGCAGCCGGCCCTCGCCACGATGCTCGTGTGGTGCTCCAACACCGCGACCCGTACGCGGGCCTTCGCCACGCAGTTCTTCCTGCAGAACCTGGGGCTCGGCCTCGGCGGGCTCGTCGGCGGGCAGCTGGTGGACGTGAGCCGTCCGGCGAGCTTCACGATGCTGTTCCTGATCGAGGCCGTGATGTTCGTGGTGCTCGGCGTCGTGGTGACGACCGTGCGGATGCCCCGTCCGGCTTCGCTCGGCGGGACCCGTCCGGCGGACGGGTCCGCGGCGAAGGGCGGGCTGCGGGCGCTGCTCTCGCACCGGGCCATGGTGCAGCTGTGCGTGCTGGGGTTCGTGCTGTTCTTCGCCTGCTACGGGCAGTTCGAGTCCGGCCTGGCCGCGTACGGCACGGAGGCCGCCGGGATCGAGCCCTCCACCCTCGGCTTCGCGCTGGCCGCCAACACCGCGGTCATCGTCGTGGCGCAGTTCGTCGTGCTGCGGCTGGTGGAGCGGCGGCGGCGCAGCCGGGTCATCGCCGCGGTCGGCCTGATCTGGGCGTTCGCCTGGATCGTGGCGGGGTACGCGGGGATGGGCCACGGCAGCCAGACGATGGCGACGGCCGCCTTCATCTCGACGTACGCCCTGTTCGGGCTGGGTGAGGCGATGCTCTCGCCGACCGTCGCCCCGCTGGTCGCCGATCTGGCGCCGGAGTCGATGGTCGGGCAGTACAACTCGGCGTTCGCCCTGTGCAAGCAGCTCGCGCTCGCGGTCGGTCCGGCCGTCGGCGGGCCGATGGGGGCGTCGCTGCACGGCCCGTACATCGTGACGTTCGTGCTGTTCTCGCTGGGCATCACCTGGCTCGCCCTGCGGCTGGGGCGCCGGCTCACCCCCGTACAGGACCAGCCGTCGCTCGCCCCTGTCCCGTCGCTGGTGGTGGCGGTGTCACTGCCCGAGGGCGGGGACGGCGCGGAGACCGCGACCAACGGGTCCGCGACCACCGGATCCGGGTCGCCCTCGGTGTCCGCCCCGGTGTCCGCGCCCGCCGGTCACTGAGGGAGCGATCCGCTCACCGCGGCAGGGCGAATTCGCACCAGACCGCCTTGCCGCCGCCCGGCGTCCGCCGGCTGCCCCACGAGGTGGCGATCGAGGCGATGATCGAGATGCCGCGCCCCGCCTCGTCCGCCGGTTCGGCCTGGCGGCGGCGCGGCAGGTGGTCGTCGCCGTCGGTGACCTCGATGATCAGCCGGCGGTCCGTACGGCGCAGTCCCAGGCGCATCGGCGGGGTGCCGTGCTGGAGGGAGTTCGCGACCAGTTCGCTGGTGGCGAGGACACCCAGGTCGCGGAGTTCGACGGGGAAGCGCCAGGAGGTCAGGACGCCGGTGGCGAAGGCGCGGGCGCGCGGGGCGGCCTCGATGCCGCCGAGGAGATCGAGCGCGGCGTTGTGGAACAGCTCCGCGTTCGGTCCCGTGCGGGCGGGGTGCTGGACCACCAGGACCGCCACGTCGTCGTCGTGCTCGGCGGTCACGCCGAGGGAGCGGATCAGCCGGTCGCAGACCACTTGTGGTGATCCCTTGGCGCCGGACAGGGCGCGGGCCAGTGAAGCGACGCCCTCGTCGATGTCCTCGCTGCGCCGTTCGACCAGGCCGTCGGTATAGAGGACCGCGGTGGAGCCGGGCGGAAGCGCGATGGTGCCCGAGGTGTGGACCCAGCCGCCGGTGCCGAGCGGGGGGCCGGTGGGGTCGGCGGCGCGGTGGACGGTGCCGTCCTCGTCGCAGACGAGGATCGGGAGGTGTCCGGCGGAGGCGTAGACGAGCTGCCCCTCGTTGGGATCGTGGACGGCGTAGACGCAGGTCGCGATCTGGCTGGCGTCGATCTCGGCGGCGAGGCCGTCCAGCAGCTGGATCACCTCGTGCGGCGGGAGGTCGAGCCGGGCGTAGGCGCGGACGGCGGTGCGGAGCTGGCCCATCACGGCGGCGGCCCGGACCCCTCGGCCCATCACGTCGCCGATGACCAGGGCGGTGCGGCCCGCGCCGAGGGTGATGACGTCGTACCAGTCGCCGCCCACCGCGGCGTCGGTTCCGCCGGGCTGGTAGGTGGCGGCGATGCGGAGGTCGTCGGGCTGTTCCAGCTCCTGCGGGAGCAGGGAGCGCTGGAGGGTGACGGCCGTTTCGCGGTGGCGGCGCTCGCTGGTGCGCAGGCGTTCGGCGGCTTCGGCGTGGTCGGTGACGTCGGCGGCGTACACGAGGACACCGCCTTCCCCCTTGCCGTCTCCCCTGTCGCTTCCCTTGTCTCCCTTGTCTGCCTTGTTGTCTGCCTTGCTTCCTCCGTTTCCCTCGTCCTCCGCGTTGCCCCAGGCGGCGACGGGGGTGCAGGTCACGGTGTACGAACCGCCCTCGGCGGTCCTGCGGGACTTGACCGTACGGGCGGTGCCGCTGCGCAGGACCTGGTCGAGCAGCGGGACCACGCTGAGCTGGGCGAGCTCGGGCATGGCCTCGGCCGCGGGAACGCCGCACGGGCGGGGGCCGAACGCGGCCTCGTACGCGTCGTTGACGTACGCGATGCGGTGGTCCGGGCCGTGCAGCAGGGCGACGGGGGCGGGGAGCCTGCCGAGGATCTCGCGGGCGGAGAGGTCGTCGAGGGCCGGCCCGGGGAGGGCCTCCGTCGAGGCGGGGCCGGAAGGCGCCGGGGAGGCGTCGTCCGGCAGGGCGGGCGGGCCGTCCGCCCGGGCGTACTCGGCTCGGGCCGCCGGCACGGAACTACGGTCGTCCCGCGCGGCGGCTCGGCGCTGCGTTCCGGGAAGGCGGGCGCTCCAACGCGTGAAGTTCACGGTATTTCTGGCCTCGTGTGTCGGTCTGGTCCGCTCGGGCGGGCTGCTTCTTCTGCCGTGTCCGGGGGCACCGGGGGCCGTACCCCCGGGAAGGCGCAGCCGGGCCTCGTCGTTCTGTTGGTGCGTCGCTGCTGGTCACTGTTGGTCACTGCCGACCGGGTCACTCTGTGCAGGTGTGGGCCCACCTATGGTCACACGTCCAGTGTGACCGACCGTACTGACAGTCGTCGCCCCGTCGCCGTTCCGGCCCTCGATCGGTCCGCTCGGGGGCCGTCCTGCCGACGGTCCGTCAACTGTCCGTCCGGGGGTCGTCCGTACGGCGGTCGTCCGGCGGTTCTCCGGGCCCCTTCGGGCGTCCGGGGCCCGGGAGCCCCGGGGTGCCGGAGCCGCCGCCCGCCGCGAGTTCGAACTCGGCGCGGGGGTGTTCCAGCGAACCGAGGGAGACGATCTCGCGTTTGAAGAGTCCGGACAGGGTCCATTCGGCAAGGACGCGCGCCTTCCGGTTGAACGTCGGGACCCGGCTGAGGTGGTACGCACGGTGCATCAGCCAGGCGGGGTAGCCCTTGAGCTTGCGGCCGTAGACGTGGGCGACGCCCTTGTGCAGGCCGAGGGAGGCGACCGATCCGGCGTACGCGTGCCGGTACTCCTTGAGCGGCCGGCCGTCGATCGAGGCGAGGACGTTGTCGGCGAGGACCTTCGCCTGGCGCACCGCGTGCTGGGCGTTGGGGGCGGTCTCACGCCCCGGTTCGGACGCGGTCAGGTCGGGTACGGCCGCGGCGTCGCCGGCGGCCCAGGCGTGCGGCATGTCCTCGACGCCGAGGGTGGCGGTGCAGCGGAGCCGGCCGCGTCCGGTGAGGGGCAGGTCGGTGGCGGCCAGCAGCGGGGCCGGTTTGACCCCCGCGGTCCACACGAGGGTGCGGGTGGGGAAGCGGGAGCCGTCGCTGAGGACGGCGACGCGGTCCTCGCAGGTGTCGAGGCGGGTTTCGAGGCGTACGTCGATGTTCCGGCCGCGCAGCTCCCCGATGGCGTACGTGCCCATGGCCTCGCCGACCTCGGGGAGGATGCGCCCGGAGGCCTCGACCAGAATCCACTTCAGGTCGGCCGGCTTGATGTTGTGGTAGTACCGCGCCGTGTAGCGGGCCATGTCCTCCAGTTCGGCGAGCGCCTCCACGCCCGCGTAGCCGCCGCCGACGAAGACGAAGGTGAGAGCGGCGTCGCGGATCGCGGGGTCGCGGGTCGCGGAGGCGATGTCCATCTGTTCGATGACGTGGTTGCGCAGCCCGATGGCCTCCTCGACGGTCTTGAACCCGATGCCGAACTCGGCGAGGCCGGGGACGGGCAGGGTGCGCGAGACGGACCCGGGGGCGATGACGATCTCGTCGTACCCGATCTCCAGCGCTCCGGTGCCGTCCTCAGCGGTGGCGAGGGTGGTGACGGTCGCTGTCCGTTTGGCGTGGTCGACGCGCTGGGCCTCGCCGATGACGATCGTGCAGTCGTTCAGGACGCGGCGCAGCGGCACGACCACATGGCGCGGCGAGATCGAGCCGGCCGCCGCTTCGGGGAGGAAGGGCTGGTAGGTCATGTACGGCTCGGGCGTGACGACCACGATCTCGGCTTCGCCGCTCCTCAGTCTCTGCTTCAACTTCCGTTGGAGACGCAGCGCTGTGTACATCCCGACGTAGCCACCGCCGACGACGAGAATGCGTACACCTGGCCGGGTGCCGGGGGTCGTCCCCCGGGAATCTGGAGCCATCACCACCCCATGACGCAACGGAGTCAGTGGTTTGTCCACAGGCCCGGCAAATTGTGTGACCGGAGGTTCCCCGACGGCACTCGGGGCGCGTGGGCGGTGAGGGGCGACAGCCGCGCAGGTCAGGCAGTACGCAGGGGGTAAGTGGAGGGGTGATGTTCCGGTGTGGATCGGATCTTGGTCCGATCGGGGGGCGTCCCATGCGGAACTACCCCCTTCTGAATTGACGCGGGCTCAACTATGTTCGTAACCCGTCGGGGTGTCGGGTGCGGATTTCGTTGTGCTCCGCTCCCCGACTGAAACGGCGGGAAGTCTCCGGGGGGAGACGTCATAACCGGGGGAAGTTATGCATATTCAGGATAAGCATGGCCAGACTGCGCTCGCTCGCGCGTCCGAGGACCAAGGACGCCTCGGCTCCGTGGGTGCGCTCGGCGTCATGAGCTCGGCGGACGCGGTTCGTTCCGCGGCGGCGGTGAGTGCCGCGGCGATGGGTTCGGCCGCTGCCGGACACGGCCCGAACGGGGCCACGACGTCGGGAACGGCCACGGTCTCAGCGGCGGGGACCGCGAGCGCACCGCGCTCGGCTCCGCTGCGCGTCGACGCGCAGCGGAATCTGGAGCATGTGCTGCGGGCGGCTCGCGAGGTGTTCGGGGAGCTGGGCTACGGCGCTCCGATGGAGGACGTGGCGCGTCGCGCTCGCGTCGGCGTGGGCACCGTCTACCGGCGGTTCCCGAGCAAGGACGTGCTGGTGCGCCGGATAGCCGAGGAGGAGACCTCCCGGCTGACCGAGCAGGCGCGTACGGCGCTGGGGCAGGAGGAGAAGCCCTGGTCGGCGCTCTCCCGCTTTCTGCGTACGTCCGTGGCGTCGGGCGCGGGCAGGCTGCTGCCGCCGCACGTGCTGCGGGTCGGGGTGGACGGGGAGGAGCCGGGTGCGCCGGCGGCCTCCGGGGCGACGTCGGCTCCGGGCGCGGTGGACGAGACCCGCGTTCCGCAGCAGCGGCAGGGAGTGGGCCAGGACGACTTCCGCGTCGTCGGCCGGCGCTCCGGGGGCTCCGACGGATTCGACGGCCTCGGTGAGGACACCGGCGCGGTCGAGCTGCTGGAGGTCGTGGGGCGGCTGGTCGACCGGGCGCGGGAATCAGGTGAGCTGCGCCGGGACGTGACGGTGGCCGATGTGCTGCTGGTCATCGCCACGGCGGCTCCTTCGCTGCCGGACGCCGCTCAGCAGGCCGCGGCTTCGGCCCGGTTGCTGGACATCCTGCTGGAGGGGCTGAGGTCGCGCCCGGCGTGACGTCCGGGGCCTCGGCCCCACGCGTCCCGCATCGCTCGTGCCGGGCGTCGGTCGTCCCGCATCGACTGTTCCGTCCGCCTCGCCCGCAGTGCCGGCGAGGCGGACGGAACAGTCGATGCGGGACGAC
>NZ_JAAXYC010000352.1 GCF_018619185.1 Streptomyces sp. McG3 | reverse complement strand
GGTCGTGGTACCCCGTGCCCCTCCTCGGACGAGCCGGGGCACGGGGTACCACGACCAGGTGCGGCGACGATGCGGCGATGTCACCGTCGGCCGCATCAGGTGTCCTGCGCGATGGGTTGGCGCGCGGAAGTCAGCGGGCGCGGCGCGTCCGGATCCGGATCGGGCCCCGGGCCTCGTCCGGTGCGACGGGGCGGCCTCCCTGCGTGATCTCGACCCGACCGGCTCCGACCAGCCGCCGGGCCGCCTGGCGGGCGGGCTCCATCAGCGAACGCCAGCCGTCGTCGTCGCCCCGGTACACGGTGCGCGCGGCGTCGGAGGGGCAGATGGTGGCGTTCGGGCCACGCCGCTTCAGCAGGTCGAGGATCGCCTGCTCCAGGCGTCGGCCGGTCGGTCGCTCGTCCTCGGGCACCTCTCCATGGTGGCACTGGCACGCCGACGGCGCGAGGGAGCCGGGGGAGCGCCTGTTCTCTCACCCACCTCCAGCTGTCTCACTCCTCTCACCTGCGCGCTCGAACTGCCGCCCGCGGCCGACGGGAACGCGCTCGACGCGTGGATCAGCGCGCACATCGACTGGTGACCGCACCACGGGCCGGTCGGCACGGGCCGGTCACCACGCGTCGATGACCGGTACGCCGGGTTCGTGGTGCTGCCACGCCTCGTCGAGGCGCGTGAGCCGGTCCGTGGCGGCGATGCCGTACAGGGACGCGACCTTGCCGTCGCTGACCTCGAACGCCACGGCGCCCACGACCCGGCGCCCGACCACGGCGACGACGGCCAGGGTGCCGTTGACCCGCGCGAGATGCATCGCGGGCGAGCCGCCGGCCAGCCGCCGCTTCGCCGGCGTCGGTTTGAAGCCCGCCCGGACGAAGGAGGCGACCCGCTCGCGCGACCTGTACCGCAGCAGCCGCCTGGCCAGTCCGGCGCCGTCCGAGACCGCCGTCACGTCGTCCGTGAGCAGCGCCACCAGCCGATCGGTTCGCCCCGACACGGCGGCGGCGAGGAACTCCTCGACGACCCGGCGCGCGGACGCCGGGTCGGCCGCGCCGCCGCGGCGGCGCTCGGCGGTGACCCGGGTACGGGCCCGATGGGCATGCTGCTGGCTCGCCGCCTCGGTGATGTCGAGGATCGCGGCGATCTCGGCGTGGCTGTACGAGAAGGCCTCACGCAGGACGTAGACGGCCCGCTCGGCAGGCGAGAGCCGCTCCAGGAGGGTCAGCACCGCCAGGGTCACCGATTCGCGCTGCTCGAAGGTGTCCGCTGGGCCGAGCATCGGGTCGCCGTCGAGGAGCGGTTCGGGCAGCCACGCGCCGGCCGCTCGCTCGTGACGCGCTTGGGCCGAGCGGAGCCGGTCCAGGCAGAGGTTGGTGGCGACCTTGGTCAGCCACGCCCCCGGTACCTCGATCCGCTCGCGGTCCGCGGCCTGCCAGCGCAGGAACGTGTCCTGCACGGCGTCCTCGGCGTCGGCCGCCGAGCCGAGCAGACGGTACGCGAGCGAGGCCAGCCTGCTCCGGCCGACCTCGAACTGATCGACGGCTGCGCTGTCCATGCGCATCAGCCT
This sequence comes from Streptomyces sp. McG3, assembly GCF_018619185.1. Lineage (GTDB taxonomy): Bacteria > Actinomycetota > Actinomycetes > Streptomycetales > Streptomycetaceae > Streptomyces. Next base: position 6,066 of record NZ_JAAXYC010000352.1, on the reverse strand, counting down.
AGGCGGCGACCCGCGCACCGGCCCGGCCGGGCGCGGGGGCCAGCCGGTGCCTGCGCTTCGGCAGGCCGAAGGTCGGATGGGCGATGCCCCAGCCGGCCCCCGCGAGCACACCCGACTTGAGCCGTGCGGCGGTTCGGCCGCCCAGGTACCAGGCCTTCGACCTGACGTCCCCGTCCACCATCTGGAAGATGGCGTCCCGCCGCCCGAGGCTGATGTGGTTGCCGAAGTACTTCAGCCCGGTGGCCGGGACCTCACGGCCCGTCAGGCGCGCGATGATCGCGGCGGTCGCCTGCATGTTGGTGAGACCGGCCGAGGCACAGGACATCGGCAGCGGCCGGCCGTTCTCACCGATCGCGTAGGCGCAGTCGCCCGCGGCGTAGACGTCCGGGTGCGAGACCGAACGCATGGTGCGGTCGACGACGATCCGGCCGGTCCCGGCGACCTCCAGGCCGGCGGCGGCCGCCATGGGATGCACGGCGAACCCGGCCGACCACACGGTCACATCGGCCGGGATGGACCTGCCGTCGGCGGTGAGCACCCGTGTCGGCTCGACGGCTTCGACGGCGGTGTGCTCGTGCACGGTGACGCCGAGCCGGTCGAAGGCGCCGCGCAGATGACGGCGCGCCTTCGGGGAGAGCCAGGCGCCCAGCTCGCCTCGGGCCGCGAGCGCGACCGAGAGCCCGGGACGCGACTCCGCGAGCTCGGTCGCGGTCTCGATGCCGGTCAGCCCCTCGCCGACGACCACGACGGTGCCGCCCCCGCCCAGGCCGGCCAGGCGTTCGCGCAGGCGCAGCGCCGAGGACCGGCCGGCCACATCGAAGGCGTACTCGGCCGCGCCGGGGACGTCATGGTGGGCGACGGAGCTGCCGAGCGCGTAGAGAAGGGTGTCGTAGGTGAGTTCACCGGCGCCGTCCTCGCCGGCCACGGCGACGGTCCTGTGCTCGGGGTCGATACCGGTGACACGCGCCAGACGCAGCCGCACCCCGGTGCCCGCGAATACGTCGGTGAGCTTGCGGGACGCGAGATCCTGGCCGCTGGCGAGCTGGTGGAGGCGCATCCGCTCGACGAAGTCGGGCACGGCGTTGACGACGGTGATCTCGGTGTCGGCGGGGGAGAGCCTGCGGGCCAGGTTGCCGGCGGCGAAAGCCCCGGCGTAGCCGGCGCCGAGTACGACGATGCGGTGCTTCATGACATGGCTCCTGTCTCGTTCGTGTGTCCTCTGAACGGGATGGCGCCCCGATTGCTGACAGTGCCCTGTGTGAGGTGGGTCACCCGGCGACCCAATCCCTTCGGCGCCCGGCTCCGAATCACCGGTGAGGGCGGGACCGTACTACTTCCGAAGGAGCAGGTGGGATCGATGACCCGGACACGGTCACTGCTCACCCCCGATCTTCCGCCCCGTTTCGAGACGCCGGACCTTCCGGGGGCGCGGACCGGCGACGCCGTTCGGTCACCGTCGCGTCCCGCGCGGCACCAGGGCGGACCGGGCGGGACAGCACCACCGGAACCTTCCGACCGGCCCGCTCCGACGCGCTGATTCCGGTAGCCGACCGACCGAATTTTGTACGTTTTGCCCGTATGTAGTGGGTCGTAACCACAAAAAGGGACTTTTTGCCGTGCGCAGGAATTTGCCACGCCGGGAAGAGAAGGGTTATAAGAGGCATGTGGTTCAGGCGCCGCCGGGAATTCCGGGGAGGCCGCCATGGAGGTTTCCCATGTTTCTGACTCCGTCCGACACGGAGAAATTGCTACTGAGTGTTGCCGGAATGATCGCCCGTGACCGGCGTGCCCGCGGCGTCCGCCTCAACTACCCGGAGACCGTCGCCCTGCTCGCGTGCTGGGCGATGGAGCGGGCTCGTGAGGGGGCCCCGGTCAGCGAGCTGATGACAGCGGGCCGGGCCGTGCTCACCCGTGCTGAAGTGCTGGAAGGCGTCCCGGAGATGCTGCAGGACGTCCAGGTCGAGGCGACCTTCCCGGACGGGCGCAAGCTCGTCACGATCACCTCGCCGATCCCGTGATCCCGGGCGAGATCCGGACCGGCTCCGGAGTGGTGCACATCAACGCCGAAAGCGCGGTATTGCCTCTCACCGTGGTGAATGACGGTGACCGGCCTATTCAGGTCGGATCGCATCTTCATTTCTCCGACGCTAATCCGGCACTTTCTTTTGACCGGAGTGCGGCCCGGGGATTTCGGCTCGATATTCCCTCGGGCACGTCCCTGCGCTTCGAACCCGGTGTCGGCGTCGACGTCAGCCTCGTCGAACTCCGCGGCCGCCGCCGCGTTCCCGGCATCGTGCTGCCCGGGACCCGCACACCCGCCGCCACACCCACGCCTCGAACGGAGGACCTGTGACATGGCCCAGCTGACCCGCGCCGCCTACGCCTCGCTCTACGGACCCACCACCGGGGACCGGATCCGCCTCGCCGACACCGATCTGTGGATCGAGGTCGAGGAGGACCGGTGCTTCGGCGGCGACGAAGCCGTCTTCGGGGGCGGCAAGTCCATCCGCGAGTCGATGGCCCAGGCCACCGCTTCCCGGGCCGAGGGCGCGCCCGACCTCGTCATCACCAACGCGGTCGTCCTGGACCACTGGGGCGTCGTCAAGACCGACATCGGGGTCCGCGACGGGCGGATCGTCGCCCTCGGCCGCTCCGGCAACCCCGACATCAGCGACGGCGTCCATCCGGATCTGGTGATCGGCCCGGGCACCGACGTGATCTCCGGCGAGGGCCGCATCCTCACGGCCGGAGCCGTCGACACCCATGTCCACTTCCTGATGCCGGAGACCCTCCACGAGGCGCTCGCCACCGGCACCACCACCGTCATCGGGGGAGGCACCGGCGCCACCGAGGGATCCAAGGCCACCACCGTCACCCCCGGCGCGTGGAACCTCGCCATGATGCACCGGTCCCTGGACCGCGTCCCGCTCAACGTCATGCTGTTCGGCAAGGGCTCCACCGTCGGCGAGGAAGCCCTGCGCGAGGCCGCCCTCAGCGGCGCCGGCGGCTACAAGGTCCACGAGGACTGGGGCGCCACCCCGGCCGCGATCGACGCCGCACTGCGGGCGGCCGACGCGTACGGCCTCCAGGTGGCGCTGCACGCGGACAGCCTCAACGAGGTCGGCTACGTCGAAGGCACCCTCGACGCCATCGCCGGACGCGGGATCCACGTCTTCCACGCTGAGGGCGCGGGCGGCGGCCACGCTCCCGACATCATCACCGTGGCCTCCCACCCGAACATCCTCCCGGCGTCCACCAATCCGACGCTCCCGCACACCGTCAACACCGTCGCCGAGCACCTCGACATGCTGATGGTGTGCCACCACCTCAACCCCCGGGTACCCGAGGACCTCGCCTTCGCCGAGTCCCGGATCCGGGCCACCACCATCGCCGCCGAGGACGTGCTGCACGACATCGGCGCCCTCTCCATCACCTCCTCCGACGCCCAGGCGATGGGCCGCATCGGCGAGGTCGTCTGCCGCACCTGGCAGGTCGCCCACGTCATGAAGCAGCGCTTCGGCGACCGCGGCAGCGAACTGCCCGCCGACAACGAGCGGGCGCGCCGGTACGTCGCCAAGTACACGATCTGCCCGGCCGTGGCCCACGGTATCGACCACGTCGTCGGCTCCGTGGAGCCCGGAAGGCTCGCGGACCTGGTGCTCTGGGATCCCGCCTTCTTCGGGATCCGGCCCGCCGCCGTCATCAAGGGCGGCATGGCCGTGTACGCGCCCCTGGGCGACGCGGGCGCGGCGATTCCCACCACCCAGCCGGTTCTTCTGCGCGCCACGTCCGCCGCCGAGGCCGCGCCGCACCTCTCGGTCAGCTTCGTGTCCCCGCTGGCACTGGCCGACGGACTGGCCGAACGGCTCGGCCTGGTCCGGGAGCTGGTCGCCGTACGGCCCACCCGGCACCTCACCAAGGCGGACCTGCCGAACAACACGGCGCTCCCGGCCATCGACGTGGACCCGGAGACCTTCGCCATCCGCATCGACGGGGAGCTCGTCGAGCCCGCCCCCGCCGCCGAACTGCCGCTGGCCCAGCGGTACAGCATGTTCTGATGGCGCTGCTCGCCCGCCACCTCCTCGCCGACGGGCGGCTCCCGGTCGGTGCCCACACCTACAGCGCGGGCCTCGAACCGGCCGTCGCGGCGGGCCTCACCCGCGCGCAGATCCCCGCCCTGCTGAGGGCACGCCTGCACACCACCGTCGTCACCGAAGCGGCCGCCGCCGTACTCGCCCTGCGCGCCGCCCAGCGCGATCCGGTGGAGTACGCGCCCGTGCAGGAGGCGCTCGCCGCCCGCACGCCGACGGCGCCGCTGCGCGAGGCGTCCGCCGCACTGGGCCGAGGCGTGCACCGCCTCGCCCGCCGGCTGGCCCCGGACCATCCCGCGGTCACCGCCCTGACACGGCTCCACCCGCGCCCCCTGCGGCCGGTGACCCTCGGGGCGCTCGGGGCCGTCCTGGGGGTGGGGGAGGAGGCCCTGGTCCACGGCGTCGTCTACGACGAACTGCAGACCATCGCCTCCGCCGCGCTCAAGCTGCTGCCCGGCGATCCCCTCGACTCGGTCGCGTGGATCATCACCGCCGAGGGGGACGCCGCGAGAACCGTCACGGAAGCACTGGCCGTGCGCACCCCCGCCGAACTCCCCGCCCGAACACCACCGCTCAGCGAGCAGTGGGCACTCGAACACGACCGACGCGAACGGAGACTCTTCCTTGCCTGACAACGCATCCGCCCAGCAGCCCGGACAGCCCGCCCAGGGCCCCAACGAGCACTACCACCAGCCGCTCAACCAGCCGCGCGCCCTGCGCATCGGCGTCGCCGGCCCCGTCGGCACCGGAAAGAGCTCCATCCTCGCCACCCTCTGCCGCGAACTGGCGGGCGAGCTCTCGATGGCCGTGGTCACCAACGACATCTACACCGACGAGGACGCCCGCTTCCTCCGCTCGGCCGGCGTCCTGCCCACCGAACGCATCCGCGCCGTCGAGACCGGCGCCTGCCCGCACACCGCGATCCGCGACGACGTGAGCGCCAACCTCGACGCGGTCGAGGACCTGGAGGAGGCCTACGGGCCGCTGGACCTGGTGCTCATCGAGAGCGGGGGCGACAACCTCACCGCCACGTTCAGTCCCGCGCTCGCCGACGCCCAGCTCTTCAGCATCGACGTCGCGGGCGGCGGGGACGTCGCCCGCAAGGGCGGCCCTGGCATCACCGGCGCGGACCTCCTGGTCATCAACAAGACCGACCTCGCGCCCCATGTGGAGGTCGACGTGGCCGCCATGGTCGCCGACGCCGAACGGGCCCGCGACGGTCTGCCGGTCCTCGCGCTGTCCAAGCACGATCCGGAGTCGATCGCCCAACTGGCCGACTGGGTGCGGGCCGTGCTGGTACGCCACCGCTCCGGCACCCATGTCCCGACCGACCCCGGCCCGATGGCGCCCCACAGCCACAGCCACGACGGCTCGTGACGGGCCCGCCCGCGCCCGCCGCCGGTCCGGCCGAGCCCGACGACCCCACGGTCGTCGCCGTCGAGCGCGACGCCTCGGGGAGACACCTCGCCCGCGAGCTGTCTCCCGGGGCCTTCCTCGCCCCCCGCCCCCTGCTGCCGTGCGCGGACCGCCTGCGGATCGCCCTCGTCGGCACCCGGGCGGGCCTGCTGGCCGGCGACGATCTCCGGCTGCACGTCTCGGTCGGCCCGGGGGCCCGCCTGGAGCTGATCGAACCCTCCGGTCTGGTGGCGTACGACCACCGGGGAGGCAGATCGGCGTGGCGGGCCAGGATCGACATCGCGGCAGGAGGCCGACTGGACTGGGACGGGAAGCCGTTCGTGGTCGCGCACGGGGCACGGGTCGACCGCACGATGGAGGTGACCCTCGCAGCGGGCGCCCGGATGCTTCTGCGCGACACCCTCGTCCTGGGCCGCTCCGGTGAACGCGGTGGCCATGTCCGGGCCAGGACCCGGGCCGTGTACGACGGCCGGGAACTGCTGGTCGAGGACCTCGACCTGACCGACCCGGAGATACGCGAGCTTCCCGGCGTCCTCGGCCCCAACCGGATCATCGGCTC
>NZ_JAAXYC010000351.1 GCF_018619185.1 Streptomyces sp. McG3 | reverse complement strand
AACCTGCCGAAGCAGGCCGGGGTATCAACATATCTGGCGTTGACTTTTGGCACGCTGTTGAGTTCTCAAGGAACGGACGCTTCCTTCGGTCCCGTATCACCGGGGCCCTCCGGGCGCTTCCCTTCGTCTACTGCTTTGTCTTGCTGTCCTGCGTTTCCGACTCTATCAGACTCTTTCGTGTCCGATTCCCGGTCGAAACGGGTCCTGCTTTTCGCTTTCCAGATCCTTCGCTTTCGCGTTTTCCTTTTCCGGCGAGTCCAACTTTACCAGACTCTCTTTCGTTCCGTTTCCGGCCCGAATTCGATATCTGATGGCCTGCGGAGTGGCCTTGCCTTTCGGCGGATCCGACTTTATCAGAAACTCACGGAGCCAAACGAACGACTCGATGAGTTCGACAAGAGAGAATCATTTGGCCCGGCGGGGTTAGTGGACGCCCCTGCACGAGCGAGATAGAGAATACGCGCTCAACTCGAACTTGTCTAGTCCGAGGCAACCGTTCAAATCTACCTCCCCACATCTGCCGTGTCAACGGTTTTTGTGGGCGAGGGGGACACTAGCAGGTCAGCAGGGGTGAAAGCACATCGGCCATCAGGCTGCGGTGGGAAGTTCGGCGCTGCGTTCGACCGCTGTGAGGTCGCCTGTGTCGCCGGCGCGGGCCGCGCGGCCGCCGAGGATGTAGACGTACGCGAGAAAGGCCAGCTCAGCGGCGATGCCGATGGTGATCCGGGCCCAGGTCGGGAGACCGGACGGGGTCACGAAGCCCTCGATGAGTCCGGAGACGAACAGGACCAGGGCCAGACCGATTGCCATGCCCAGGGCGGCGCGGCCCTGCTGAGCCAGGGCGGTCCGGCGTGACAGGGGACCGGGGTCGATCACGGTCCAGCCGAGGCGTAGCCCTGTGCCGGCGGCGACGAACACCGCTGTCAGTTCGAGCAGACCATGGGGCAGCACCAGGCCGAGGAAGACATCGAGACGGCCCGCGGAGGACATGAGGCCTATGCCGACGCCGAGGTTGAGCATGTTGAGGAAGAGGATCCAGATCACCGGTATGCCGAGGAACGCCCCCAGGATCAGGCACAGGGCCGCGGCCTGCGCGTTGTTCGTCCATACCTGTGCCGCGAACGACGCGGCCGGATGAGTGGAGTAGTAGGTCTCGTACTCCCCGCCCGGTCGGGTCATGGCACGGAGGTCCGCCGGTGCGGCGATCGCGGCCTGAACCTCGGGGTGGGTGCCGATCCACCAGCCCAGCAGTGCCGCCACCACTGTCGAGAGCACCGCTGTCGGAATCCACCAGTGGCGCGAGCGGTAGACCGCGGCGGGGAATCCCGCGGTGAGAAACCGGGCCGCGTCCCGCCAGGACGCCTTGCGGGTGCCGGTCACCGTCGACCGGGCGCGGGCCACGAGCTGGGTGAGACGTCCGGTCAGGAGGGGGTCGGGGCTGCTCGACTGGACCAGCGAGAGGTGGGTCGCCGTGCGCTGGTAGAGGACGACGAGTTCGTCCGCTTCCGCTCCGGTGAGGCGGCGCCCCCGGCGCAGGAGGTGTTCGAGGCGGTCCCACTCCGTGCGGTGGGCGGTGACGAAGACGTCGAGGTCCATGGGCGTCTGTTGCTCCAGGCATGGGTGCGTACGGGTTCGTACTACTGCGGCGCGCTGGCGGTCAGCTTGGCAGACTGTGCCCGGCTGGGGCAGAGAAGGTCGGCGAAGGGTGGGGCCCGATGAGTGAGCTGGTTACCGGGGACGCGGTCGTCCTGGGGTTGAGGCCCGCGCGGCTGCCGAGCCGGGCGCTCGCCTCGGCGATCGACCTGGCGGTGACGTTCGCCGCCTTCATCCTGATATCCGTCGTGCTGGGCATCGCTTCCGCCTCCTTGGACGAGGCGGCGGTCGCGGCGATCGGGGTCGCCTCTTTCCTGCTGGTCCTGATCGGTGGGCCGGTCGCGGTGGAGACGCTGAGTCATGGCCGGTCCCTGGGGAAGCTCGCCTGCGGGCTGCGGGTGGTGCGGGACGACGGTGGGCCGATCCGTTTCCGGCACGCGCTCGTGCGGGGGGCCATGGGGCTCGTCGAGATCCTCATGACCTTCGGCGCCCTGGCCTCGATCGCGTCCCTGGTGTCGGCGCGGGGGCGCCGGATAGGTGACGTGTTCGCCGGGACGCTGGTGATCCGGGAACGGGTCGCTGCCACGGGCCGGTCCGTCTCCGTGCCGCCTCCCCCGCCCTGGCTGGTCGGCCGGTTCGCGCAGCTGGATCTGTCGGCCGTACCCGACGAACTCTGGCTCGGGATACGGCAGTACCTCACGCGGATGCGTCAGCTGGATCCCGGTGTGGGGCGTTCGATCGCGGAACGGCTGGCCGGTGAACTGGTCGCCCTGACGGGAGCCGCCGCGCCCCAGGGTGTTCCCGCGGCCGCGTTCCTGGCCGCGGTGGTTCATGAGCGGCAGTCACGGGACGCGCGGCGCGTGTTCGCCGGGCCCCGCGTCGAGGGGCCCGTAGCGCCCCGGCTCGTACCGTCCGGGCTCGCCGGGCCTGTTGGGCCTGGCGCGCATGTTGGGCCTGTTGGGGCCGGCGGGAGTTTTGGGGGGACGGTGTCTGCCGGGGCCGGTTCCGGTGCGGGGCGCGATGCCGCCGGTGGGCACGAGCAGCAGCGCGGAAGTGCTCCCTCGGGCGGGTTCGCCCCGCCCGGCTAGGTGGTGTCCGGCCCGGATCCTGACGGCAGGTCCTGGTCGGCCGGGGTGTCGGAGGCGCGGGGTGACGGGGGCGTCTCCAGGTGTTCGAGCTCGATGCCGGGTGCCGCGAGGACCACATCGCCGGCGATGTGGATGGCGTGCTGCTCCCCGGTGTCCAGGGCGCTGACCTGGTATTCGTCCACGATCAGGGGGCCGTTGTCAGTGGTGTGCGCTTCACTGTTCACCAGGGCCCAGGACTGGTCGACGGTCCTGGGTGCGAGCACCGGGTCCGTGAAGGTGACCACACGGACACGGGTCGTGGGGGAAGCGGGGGTGAGGCGCAGAAGACGGGTCATGGCGATGAGGAACGCGGGGGACGTGCCGGCGAAGGTGTGGGCGCGGACATTGCCCTCGGTGGCGTGGCTGCCGGTCGGGTCGGTCCGGACCCAGGTGACCCCTTCCAGGGCTGCTCCTCGTACCTGCCAGCTCGCCGCGTGGAGTTCGAGGCGGATGGGCCGGCCCAGCTCGTCCAGGGCCAGGTCGACGGAGCCGAGGTGGTCTCCGTCGGGGGATGTGGTCTGGGAGACGTAGCGCCAGCCGGAGGGGCCGGGGGCGCAGTGGAAGTGTTCTTCGCCGAGGGGGGTGTGATCGTGAAGGTCGTGGAGCGAATACCTGCCGCGGGGCATGGGGTCCTTCGGGTTCCTCGGGTCGTGCGGGGGCGGTAACGGGAGCAGGCCCCCGGCACGGGGGTGCGGGGGCCTGCGCTCGGATCTGCTGCCGCGGGCTGTGACGCCGCTCGGCGTTCGGGAGGCCGGCCTCCCGAACGCCGAGGGTCGATCAGCGACCGCGGAGGGATCAGTAGCGGTAGTGGTCGGGCTTGTACGGGCCCTCTACCTCGACACCGATGTACGCCGCCTGCTCGGGGCGCAGCGTCGTGAGCCTGACGCCCAGGGCGTCGAGGTGGAGTCGGGCGACCTTCTCATCCAGGTGCTTGGGCAGCACGTACACGTCGGTCGGGTACTCCTCGGGCTTCGTGAACAGCTCGATCTGCGCGAGGGTCTGGTCCGCGAAGCTGTTGGACATCACGAAGGAGGGGTGTCCGGTCGCGTTGCCCAGGTTGAGGAGGCGGCCCTCGGACAGGACGATGAGGACCTTGCCGTCGGAGAACGTCCAGGTGTGGACCTGGGGCTTGACCTCGTCCTTGACGATGCCGTCGATCTTCGCGAGGCCGGCCATGTCGATCTCGTTGTCGAAGTGGCCGATGTTCCCGACGATCGCCTGGTGCTTCATCCGGGCCATGTCCTTGGCCATGATGATGTCCTTGTTGCCCGTCGTGGTGACGAAGATGTCCGCCTGCTCCACGACGTCGTCCAGCGTGGCGACCTGGTAGCCGTCCATGGCCGCCTGCAGCGCGCAGATCGGGTCGATCTCCGTGATGATCACCCGGGCGCCCTGGCCGCGCAGGGACTCCGCGCAGCCCTTGCCCACGTCGCCGTAGCCGAAGACGACGGCGGTCTTGCCGCCGATCAGGACGTCGGTGGCGCGGTTGATGCCGTCGATGAGGGAGTGGCGGCAGCCGTACTTGTTGTCGAACTTCGACTTGGTCACCGCGTCGTTCACGTTGATCGCGGGGAACAGGAGGGAACCGTCACGGTGCATCTCGTACAGGCGGTGCACACCCGTCGTCGTCTCCTCGGTGACACCGCGGATCTCGGACGCGAGCTGGGTCCACTTCTGCGGGGCCTCGCCGAGGGTGCGGTTCAGCAGGGTGAGGATGTGGGCGTACTCCTCGCTGTCCGCGGTCGACGGGTCCGGGGCGGCACCGGCCTTCTCGAACTCGACGCCCTTGTGGACGAGGAGGGTGGCGTCGCCACCGTCGTCCAGGATCATGTTCGGGCCGCCGGTGGGGGTGTTCGGCCAGGTCAGCGCCTGCTCCGTGCACCACCAGTACTCCTCCAGCGTCTCGCCCTTCCAGGCGAAGACCGGGACGCCCGCGGGGGCTTCCGGAGTGCCGTTCGGGCCGACCGCGATGGCCGCGGCGGCGTGGTCCTGGGTGGAGAAGATGTTGCAGGAGGCCCAGCGGACCTCGGCGCCCAGGGCGACGAGGGTCTCGATGAGCACGGCGGTCTGCACGGTCATGTGCAGCGAGCCGGTGATCCGGGCGCCGGCCAGCGGCTGAGTGGCGGCGAACTCCTTGCGGATCGACATCAGGCCGGGCATCTCGTGCTCGGCGAGCGTGATCTCCTTGCGCCCGAAGGGGGCGAGGGAGAGGTCGGCGACCTTGAAGTCCTGGCGGTTGGTGGCCGTCGTCATAACGGGCTGCTCCTCGTGATGGGTCGAGGGTGGGCTTTCTGGGCTGACTCTGCGGCGCGGCGGGCACAGGAATGCCCGGGGGTTCGCAGTGCAGTCCGTCGGAGGCCCTCTGTCCCTCGCCCGGCTGGCTCCCGCCAGCGCCGGTCGACCGCCATCAGCAGCGACGTCTGTTATCCGTATCCGAATCTACACCGAACGGCCCAGTGAGCCCCAGCCCGTTCGTGGAGAGGGGCGTGTGTGAGGGGTCACCGGGCCGATCGGGGCTGATGCGCGGTGGGTCAGTGGCCGGAATCCTTCGAGGCCGGGCCCTCGCCCGTTTCGGGTCCCGTTTCCGGGGCCTCGGCGGTCTTGCCCGGGTTGGTTCCGGTCGCCGCGGCCTGCGCGTTGTAGATGTCCGGCTCCAGGTAGATGACCCGGGCGATCGGGCACGCCGCCCGGATGCGGTTCTCGGCGGCGTTGATGGCGTCGGCGACCTCGGTCGCGGTCTCGTCGTGCCGGACCGCGATCTTGGCGGCGACCAGCAGTTCCTCGGGACCGAGGTGGAGGGTGCGCATGTGGATGATGCCGGTGACGGTCTCGCCGTCCACCACGGCCGCCTTGATCTTCTCGACGTCTTCGAGGCCGGCGGACTCGCCGAGCAGGAGGGATTTCGTCTCGACGGCCAGGACGATCGCGATGAGGATCAGCAGGATGCCGATGCAGAGGGTGCCGATGCCGTCCCAGACTCCGTTGCCGGTGCCGAGGGCGAGGCCGACGCCCGCGAGCGCCAGGATCAGGCCGACGAGCGCGCCGAGGTCCTCCAGGAGAACGACCGGGAGTTCGGGCGCCTTGGAGCGGCGGATGAACTCGGTCCAGGAGCGGTCGCCGCGCGTCTGGTTGGACTCACGGATCGCCGTACGGAAGGAGAAGATCTCCGCGATGATCGCGAAGATCAGGACCCCGACGGGCCAGTACCAGGCCTCGATCTCATGCGGGTGCTTGATCTTCTCGTAGCCCTCGTAGACCGCGAACATGCCACCGACCGAGAACAGGACGATGGAGACGAGGAACGCGTAGATGTAGCGCTCGCGCCCGTAGCCGAAGGGGTGTTGAGGGGTGGCTTCGCGCTTCGCCTTCTTGCCGCCGAGCAGCAGGAGTCCCTGGTTGCCCGAGTCGGCGAGCGAGTGGACGCTCTCCGCGAGCATCGACGAGGAACCACTGAAGAGGAACGCTACGAATTTGGCCACGGCGATCGAGAGGTTGGCGACGAGTGCCGCCACGATCGCCTTGGTTCCGCCTGACGCGCTCATGAGTGCGTGGTGTCCCTTCGTCGGTGCGCGGCAGGTGCCGTCGCGGTGAGGCGGCACATTGTTGCAGCCGTCGGGACGGTCCGTGGGTCAGGCCGCCAGGGTGGCCCGGAAGAGTGTTCCCGGTCCCGCCGCCTCGACAGTCTCGCCTGCCGGAACGTACGCGGACTCCCCGGGTCCGAGGGCGAGTTCGCCCACAGTGACCGAGCCGGCCGTGCAGAGCAGGATCTGCGGCGTGGGGGCGGTCAGTTCGGTGGGGGCCGCCCCCGGGGCGAGGGTGTAGCGGGACAGGGCGAACTCGTCGGCGGGGGTCTCGTAGAGCTCCTCGCCCGACGGGGCCGCCTCCGGGCGCAGCACGCCGGGCTCGGTGGCCTCGAACCGGACGATCCGCAGGAGTTCGGGGACGTCGATGTGCTTGGGGGTCAGGCCGCAGCGCAGCACGTTGTCCGAGTTGGCCATGATCTCCACGCCGAGGCCGTCGAGATAGGCGTGCGGGACACCCGCGCCGAGGAAAAGGGCTTCTCCGGGCTGGAGTTGCACGTAGTTCAGCAGCATCGCGGCCAGGACTCCGGGGTCGCCGGGGAAGTGGTGGGCGATGCGGGCGTACGGGGCGTGGGCGCCGCCGAGGCGTTCGGCGGCGGCCGCCGCCTCCGCCACGGTCTCGGCCATCTCCGCCGGTTCCGCGCCGAGGATCGCCGTGAGCACCTCGCGGAGGGCCGCTTCCTCGGGGTGGGCGCGGAGGAGGTCCACGTACGGCTTGAGGGAGTCGACTCCCAGCGCCTCCATCGCGTCCGCCGCCTCGGTGGGGCTGCGGAAGCCGCACAGCCCGTCGAAGGGGGTGAGGGCGCAGATGAGTTCGGGCTTGTGGTTCGCGTCCTTGTACGTGCGGTGCGGGGCGTCGATCGGGACGCCCCGGGCCTCCTCGTCGGCGTAGCCCTCGCGGGCCTGCTCCAGATTCGGGTGGACCTGGACGGAGAGGGGCGCGCCGGCGGCGAGGAGCTTCAGGAGGAAGGGGAGGCGGGGGCCGAACCGGGCGACCGTCGTCGCGCCGAGCTCCCCCTCCGGGTCGGCGTCGATGGCCTCGGTGAGGGCCAGCTCCCTCTCACCGGACGCGGTGGTACGGGTGATGCGCGAGGGTGCTCCGGGGTGGGCTCCCATCCACATCTCGGCCTGCGGTTCGCCGGTGGGCGCGATGCCGAGCAGGGCGGGAATCGCCGTGGTGGACCCCCAGGCGTAGGGGCGCACGGTGTTGGACAGCCGGTCCATGGAGTCGTCCTCGGGTGGGGCGGAGCGGGTGAGTGTGGCACCAGGGGTATCAGTGTTGCGTGAGGTCCTGGCGTCGTGGGGGTGGCCGGGGGGTGACGCGGTCC
>NZ_JAAXYC010000350.1 GCF_018619185.1 Streptomyces sp. McG3 | reverse complement strand
CCACATACGCGTTGTACGCCGCCACCTGAGCCCGCCGGGCCACCCGCTCCACCGGCCGCAACGCCTCCCCCCGCGCCGCGATCTCCGACGCGCTCACCGCACCGCCGTGCCCGTTCTCGTACGCCACCGAGACCAGCAGCCCCACCCGCTGCGCCATCTCCAGCACCCGCACCGCCCGCGGCGGATACCCGGGCGCCAGCACATCGCGCCCCCGCTCCGCCCGCGCCCGGTACGCGTCCACCGCGGCCTCCGCCACCGGCCCGGAGCCGGCCACGTCCAGCCGCGACAGCACCGCCGTCGCATCCCGCAACGCCTCCGCCAGCTCCCGCTCCGCCTCGCCCAGCGACGGCACGTCCGCGGGCGGCGCCTCCCGTACCGGCAGCACCCGCCACACCACCTCGACGTGCAGATCCCCGGCCGGCCCCGCCTCGGTGACCTCCGGCACCAGCCCGTACGGCACCCCGTACGCGACCACCGCCTCCTCCGCCTCCAGCGCCCGCGCGTTGAAATCGGGCGGACCGCTCAGCCCCAGCGGATGCCCCGGCACCGGCAGCGCGACCCGGAACCCGGTCGCCCCCAACCCCCTCAGCCGGCCGAGCGCCAGCGTGAGCCCGACCGGCCCCGCCTCACCCGGCAGTCCGTCGACGCGGTGCACCGCGTCCTCCCCGACAATCGCGAGGGCCGCCTCGTCCGGCGAGACGAGTCCCGCCAGAAGCGCGTTTCCCCAAGCGGCCAACAACCCTGAACGTGGTTCGACAAGCATGCCGACAGCCTAGGCAACGCCTGGGAACGGCCCTCACGCCTGAAGCGCTCGCGCGGTGGCGTAGGTTTTCCCTGGGAGCCGTGCCCACCGGCACGCGACGATCGACGAGACTGCATGGGGAGACAACGCGCCATGAGCGATGTACTGGAGCTGGTGGACGTATCCGTGGTCCGCGACCGACGCGCTCTGGTGGACGATGTCTCCTGGTCGGTCAAGGAGGGGGAGCGCTGGGTCATCCTGGGCCCCAACGGCGCCGGCAAGACGACCCTCCTCAACCTCGCCTCCAGCTACCTCTTCCCGAGCACGGGAACGGCCACGATCCTCGGCGAACAGCTCGGCGGCGTCGGCACCGACGTCTTCGAGCTCCGCCCCCGGATCGGCATGGCGGGGGTGGCGATGGCCGACAAGCTGCCCAAGCGCCAGACGGTGCTGCAGACGGTCCTCACCGCCGCGTACGGCATGACCGCCACCTGGCACGAGAACTACGAAGCCGTCGACGAGGAGCGCGCCCGCGCCTTCCTCGACCGCCTGGGCATGACCGAATACCTGGACCGCAGGTTCGGCACGCTCTCCGAAGGAGAGCGCAAGCGCACCCTGATCGCCCGCGCCATGATGACCGACCCCGAACTCCTGCTCCTGGACGAGCCCGCCGCCGGGCTCGACCTCGGCGGGCGCGAGGACCTCGTACGCCGCCTCGGCCGCCTCGCCCGCGACCCGTTCGCCCCCTCCATGATCATGGTCACCCACCATGTCGAGGAGATCGCGCCCGGATTCACCCACGTCCTGATGATCCGCCAGGGGAAGATCCTCGCGGCCGGCCCCATGGAGACGGAGCTCAGCTCCCGCAACCTCTCCCTCTGCTTCGGCCTGCCGCTCATCGTCGAGCACACCGGCGACCGCTACACCGCCCACGGCCTCCCGCTCTCCTGACCCCGACTCCGCCGCGTACGGCCCTCCCCGCCGGGCGCCAACAAGCCCTCCCGCCACGATCGGCGGGCCGTGCACCGCAGTTGACCACCCGTGCGCCCTGTCGGTGACGCACCGACAGTCCTACGATGACCATGTGGACATCGACGCGTGGGTGTGGTGGCTGATCGGCGCTGTGGGGCTGGGCATCCCCCTCGTCCTGACCGCGATGCCCGAATTCGGGATGTTCGCCGTCGGGGCGGTGGCCGCGTCGGCCGTCGCCGCCCTCGGCGGCGGGATCGTCGCCCAGGTTCTGGTTTTCGTCCTGGTCTCGGTCGCGCTGATCGCCGTAGTGCGCCCGATCGCCGCCAGACACCGGGCCGGACAGACCGGGCACGCCAGCGGCATCGACGCTCTGAAGGGACGTCAGGCGGTCGTGCTGGAGCAGGTATCGGCCTCCGGCGGACGTATCAAGCTCGCCGGTGAGGTCTGGTCGGCCCGCACGCTCGACGCCGACCAGGTCTTCGACCCAGGCAGCCAGGTCGATGTCGTGGACATCGACGGAGCGACGGCCGTCGTCATGTGACCGAAGCGTGCACGGGGCGGGCCCAGGTCTGCCAGACTCGAAGTCGATCATGTCGATCATCGTGAGAACCCGGACCGGCCCCGCAACGCACGGACCACCGGCTCCACATGAGAACCGATCCCGATCACCGCGATCCACCGGCCAACCGAAGGGCACAAGAGACACCATGAATTCGATCGTCATCGTTCTGATCATTCTGGTGGTGCTCGTCTTCATCGCCCTGATCAAGACGATTCAGGTCATCCCGCAGGCCAGCGCCGCCATCGTGGAGCGGTTCGGCCGCTACACCCGCACCCTGAACGCGGGGCTGAACATCGTCGTCCCGTTCATCGACTCGATCCGCAACCGGATCGACCTCCGCGAACAGGTGGTGCCCTTCCCGCCGCAGCCGGTGATCACCCAGGACAACCTGGTCGTCAACATCGACACCGTCATCTACTACCAGGTCACCGACGCCCGCGCCGCGACCTACGAAGTCGCCAGCTACATCCAGGCGATCGAACAGCTCACCGTCACCACCCTCCGCAACATCATCGGCGGCATGGACCTGGAGCGGACCCTCACCTCCCGTGAGGAGATCAACGCCGCCCTGCGCGGGGTCCTCGACGAAGCGACCGGCAAGTGGGGCATCCGCGTCAACCGCGTCGAGCTCAAGGCCATCGAGCCGCCGACCTCCATCCAGGACTCGATGGAGAAGCAGATGCGCGCCGACCGCGACAAGCGCGCCGCGATCCTCACCGCCGAGGGCATCAGGCAGTCCCAGATCCTCACAGCCGAGGGCGAGAAGCAGTCCGCGATCCTGCGCGCCGAGGGCGAGTCCAAGGCCGCCGCCCTGCGCGCCGAAGGCGAAGCCCAGGCCGTCCGCACGGTCTTCGAGGCCATCCACGCCGGAGACCCGGACCAGAAGCTCCTGTCGTACCAGTACCTCCAGATGCTTCCGAAGATCGCCGAGGGTGACGCCAACAAGCTCTGGATCGTGCCCAGCGAGATCGGCGACGCCCTCAAGGGCCTCAGTGGAGCCTTCGGGAACGTCGGCGGCGGCATGCCCGGCTTCAACACCGGAGGCAACAGCGGCAACGGCGGGAACAGCGGCAACGGCGGAAGCAGCCAGGGCGGCATCCCCTCCCCGGCGGTGGAACGACGCGAGGAACCCCCGGTCTCCTGACCCGAACGCCCCTTCGTGCATGATCAGTGAGGCCCCTCGACCTTCATGGCGGGGAGGCGTCACTGACCACCGAAGGAGATGGCCTTGTCCATCTGGGAAATACTCGCCGTCTTCGCGGCCGGCATCGGAGCGGGCACGATCAACACGATCGTCGGCTCGGGCACCCTGATCACCTTTCCCGTCCTGCTCGCCACCGGCCTCCCCCCGGTCACCGCGACCGTGTCCAACGCGCTGGGCCTCATCCCCGGCTCCATCAGCGGGGCCATCGGCTACCGCAAGGAACTCGCCGGACAGCGCCGACGCATCCTCAAGCTGAGCGTCGGCGCGGCGATCGGCGGCCTCTGCGGGGCGACCCTGCTCCTCGCCCTGCCCTCCACCGCCTTCGAGACGATCGTCCCGGTCCTGGTCGCCCTGGCCCTCGTCCTGGTGATCCTGCAACCACGCATCAGCAAAGCCGTCCAGCGCCGCCGCGAACACACCGGAGCCACACCCCGCACCGACGGCGGACCGCTCCTGTTCACCGGCCTGATGCTCGCCAGCGTCTACGGCGGCTACTTCACCGCCGCCCAGGGGATCATCTACCTGTCGTTGATGGGCATGCTGCTCGACGACACCATGCAGCGCCTCAACGCCGTCAAGAACGTCCTGGCGGCCGTGGTCAACACCATCGCCGCGCTGTTCTTCCTCTTCGTCGCCCACTTCGACTGGACGGCCGTCGTCCTCATCGCGGTCGGCTCGGCCATCGGCGGCCAGATAGGCGCCAAGGTCGGCCGCCGCCTGAGCCCCACCGTCCTGCGCGCCCTCATCGTGTCCGTCGGCACGATGGCCATCGTGCAACTGCTGCTCCGCTGACGTACGTGGGCCCGCCCCCTCACGGGAACGGGCCCACGCATACGTCACCAGGCGTACACCGACTACGTCCTCAAGCCGCCGCTGCCGTCCGGTCCAGCCACTCCGGCAGTGCCGAGCGGTCGCCGGCCCCCATCGCCAGCAGCATCGCCTCGGCGGGGGAGGGGACGAACGGCTGCTTCAGGAGCGGCATCCCCGCCTGATCCGGCGTCCGGGCTGCCTTGCGGTGGTTGTCCTCGGCACAGGAAGCCACCGTGTTCAGCCAGGTGTCCTGCCCGCCCTGGGCGCGCGGCACCACATGGTCGACGGTGGAAGCCCGACGCCCGCAGTACGCGCACCGGTGCTGGTCCCGTATCAGCACACCCCTTCTGGACCACGGCGCCTGTCTTCGGAACGGCACCCGTACGTACCGGCAGAGCCGGATCACCCGGGGCGCCGGAATGTCCACGGCGGCACCACGCATACGGAGCTCGGGATGCGACTGCTCGACGACGGCCTTGTCCGTCAGGATCAGGACCACCGCACGGTTGAGCGTCACTGTCGACAGCGGCTCGAAGCTCGCGTTGAGAACCAGCGTGTCACGCATCCTGCCCACCTCCCGTGTGCCGCCCGCCCCCTGGCAGGCCCGGATCAACTCTGGCTGGGCAGGCCGCGATGGACAACGCAATAAAAAATGCCCTGCTCTGATCTCTCCAAGACCAGAGCAGGGCAAACAGCAAACGAACTAATCGCCGGAAGGAGCCTCGTACTCACCGATCAGCTGAGCACGCCCCAGTGTGTGGAACCGAAGATTGAATCCGGCCACCGCGGGAGACGCGTCGCTGTCGATCCCGAGCTTCTCGGTGTCCACCGCGTACACGGTGAACACATAGCGGTGGTTCTCCCCGGGCGGCGGCGCGGCGCCCCCGAAGTCCTTGGAGCCGTAGTCGTTACGGGCTTGGACGGCCCCTTCGGGCAGCCCCGCGAACGTTCCGCTGCCCGCACCGGCCGGGAGCTCCGTCACCGAGGCCGGGACATCGAAGAGCACCCAGTGCCAGAACCCGCTGCCCGTCGGGGCGTCCGGGTCGAAGCACGTCACGGCGAAACTCTTGGTCCCCTCGGGGAAACCCTCCCACCGCAGCTGCGGCGAAGTGTTCCCACCCGCAAGCACCTGGGCATCGCCCAGCACGGCCCCCGGCGCCAGATCGTCGCTCACCACAGTGAACGCCACAACCTCCGGATGGAAGTCGTGCGGCAGCGGGGCCCTCTTCGGCTCGGTCACGTCTCGCACCTCTCCTGATCGGTTCGTCTGCCTTCCCACCCGACCATAGGGGGCGGTGCCACGCTCTAGAGCCAGTTGCGCTGTCCGCCGACCTGGGCGAGCCACTGATTGAGGTACGCGGCCCAGTCGGTCTGCTGGTAGTCGTGCAGCCCCACCTTGAACGCGCGGTAGGAGTCGCTGCCCTCGCTGAACAGCCCCGGCTTCTTGTCCATCTCCAGAATGACGTCCATCTCGCGGTCGTCGGCGACGAACGTCAGCTCCACCTGGTTCAGCCCGCGGTACTGCGTCGGCGGGACGAACTCGATCTCCTGGTAGAACGGCAGCCGCTGACGCGTACCGCGGATGTGACCGCGCTCCATGTCCGCGCTGCGGAAGCCGAAGCCCAGCTGCCGGAAGGCGTCCAGGATGGCCTCCTGCGCCGGCAGCGGGTGAACGTTGATCGGGTCCAGGTCACCGGAGTCCAGCGCGCGGGCGATCTCCAGCTCGGTCGTCACCCCGATGTTCATCCCGCGCAGCTGCTGGCCGCCGAACATGGTGATCGGCGTCTCCCACGGGATCTCCAGGCCGAACGGCACCACGTGCACCGCGCCCGCCTGCACCTCGAAGGCGCCCCCGAGGCTCACCTTGGTGAACTCGATGTCCTGCTTGGTCTCCTGGTCCCCGCCCTCGACCTCGACCCGCGCCTGGAGGCCGACGGAGAGCCCCTCGATCTGCTGGGCGACCGAACCGCCCTGGATCCGCACCTCGCCCTGGACGACCCCGCCGGGGACGACATTCACCTCGGTGAGCTCGGTCTCCACCGAGGCACCGCCGGCACCCATGCTCGCGAGCAGCCGCTTGAAGCCCATAGTCACTCCTTCTAGGTTCTGACCCCTACATACGCGCCACGACGGTAGCCGGTTCCCGTCCACGCGATCCCAGTACCCTCGGTCGCCATGACCACGAGCCCGGACCGCGCCCCACTGACGCGAGAGTTCTTCGACCGCTCCGTCACGGAAGTGGCCCCCGACCTCCTGGGCCGCACGCTCGTCCGTCGCAGCGCGGCGGGCACGATCGAGCTGCGGCTGACAGAGGTCGAGGCGTACGCGGGCGAGGTCGACCCCGGATCGCACGCCTTCCGGGGCCGCACCGCGCGCAACAGCGTGATGTTCGGTCCGCCCGGTCACACGTACGTCTACTTCACGTACGGGATGTGGCACTGCCTCAACCTGGTCTGCGGCCCGGAAGGCCGTGCGAGCGGGGTGCTGCTCCGGGCGGGCGAGATCGACGTCGGCGCCGCTCTGGCCCGCGACCGACGCGTCTCGGCCCGCAATGACAAGGAACTGGCCAAAGGCCCGGCCCGGCTCGCCACCGCCCTCGATGTCGACCGCACCCTGAACGGCAGCGATCTCTTCGGCGGCCCCGCCCCGGCCCTGTCCGTACTGCACGGCACCCCGCCGCCGCGTGACCTCGTACGCAGCGGCCCCCGCACAGGCGTCGGCGGTGACGGCGCCCACCAGCCGTGGCGCTTCTGGATCGAGGGAGACCCGACGGTGAGCCCGTACCGCGCCCACGTACCGCGCCGCCGGCCGAGCGGCAAGGCAACTTGACGCACCCTCGGCAGACGCCTAATGTAGTCCGAGCCGCTTGACACGGGTACAGCTCTCGGCACAGTCCATCGGACCGGACCGGGCCACTCGAAGCGGCCAAACCACTACCTACGACTCACCCTGGCGGGTGCGAATTCGGCATGCCCGTAATTCGCCCTATCGACTCGATTATGAGTTGCCAAGAGAATCGGCTAACGTGGTGCACACGCCGAAAGGCAAGGCCACTCCGCAGGCCATCAGAAATCGAATTCGGGCCGGAAACGGAACGAAAGAGAGTCTGGTAAAGTCGGACTCGCCGGAAAGGAAAAACGCGAAAGCGAAGGACCTGGAAAGCGAAAAGTAGGACCCGTTTCGACCGGGAATCGGACACGAAAGAGTCTGATAGAGTCGGAAACGCAGGACAGCAAGACAAAGCAGTAAACGAAGGGAAGCGCCCGGAGGGCCCCGGTGATACGGGACCGAAGGAAGCGTCCGTTCCTTGAGAACTCAACAGCGTGCCAAAAGTCAACGCCAGATATGTTGATACCCCGGCCTGCTTCGGCAGGTT
>NZ_JAAXYC010000349.1 GCF_018619185.1 Streptomyces sp. McG3 | reverse complement strand
GTTCCGCCCCTGGGCGCACCACAGCGCGCCCAGGCGCACAGCGCTCGCTGCGCCTCGGCAGCCCCCGCCCCCGGCTGCGGCTCGTCAGCCTCGGGCTGACGCTGGTCATGCTGGCCTTCGTGGCCCGCCTGCTCCAGGTCCAGGCCGTCGACGCCAGCGCGTACGCGGCCAAGGCCGAGAAGAACCGCTACCTGGAGTACACGGTCGCCGCCGAGCGCGGCGAGATCACCGACCGCAAAGGCGTCGCGCTCGCCACCAGCGTGGACGCGCACAACATCACGGCCGACCCGAAGATGTTCACGCCAAAGGACAGCAAGGCCCCCGACGCACCCCAGCAGGCGGCGGCCCTGCTCGCCCCGATCCTCGGCAAGGACGTCGACGAGCTCGTCAAGAAGCTCTCGGCACCCAAGTCCCGCTACACCGTCCTCGCCTACCGGCAGACACCCCAGGTCTGGAAGCAGATCAAGGACCTCAAGTCCGTCTTCGCCGAGAAGGCGTACGAGGACAAGCTGAAGGGTGGTCCGGGAGCCAACGTCCTGGCCGGCGTCCTCCAGGTGCCGACCACCAAGCGCGTCTACCCCAACGGGGATCTCGCCGCCGGGATACTGGGATTCGTCAGCGCCGACGGCAAGGGCGGCGGCGGCCTCGAATCGCAGCTCGACAAGGAACTCGCCGGCGAGGACGGCAAGATCCGCTACGCCCAGGCCGGCGGCCGCCGGGTCCCCACCGCGGGCGGCAGCGAGATCCCGGCCGTACCCGGCTCCGACATCGAGCTGACCATCGACCGCGACATCCAGTGGGCCGCCCAGAAGGCCATCAGCGACCAGGTCGAGAAGTCCAAGGCCGACCGCGGCTACGTCATCGTGCAGAACACGCGGACCGGCGAGCTGCTGGCCATGGCCAACGCCCCCGGCTACGACCCCAACGACCTCTCCGAGGCGACCTCCGCCTCCCTAGGCAACGCGGCCCTCCAGGACGTGTACGAGCCCGGCTCCACCAGCAAGGTCATGTCCATGGCCGCCGTACTGGAGGAGAAGGCCGCCACGCCCGGCACCCACGTCACCGTCCCCAACCGGCTGCACCGCGGCGACCGGCTCTTCAAGGACGACGTGGACCACCCCACCTGGTACCTCACGCTCAACGGGGTCCTCGCCAAGTCCAGCAACATCGGTACCATCCTGGCGACCGGTCAGCTCGGCAAGACCCAGGCGGAATCCAACCAGGTCCTCTACTCCTACCTGCGCAAGTTCGGCCTCGGCTCCAAGACCGGGCTCGGCTACCCGGGGGAGTCGCCGGGCCTCCTGGCCCACCCCAAGGACTGGTCGACCTCGCAGCAGTACACGATCCCCTTCGGCCAGGGCCTCTCGCTCAACGCCGTCCAGGCCGCCTCGGTCTACTCCACCATCGCCAACGGCGGCGTACGGATCGCCCCCACCCTCGTGCGCGGCGCCAAGGGCTCCGACGGGCGCTTCACCGCCGCCGAGGCCCCCGAGGGGAACCGGGTGGTCAGCGAGAAGACCGCCAAGACCCTGGCGACGATGCTGGAGTCCGTCGTCGACGACCGGGAGGGGACCGGCACCAAGGCCGCCATCCCCGGCTACCGGGTCGCGGGCAAGACCGGCACCGCCAACCGCGTCGACCCCGTCCGCGGCGTCTACAAGGGCTACACCGCCTCCTTCGCGGGCTTCGCCCCCGCCGACAACCCGCAGATCACCGTCTACTGCGCGATCCAGAACCCCACCAAGGGCAGCTACTTCGGCGGCCAGATCTGCGGCCCGATCTACAAGCAGGTCATGGAGTTCGCGCTCAAGACCCTCCAGACCCCACCGTCCGGCAGCGAGCCGCCCCGGCTGCCGGTGTCCTTCAAGCCCGGCGAGTGAACACGGGGATGCGCGAGCATCTCCTCCAAGGGAACCCTCAGTGACAACCATCACCCCCGATCCCGGGAACCGGAACGAGAACCGCCGGAACCAGGGTCCCTCGCTTCGCGAGACGCCGCACCGGCCCGGTACGCTCACCGCCGTGCCCCACGCTGATCAGTCCCAAACCTCTCAGAAGGACGCGCCTGTGACCTACCCGGGAGCGCCCCGACCGGACCGGCTCCGGCCCACCCCGCTCGGCGAGCTGGCAGACCGGCTCGGCGTCGAAACGGCCGGGTCCGGTGAGGTCACCGGCATCACCCACGACTCGCGGGCCGTGCGCCCGGGCGACGTGTACGCGGCCCTGCCCGGCGCCCGCTTCCACGGCGCCGACTTCGCGGCCCAGGCCGCGGGCCTCGGCGCCGCCGCCGTCCTCACCGACCCCGCCGGCGCCGAACGCGCCGCGGCCACCGGCCTGCCGGTGCTGCTCACCGAGGACCCGCGCGCCGTCATGGGCGAGCTGGCCGCCGACATCTACGGGCGGCCCGGCATCGGCCTGCTCCAGCTCGGCATCACCGGCACCTCCGGCAAGACCACCACCGCGTACCTCGTCGAGGGCGGACTGCGCGCCGCCGGACGCCCCACCGGGCTGATCGGCACCGTCGAGATGCGGATCGGCGACGAGCGCATCAAGTCCGAGCGCACCACCCCCGAAGCCACCGACCTCCAGGCCCTGTTCGCCGTCATGCGCGAACGCGGCGTCGAGGCCGTCGCGATGGAGGTCTCCAGCCACGCCCTGGTGCTCGGCCGGGTCGACGGCTGCGTCTTCGACGTCGCCGTCTTCAACAACCTCAGCCCGGAGCACATGGAGTTCCACTCCGGCATGGAGGACTACTTCCAGGCCAAGGCCCGGCTGTTCACCCCCGAGCGCAGCCACCGCGGCGTCGTGAACTTCGACGACGAGTACGGCCGCAGGCTCCTGACCGAGTCCGGGGTGCCGGTCACCAGCTTCTCCGCCGAGGGCCACCCGGACGCCGACTGGCACGCCGAGGACGTCGAGGTCGGACCGCAGGACAGCACCTTCACGGCCGTCGGCCCGAAGGGCGAGCGGATCACCGCCCGCGCCCCGCTGCCCGGCCCGTTCAACGTCGCCAACACCCTCGCCGCGATCGTCACGCTGGCCGTCGCGGGCGTCGACCCGCAGATCGCCGCCGACGGCATCGCGGCCGTCCCCGGGGTCCCCGGCCGGCTGGAGCGGGTGGATGCCGGACAGCCCTACCTCGCCGTCGTCGACTACGCGCACAAGACCGACGCCGTCGAGTC
Source organism: Streptomyces sp. McG3 (assembly GCF_018619185.1). GTDB lineage: Bacteria > Actinomycetota > Actinomycetes > Streptomycetales > Streptomycetaceae > Streptomyces. The sequence goes on along the minus strand of NZ_JAAXYC010000349.1, from coordinate 4,510 downwards.
GGTACTGCGCTCCCTGCGCAAGGTCACCGAGGGCAAGGTGCACATCGTCCTCGGCTGCGGCGGCGACCGCGACACCACCAAGCGCGGTCCGATGGGCGCGGCAGCCGCCCGGCTCGCCGACACCGCCGTGCTGACCTCCGACAACCCCCGCTCCGAGGACCCCCTCGCGATCCTCGCCGCGATGCTCTCCGGCGCCGCCGAAGTGCCCGTCCACGAGCGCGGCGACGTGCTGGTCGACGCCGACCGCGGCTCGGCCATCGCAGCCGCCGTCGCCCGCGCGGAGGCGGGCGACACCGTCCTCGTCGCGGGCAAGGGGCACGAACAGGGCCAGGACATCCACGGGGTGGTACGCGCCTTCGACGACCGCAAGGTCCTGCACGCAGCCATCGAGCGGTCCCTGACGCGCCCCGGCGCCGCGGACCGTGCCCCTCACCTCGAGAACAACAGTCAGGGATGACCAAGTGATCACCCTTTCCCTCGCCGAGATCGCCGAAATCGTCGGCGGGCAGTCGTACGACATACCGGATCCGGCAGTCACCGTGACCGGACCCGTCGTCATCGACTCCCGCGAGGTCGCGCCGGGCAGCCTGTTCGCCGCGTTCGCCGGCGAACGGGTCGACGGCCACGACTACGCCCGGCGCGCCGTCGAGGCGGGTGCCGCTGCCGTACTGGCGGCCCGCCCCGTCGGCGTTCCGGCGATCGTCGTGGACGATGTCGTCGGCGCGCTCGGAGCCCTCGCCCGTGCCGTGGTCGAACGCCTCGGCACCACCGTCGTCGGACTCACCGGTTCCGCAGGCAAGACGTCCACCAAGGACCTGATCGCGCAGCTCCTCCAGCGCAAGGGCCCGACCGTGTGGACGCCCGGCTCCCTCAACAACGAGATCGGCCTGCCGGTCACGGCGCTGACCGCCACCGCCGAGACCGAGCACCTGGTCCTGGAGATGGGGGCCCGCGGCGTCGGCCACATCCACTACCTGGCCAACCTCACCCCGCCCCGCATCGGCCTCGTCCTGAACGTCGGCTCCGCGCACCTCGGCGAGTTCGGCAGCCGGGAGGCCATCGCCCAGGCCAAGGGCGAGCTGGTCGAGGTCCTGCCCGAGGACGGCTGCGCCGTGCTGAACGCGGACGACCCGCTCGTCCGCGCCATGGCCTCGCGCACCAAGGCGCGCGTCCTGCTCTTCGGAGAAGCCCCGGAAGCGGACGTACGGGGCGAGAAGGTCAGGATGACCGCCGACGGGCGGCCCGCCTTCGAGCTCCACACACCCACCGGGTGCAGCGACGTGACCATGCGCCTGTACGGTGAGCACCACGTGTCGAACGCGCTCGCCGCGGCCGCCGTCGCCCATGAGTTGGGCATGTCCGTGACCGAGATCGCCGAGGCGCTCTCGGAGGCGGGCACCCTCTCCCGCTGGCGCATGGAGGTCACCGAGCGTCCGGACGGTGTGACGGTCGTCAACGACGCCTACAACGCGAACCCCGAATCCATGAGAGCCGCACTGCGTGCGCTGGCTGCCATGGGCCAGGCCCGAGGGGCCGACGGGGGACGTACCTGGGCGGTGCTCGGTCAGATGGCCGAGCTCGGTGACGCGTCGCTCGCCGAGCACGACGCGGTCGGACGGCTCGCCGTCCGGCTCAACGTCAGCAAGCTCGTCGCTGTCGGGGGGAGAGAAGCCTCCTGGCTGCAACTGGGCGCATATAACGAGGGTTCGTGGGGTGAGGAGTCGGTGCACGTGTCCGACGCACAGGCGGCCGTCGACCTGTTGCGCAGTGAACTGCGCCCGGGAGACGTCGTGCTGGTGAAGGCGTCCCGGTCGGTCGGCCTGGAGAAGGTCGCCCTGGCACTGCTGGAGAACTCGACCGAGGGCGAGGTCGCCGGCCGATGAGGCAGATCCTCTTCGCGGGGGCCATCGGGCTCTTTCTGACCCTGGTCGGTACTCCGCTGCTGATCAAGCTGCTGGCCCGCAAGGGCTACGGGCAGTTCATCCGGGACGACGGCCCGCGCACGCACGGCAGCAAGCAGGGCACGCCCACGATGGGCGGCATCGCCTTCATCACGGCGACGATCATCGCGTACCTCCTCGCGAAGGTCATCACGGGTGAGGACATCCGCTACTCCGGCGTTCTCGTGCTGTTCCTCATGGCCGGCATGGGCCTCGTCGGGTTCCTCGACGACTACATCAAGATCGTCAAGCAGCGTTCGCTCGGCCTGCGGGCCAAGGCGAAGATGGCGGGACAGCTGATCGTCGGCATCGCCTTCGCGGTGCTCTCGCTCCAGTTCCCCAACTCCGCGGGCAGCACCCCGGCCTCCGACCGGCTCTCGTTCGTGGAGGACTTCGGCTGGTCGATCGGCCCGGTGCTGTTCTGCGTCTGGGCGCTGTTCATGATCCTCGCCATGTCCAACGGCGTGAACCTCACCGACGGCCTCGACGGGCTGGCCACCGGCGCCTCCGTCATGGTCTTCGGCGCCTACACCTTCATCGGCCTCTGGCAGTTCCAGGAGTCCTGCGCCAACGCGGACAAACTGACCAACCCGAGCGCCTGTTTCGAGGTACGCGACCCGCTCGACCTGGCCGTCGTCGCCGCCGCCCTGATGGGCGCCTGCTTCGGCTTCCTCTGGTGGAACACATCGCCCGCCAAGATCTTCATGGGCGACACCGGCTCGCTCGCCCTCGGCGGTGCGCTCGCGGGTCTCGCGATCCTGTCCCGCACCGAGTTCCTCCTCGCCATCCTCGGCGGCCTCTTCGTGATGATCACCATGTCCGTGGTCATCCAGGTCGGTTCGTTCAAGATGACCGGCAAGCGGGTCTTCCGGATGGCGCCGCTCCAGCACCACTTCGAACTCAAGGGGTGGTCCGAAGTCCTGGTCGTGGTCCGCTTCTGGATCATTCAGGGCATGTGCGTGATCGTCGGCCTCGGCCTCTTCTACGCGGGATGGGCAGCCAAGAAGTGACCAGCACCGTGGACTGGCAGGGCAAGCACGTCACCGTCGCAGGGCTCGGCGTCAGCGGTATCCCCGCGGCCCGCGCCCTGCACGAGCGCGGCGCGCTCGTCACCGTCGTCAACGACGGCGACGACGAGCGCGCCCGCGCGCAGGCGGCCGAACTGGAGGCGCTCGGCATCACCGTGCGCCTCGGCGACGGCGCGACCCTGCCGCCGTCCACGGAACTCGTCGTCACCGCCCCCGGCTGGCAGCCGGACAAGCCGCTCTTCCTGGCTGCCGCCGAGGCGGGCGTCCCGGTATGGGGCGACGTCGAACTGGCCTGGCGACTGCGCGGGACCAACGGCCGCGAGGCCGCCCCCTGGCTCGCGGTCACCGGCACCAACGGCAAGACCACGACCGTACGGATGCTGGCCTCGATCCTTCAGGCCGCGGGCCTGCGCACCGCGGCCGTCGGCAACATCGGCGTATCGCTGCTGGACGCGGTGCTCGGGGAGACCGAGTACGACGTCCTCGCCGTCGAACTCTCCAGCTACCAGCTGCACTGGGCGCCCTCCCTGCGTGCCCACTCCGCCGCCGTCCTCAACCTGGCGCCCGACCACCTCGACTGGCACGGCTCGATGGAGGCGTACGCCGCCGACAAGGGCCGCGTCTACGAGGGCAACACGGTCGCCTGCGTCTACAACGCGGCCGACCCGGCCACCGAGGACCTGGTGCGCGAGGCGGACGTCGAAGAGGGCTGCCGGGCCATCGGCTTCACCCTCGGCGCCCCCGGCCCCTCGCAGCTCGGAGTGGTCGACGGCATCCTCGTCGACCGGGCGTTCGTCGCCAACCGCCAGAAGCAGGCCCAGGAACTGGCCGAGGTCACCGACGTCGACCCGCCGGCCCCGCACAACATCGCCAACGCCCTCGCGGCCGCCGCCCTCGCCCGCGCCTTCGGCGTGGAACCGGCCGCGGTCCGGGACGGACTGCGCGCCTTCCGGCCGGACGCCCACCGCATCGAACACGTCGCGGACATCGACGGAGTCCGTTACGTGGACGACTCCAAGGCCACCAACACCCACGCCACCGAGGCATCCCTCGCCGCCTACGACTCCATCGTCTGGATCGCGGGCGGACTGGCGAAGGGCGCCACGTTCGACGAGCTGGTCACCGGCGCGGCGAAGCGGCTGCGCGGGGTCGTGCTGATCGGCGCCGACCGGGCCCTGATCCACGAAGCCCTGACGCGACACGCCCCCGAAGTCCCGGTGGTCGACCTCGACCGGACCGACACTGGGGCGATGTCCGAAGCGGTCGCGCGGGCGGCCGAGCTCGCCCGGCCGGGCGATACGGTACTGCTGGCCCCGGCCTGTGCCTCGATGGACATGTTCACCAACTACAACAAGCGGGGCGAGGCGTTCGCGGACGCGGTCCGCGCACGCGCCGACGAGAGCGCCTGACCGACCGGGCCTCCGCGCCCGGGCTTCACGGGCCCCGGGCACGAGCAGTGGAGGGGACAGCGACAATGCCGGCCGACGAGAGATTCGCCGTACGGCGGGACCGCGCACGGGCCTCGGTTCCCCGCCCCCTCAC
>NZ_JAAXYC010000034.1 GCF_018619185.1 Streptomyces sp. McG3 | reverse complement strand
AGCGGGAGCGGCCCCGTACAGCGCCCCTGGCGGGCGCCGCGCCGGCCCCCGCCTCCGTCCCCGCCGGCGCCCCGGAACCGGCCTACCGGGTCTCCCTCGCCACCTGCCAGGAAGACGTAACGGCGGCCCAGCGCCTGCGCCACCTCGTGTTCGCCGGGGAACTCGGAGCCCGGCTGGAAGGGCCCGAACCCGGCCTGGACAGCGACGCCTTCGACGCGTACTGCGACCACCTGCTGGTCCGTGAGACCGCCACCGGGGACGTCGTCGCCACCTACCGGCTGCTGCCGCCGGACCGGGCCCGGATCGCCGGACGCCTCTACGCGGAGAGCGAGTTCGACCTCACCCGGCTCGCCCCGATCCGCGACGACCTCGTCGAGGCCGGCCGCTCCTGCGTCCACCCCGCACACCGCGACGGCGCGGTCATCGCCCTCGTCTGGGCCGGACTCGCCCGTTACATGGAGCGCACCGGCCACACCTGGATAGCGGGCTGCTGCTCCCTCCCGCTGGCCGACGGCGGCGCGAGCGCCGCCCGGAGCTGGAACACCGTACGCGCGAACCACCTCGCGCCGGAGAAGTACTGGGTCACCCCGCACCGCCTCTGGGACTCCTCCGCGCACGGCACGGAAGCCGGCTCCCGGGCGGACCTCCCGCCGCTGCTGCGCGGCTACCTCCGGCTCGGCGCCCAGATCTGCGGAGCCCCCGCGTACGACCCCGACTTCAACGTCGCCGACCTGTACGTCCTGCTCTCGCTGCGCCGCACCGACCCGCGCTACCTGCGCCACTTCCTCTCCCTGGCCCCGTTGCGATGAGCGTCTGGCTGCCCGTCGCCCCGTGCACCCCGGACGGCTGCGCCCGGCACACCGGAGCCGTACGCGCTCCGCTGCCCGCCGCCCTCCTGCTGCTGGCCGGCTGCGCACTCGTCCTGCTGGGGGTCGCCTGCGTCCCGCTGGTACGGCTGCTCCGGCCTGCCCCGCGGCGCCGCCTGACACGGCGCTGGGCGCGCGCCGTCCCCCGGGCCTTCGGCGTACGCGTCACCGTGCGGCGGCACGCTCCGGAACCCGCCACGGGCGGCGAGCTCGTCGTCGCCAACCACATCTCCTGGCTCGACATCCCGCTGATCGCCTCCGTACTGCCCGGCCGGACGGTCGCCAAGAGCGAGATCCGGCACTGGCCCCTGCTCGGCCCCCTCGCCGCGCTCGGCGGCACCCTGTTCATCGAACGCGACCGGCTGCGCGCCCTGCCCGCCGCCGTCGGGGCCGTCGCCGGGGCCCTGCGTTCCGGCTCCCGGGTCGTGGTCTTCCCGGAGGGCAGCACCTGGTGCGGGCGGGACGGCGGCGCGTTCCGGCCCGCCGTCTTCCAGGCGGCGATCGACGCCGGTGCGACGGTCCGGCCGGTCCGCGTCGCCTACCGCACCGCGGAACACCGCTCCGGACCGGCGGCGGGCGCCGTCGCGTTCGTCGGGTCCGACCCGCTCGCCGCGTCCCTGTGGCGGGTGGTGCGGGCGGCCGGACTCACCGCCCGGATCGACGTCCTCGCGCCGATCCCCGTGGACGGCGAGGACGGCCGCCGCGCCCTGGCCCGCAGAGCACGAGCGGCCGTCCTCGAACCCGAAGACCCCCTCCGGTCCCGTCAGACCGCCGTGGCCAGCGACAGGGCGAACCGCCCCGCCGAGTCCGTCCACCACTGAGTCAGCCGCATACCGGCGGCGGCCAGCTCCTCCCGGACGTCCTCCTGCCGGAACTTCGCCGACACCTCCGTACGCAGCTCCTCACCGGCCTCGAACGGCACCACGAGGTCCAGCTCCCGGATCTTGACGCTCAGCGCCCGGCGGGCCCGCAGCCGCATCTCGATCCACCGCTCCCGCGGATTCCACACCGCGAGGTGGTCGAAGTCGTCGAGCGGGAAATCGGCCCCCAGCTCACGGTTGACGACGGTGAGGACGTTCTTGTTGAAGGCCGCCGTCACCCCGGCCGCGTCGTCGTACGCGGCCACCAGCGTCTCCTCGTCCTTCACCAGGTCCGTGCCGAGGAGCAGCGCGTCACCGGGCGAGAGCAGCGAGCGCACCGACCGGAGGAACGCCGCCCGCTCCTCCGGCAGCAGATTGCCGATCGTGCCCCCCAGGAACACCACCAGCCGGGGCCCCGGTGTCCCCGGCAGGGCCAGACCGCCGGTGAAGTCCGCGATCAGCGCGTGGACGGACAGCCCCGGGTGCTCGGCGAGCAGCGACTCGGCCGCCCCCGTCAGCGCGCTCTCGCTCACATCCACGGGGACGTAACTGTGCAACCCGGGGAGCACGTCCAGCAGATGACGGGTCTTCTCGGACGACCCCGAGCCCAGCTCGATCACCGTCCGGGCGCCCGACGCCGCGGCGATCTCCTCGGCACGCGCCTGGAGGATCTCCCGCTCCGCGCGGGTCGGGTAGTACTCCGGCAGCCGGGTGATCTCCTCGAACAGCTCGCTGCCGCGGGCGTCGTAGAACCACTTCGGCGGCAGGGTCTTGGGACGCCGGGTCAGGCCGCTGAGGACGTCGGCGCGCAGCGCCGCGTCCGTCGCGTCCACCGGCAGGGTGCGGGTCAGCAGGAAGGGACTCACGCGGTGGGCTCCTTGAGCGGGGTGAGCAGGACGTCCGTGGAGGTCGCGACCAGCAGCGTGCGGTCGGGGACCTCGCGCCAGAGCGGGTCGTCGTCGTACGGCTCCGAGGCGACCGCGGTGCGGTGGCCCGGTGTCGTGAGATACCAGAGGGTGTCGCCCCAGGCGGTCGCCGTGATCGTCTCCCCGTCGGTGAGGAGCAGATTCAGCCGGGAGCCGGGCGCGGCTGCCGCGACCTCCCGCACGGTCTCCGCGACGGCGCGCGGCACATCGTCCCCGGCGTCGGTCCGGTGGCGGATCAGCGCCCAGACCAGCGCCGAGTCGTTACGGGCGGCCAGCGACAGGAGCCTCTCGGGGGGCAGGGCCGCGGCCGCGCCGGCGAGTGAGCCGGGCCAGCCCCGTACCATCCCGTTGTGGCTGAACAACTGCCGCCCGGCGGTGTACGGCGCGGCCGCGGCCTCCCCGTCCGCACCCGCCTCGGTGGCGTCCCGTACGGCGGCCAGCAGCGCGGTGCTGCGGACCACCCGGGCCAGATCGGTGAAGGTCTCGTCGCCCCATATCGGTCCCTGACGGCGGTAGCGTCCGGGTACCGGGTCCCCCTCCGCGTACCAGCCGACCCCGAAACCATCCGCGTTCACCGTGCCGTGACGCTGGCGGCGCGGTGCCCAGGACTGTCGCACCAAAGCGTGCGGAGGCCGCAGCAGGATGTCGCCGAGCGTCACCGGCTCGCCCACATAGGCGATGTGACGGCACATCAGGCGCTCCTCGCGGTACGGAATCCGGAGAAGATCTGCCGCCGCACCGGAAGGTCCCAGTTGCGGAAGGTGCCCCGGCAGGCGACCTCGCCCACGGCGAACGAGCCGCCGCGCAGCACCTTGTGTCCCGGCCCGAAGAACACCTCCGAGTACTCGCGGTAGGGAAACGCCACGAACCCCGGATAGGGCAGGAAGTCGCTGGAGGTCCACTCCCACACATCGCCGATCAACTGCCCGGCCCCGGCGGGCGAACGGCCCGCCGGATAGGCGCCGGACCGTGCCGGACGCAGATGGCGCTGCCCCAGGTTGGCCCGCTCGGGCGTCGGGTCCTCGTCGCCCCACGGATAGCGCCGGGAGCGGCCGGAGGCGGGATCGTGGCGGGCGGCCTTCTCCCACTCGCTCTCCGTGGGCAGCCGCCGCCCCGCCCAGCGGGCGTACGCGTCCGCCTCGTACCAGCTGACGTGCAGCACCGGCTCGTCCTCCGGCACCGGCTCGGTCACCCCGAACCGTTGGCGCAGCCACTGCCCCGCCTCCCGCCGCCAGAACAGCGGTGCGGTCAGGTCGTGTTCACGGACCATGGCCCAGCCCTCGGGCGCCCACCAGCGCTCGTTCCGGTACCCGCCGTCCTCGATGAAGCGGAGGTAGGCGCCGCAGGTGACCGGCGAGGTGTCCAGGTGGAACGCCGGCACGTCGCGCCGGTGCGCGGGCCGCTCGTTGTCCAGGGCCCACGGCTCGGTGGAGGTCCCCATCGTGAACGGGCCCCCGGGAATCAGGACGTCGTCCCCGAGCGCCTCGGCACCGACGGGCGGGGGCGGCGCGGGCGCGGTGAGCGCCGCAGGACCCGCGCGCAACTGATGGGTGATCAACATGGTCTCGTCGTGCTGCTGTTCGTGCTGGGCGATCATGCCGAAGGCGAACCCGGCGCGCTCCAACGGGCGCCCGCCCTCGTGCAGCGGTGTGCCCTCCAGCAGGTCCAGTGCCCGCCCCCGTACGTCGGAGGCGTACATCCTGGCCTCGGCCGGCGCCAGCAGCGGCAGTGAGGGGCGCGAGGCGCGGGAGTGTTCGAAGGCGTTGTAGAGTCCGTCGATCTCGGGGCGCAGTGCCTCCCGGCCGCCGACGGCGCGCAGCAGCCACTGCTCCTCCTGGTTGCCGATGTGCGCCAGGTCCCAGACCAGCGGCGACATCAACGGGGAGTGCTGAGCGGTCAGTTCACCGTCGTCCACACTGTCGGTGAGCAGTGCGGTGCGCTCGCGCGCGGACAGCAGCGCGTCGAGGGCACGCCGCCGCAGTGCCTCCGGATCGATGCCGGGTGCGACGGGGAAGCCGGTCGACGCCGTGGAGCCGGCCGGATCGAAGGCGTCGGAGTGCTCGCGGTGCCGGGTGTCTTCACGGTGCTCGGTCATGCGGAGGCCGCCTTTCCGGGACGCGGCGGGGTGCGATCGTTCGGCAGGCCCGGACCGGTCAGGAGGCTCGGACCGGTCAGCAGGCTCTGACCGGCCGACAGGCTCCGACCGGTCAGGTCGCCGGGCTCGGGCAGGTCGTCGGCCGGACATCGGCCCCGGGCGACATAGCGGTCGGTGAAGGCGGCCACGGTGTCGAGCACCGCCCCGCTCGCTCCCATCCGCTCCAGCGCCGGGAGCGCCGCCCCGAAACAGGCGGTGGCCGCGGCCCGCAGCTCCGGGTCGGCGAGCCCTTCGCGGGCGGCCGCCGTCCAGAGCGGATTACGTGGTGGGGCCGGTGCGCCCGACGTCTCGGCGAGCGGCTTCACGGTGCGGTACACGGACTCGGCGGCCTCCGGGTCGTCGAACAGGGCCGTGGCGACGGCGAGTGGCACCAGCCACCCGTCGGGCCCGCTCTGGGCGTCGATCATGCGCAGTTCGAGATGACCGCGCGGCCGGACCGGAGGGAACAGCGTGGTCAGGTGGTAGTCGAGATCGGCCCGCACCGGCGGCCGGGGCGACCCGGTACGGATCCACTCACGGAAGGTGAGCCCTTGCGGCACGTCCCAGGGGCCCTCCTCGCACCGGATGCACAGCACCGTCGTGTCCAGCACGTGCGCGGCCCAGGCCTCGCGCGGGGCGCGCCCGGAACCCGGCGCCAGGGTCCGGCCCGGGTCCAGATCGGCCCACAGCGACTGCCGGGTGGAGCGCCAGCCGGTCCGGCGGCCCTGCTGGAACGGCGAATTCGCGAACGCGGCCACCAGCACCGCGCCCAGCAGGTGCGCGAGCTGCCAGCGCCGCCCGTAACCGAGCGGCCCCGGCTCCTCCTCGCCCGCGTCCAGGCAGACCTGGACCGACGCGGAGGTGCACATCATCGCCCGCCCCGCCGGCCCCGTACGGTCCAGCGCGGCCTCCATCGCCTCGTAGCGGGGCTCCCGCAGCCTGCGGTGCGGCGCCTGCCACGGGTCGACGCCGAGCCCGACCGGTGCGAGCCCCGCCGTGCCGAGCGTGGCGCGGACCGCCGCCAGATCGGCCGCGGTGGTGTCGACGCACTCCATGAGGGAGCCGGCGGGCTGCGAGCTGAGCTCCAGTTGTCCGCCCGGCTCGAACGTCAGCGCCGCGCTCAGCGGCAGCGCGCGGACCGCCTCGACGGCGCTGTCCAGCCGCTCCTGGCCGACCGGAAGGTCAGGTCGTTCCCGGTCGTGGATGAGCCATTCGAGTTCCACCCCGACGGTTCGGGGCGGGCCCGTCTTGAAACATATGCCGCGCAGTAAATCCTCTGCCCCGCTCTCGTCGAGGGGGGCGGCGTCCGGGCGCGAGCCGGTTGCGCCGGAAATGTCCAAGTCCATGGGGCCTCCTTCTCAGCCGCGTACCTACCAGCCAAACCCGTACCCGGAGATCGCACAAGGGTGCCCCCGAGTCGAAAGAATCCGGTTGCGCCCAGGCCGGGTTCCCCGTCAGCATGCCCCGTATGCACCACACGGGGGAGCGCGGGTGAGCGCACGGTTGCGCGGTATCGCGCGCGGGACACAGGCGGTCGTCGAGGCCGGGACATATCGCAACGCGGCAGGTCAGGACGTGTCCATCGCACGGGCCGTGGCCGCCGCCCTGTCCGGTACCAGGCTCTACGGGCCGGCCCCGGTGCCCGTCGCGGCCCTGGACACCGACCGCACCCCGCACGTCGAGGTCACCGGCGAGAGCAGTCTCGCCGCTGCCCGCCGGATGACCGACGATGCGCCCGGCCGGGTCGCCGTCCTCAGCTACGCCTCGGCCCGCAATCCCGGGGGCGGCTACCTCAACGGCGCGCAGGCCCAGGAGGAGGCCCTGTGCCGGGGCTCGGCCCTCCACGCGACCCTCCTGCGCGCCCCCGATTACTACGCGCACCACCGCGCCGAACGCAGCGCCTTCTACACCGACCGGGTGATCCACTCGCCCGGGGTGCCGGTCTTCCGCGACGACCGCGGCGCCTTCCTGGACGCCCCCTACTCCGTCGGCTTCCTCACCTCGCCCGCGCCCAACGCCGGGGTGATCCGGCGGCAGAACCCCGAGGAGGCCCACCGCGTCCCGGCGGCCCTGGCCTCCCGCGCCGAACGGGTGCTGGAGGTCGCGGCCGTACGGGGCTACCGCAGACTGGTCCTGGGGGCCTGGGGCTGCGGGGTCTTCCAGAACGATCCGGCACAGGTGGCGGAGGCGTTCCCGGCCCTGCTCGGCGAGGGCGGCCGGTTCGGCGGCCACTTCGAGCAGATCGTCTTCGGGATCCTGGACCGGGACCCCGAATCCGCCGTCCGGGCCGCCTTCGCCCGGACCTTCACATGACCCGGGCACCGGCGTCCGGACCGTGCCCGGCGCGCCTCACCACCGCCCACCGCGTCGCATTTTCCCGCCGCACCGCTTCCCGCCGCGTCGCCGCTCAGCTCCAGCCGTACCGCTCGCGCAGCCGCCCGGCGACCCGGTCGAACCGCTCCCGGTCCAGGGCGCACGCCTCCCGGCGCATTCCGTCCTCATGGACCCGCAGCACCCGCTCCAGGCCGGCCCAGGAAGGCCGCCCCGAGCTGTCCCAGGGGCCGGCGCCCAGCGCCACCCACTCGTGCTCCCGGTCGTGCTGCTTGCTGGAGAGCTGGACGGCGAGCAGCGTGCCCGCCTCCTCGCGGGCCACGACGAGCACCGGCCGGTCCTTCCCCCGCCCGTCGTTCTCCTCGAAAGGCACCCAGGTCCAGACGATCTCACCGGGGTCGGGATCGCCGTCCCGATCGGGTGCGTAGGAGGTACGCACGGGGCCCACGTCGTCGGTATCGGCCTCCGTCGTCGCGGTCGGCCCGCTGCTGCCGGGCACGTCAAAGGGGTTGTCGGAACGGTACGCGCTGTCGTGGAACGTCATCGCAACACCGTAGAACCTTCACCGCCCGATCCCGGGAGCGGGGCGTCGGGCCGGGTCCGCGGGGCGGCGTTCCGGCCACCGTGACCGGAGCTGCGGGGCCCGGGCCGAAACCCGCTCCCACGGGTCTGGAAGACTGCCCGACGCCATGAGCCAGTTACCCAAGCAGCCCGCCGAAGTCTCCGTTCCGACCAGCGCCGATGTCGCGCGCCTCGCCGGAGTGTCCCGGGCCACCGTGTCGTACGTACTGAACAACAACGCCACCGTCCGGATCAGCGAACCCACCCGACGCCGGGTCAGGGAGGCAGCCCTCCAGCTCGGTTATGTTCCGCACGCCGCGGCCCGCAGCCTGCGCGCGGGACACAGCCGTATGGTCCTGCTGCCCTCCGGTCACATACCGGCGGGACCCCTGCACCAGTACTTCTTCGAGGAACTCCAGTCCGGGCTGCGCCGCCTGGACTACACCGTCGTCCAGTACGGCAGCGTCGGACTCACCGCCGACGAAGCGGCCACGGCCTGGGCCGAACTGCGGCCCGTCGCCGTCGTCGTACCGCCGGGCATCGCCCTCACCCCCCACGGCACGGGCATCCTGACCCGCTCCGGAGCCAAGGCGGTGATCACCCTGGGCCCCGGCCCGGTGGCCGGAGCGCACGGCCTGGTCATGGACCAACGCCAGGTCGGCGCCAGCGCGGTGGAACACCTGCTGGCCCGCGGCCGTCGCCACATCGGCGTGGTCATGCCCCAGGAACCGGGCCGGGTGCCCTTCTCCGAACCCCGCCTCATCGGGGCACGCCGCGTCGCCGAACCGGCGGGGGCCCGCGTGTGCCCCCTCCCGCTGCGGTACGAGGAGGAATCCGCTCAACAGCTGGCCGCCCGCTGGCCGGAACTGGGACTGGACGCGGTGTTCGCGTACAACGACGAGTACGCCATGCTGCTGATGCGGGCCCTCCAGGACGCCGGGGTGACCGTGCCCGCCGACACGGCGGTGATCGGCGCCGACGACTCCCTCATCGGCCGGCTGCTGCGTCCCCGGCTGAGCACGGTCCGGATGGAACTCGCCATGCCGCAGCCGCTGGCCGAGACGATCGACCGCATGGTCCAGCACCCGGGCGGACCCCCGGTCCATCAGGATCTGCTCCGCACCAGCGCCGTGCACCGGGAATCCAGCTGACCGCCTCCGGCGCGACGACATGCGCGACGCACGGCGGATGTCTAGCGTCGGAGGCATGAGCCACCCGCAGAGTTACGAGCTCCTCCTGATCCCCGACCACAGCAGGACGCGGACCGGAGCCCCCGGCCGACCGATTCGGTCCGCGGTCGTCGCCGCCACCGGCGAGACGGGGGCCTCGGGCTACCCCCGGTACGCGGGCGAGGGCATGGAAGCGGACGTCGACCCGGAGACCCGGACGGTGGAGGCCGTGCTCATCGACGGCGAGGAGCTGGACTACGGCATGTCGGTCCGCGTCGCCGGGGCCGAGGGGGAGCGTCCCGCGTCCTGAGAGGGAGAAGCCGGGAGGGGAGCAGAGCCGGGAGAACCCTGGCTCCATGCCCCCTCCCGGGCACGACCGAGGGCCCCGACCGTGTACACCGTCTCCACGGTGTCGGTCAGGGCCCCTGGGACGTGCCGTGCGCGGGGAAGGCCGGACTACGGGGCCTCCGGCTGCCCCTGGCCCGCCTCGGCCGCCCGCTTCTGCTCCTCGACGGACTTGCGGACCTCGTCCATGTCCAGCTTCCGGGCCTGCCCGATGACGTCCTCCAGAGCTGCCTCGGGCAGCGCACCGGGCTGCGAGAAGACCGCGACGTTGTCGCGGACGATCATCAGCGTCGGAATGGAACGGATCTCGAAGGCCGCCGCCAGCTCCTGCTGTGCCTCGGTGTCCACCTTGGCGAAGACCAGGTCGGGGTGGCGCTCGGAGGCCGAGTCGTAGACCGGTGCGAACTGCCGGCAGGGGCCGCACCAGGAAGCCCAGAAGTCGATCAGCACGAAATCGTTGTCGCTGACGACCTGATCGAAGTTTTCCTTGGTGAGCTCGACGGTGCTCATACGGGGGATACCTCTTCCTCTGCCGGTGGAGTCCTGACGGATCCTGTCCGGCACAACGGTGACTGCACTTGCGCTATTCCGCCTGCCCATGTGGCCGGGGCGCACACCCGCGAGGACACTGTTTCCATGACTGACGCAGGCAAGAACCCCGAGCGCTCCGAGTACGACGTGGTGGTCATCGGCGCAGGTCCGGTGGGGGAGAACGTGGCGGACCGGGCCCGCGCCGCCGGGCTCTCCGCAGCGGTGGTGGAGTCCGAGCTGGTCGGGGGCGAGTGCTCCTACTGGGCGTGCATGCCGAGCAAGGCGCTCCTGCGCCCCGTCGTGGCCCGCGCCGACGCCCGCCGGGTGCCCGGACTGGGCGCCGCGGTGCGGGGCCCCCTGGACGTGGAGGCCGTACTCGCCCACCGGGACGCGGAGGCGAGCCATTGGAAGGACGACGGCCAGGTCGCCTGGCTGGAGAGCGTCGGAGCGGATGTGTACCGGGGTACGGGCCGGCTCACCGGCCCCCGTGCGGTCACCGTCACCGCCCCCGACGGCACGGAGCGCCGGCTCACGGCCCGGCACGCCGTCGCCGTCTGCACCGGCTCCCGGGCCGTGGTCCCCGCCCTCCCCGGCATCGAGGAGGCCCGCCCCTGGACCAGCCGGGAAGCCACCAGCGCCAAGGAGGCTCCCGGCCGGCTCGTGATCGTCGGCGGGGGAGTCGTGGGCGTGGAGATGGCGACCGTCTGGCAGGCGCTGGGCTCCGAGGTCACCCTCTTGATCCGGGGCGACGGTCTGCTCCCGAAGATGGAGCCCTTCGCGGGCGAGCTGATCGCCGACGCGCTGACGGAGGCCGGGGCCCGGATCCGTACGGGCGTCTCGGTCACCGCCGTCCACCGCCCCGCACCGGACGGCCCGGTCACCGTCGACCTGGACGACGGCGACCGTATCGAGGCCGACGAGATCCTCTTCGCCACCGGCAGGGCACCGCGCACGGAGGACCTGGGCCTGGAGACGATCGGCCTCGAACCCGGCACCTGGCTCAGCGTGGACGACAGCTGCCGCGTCGAGGGGACGGACTGGCTGTACGCGGTCGGGGACGTCAACCACCGCGCCCTCCTGACCCACCAGGGCAAGTACCAGGCCCGCATCGCGGGCGCGGCGATCGCCGCCCGCGCCGGGAACGGCCCCTTGGAGACCGCCTCCTGGGGAGCCCACGCGGCCACCGCCGACCACACGGCCGTCCCCCAGGTCGTCTTCACCGACCCGGAGGCCGCGTCCGTCGGCCTCACCCTCGCCGAGGCCGAACGCGCGGGCCACCGCGTACGCGCCGTCGACCACGACCTCGCCTCGGTCGCCGGCTCCGGCCTCTACGCCGACGGCTACCGGGGCCGCGCCCGGATGATCGTGGACCTGGACCGCGAGATCCTGCTCGGCGTCACCTTCGTCGGCCCGGGCATCGGCGAACTCCTGCACTCGGCGACGATCGCGGTCGCGGGGGAGGTCCCCATCGCCCGCCTGTGGCACGCGGTCCCGGCGTATCCGACGATCAGCGAGGTGTGGCTGCGGCTGCTGGAGACGTTCCGAGGTTGAGGAACCGCCGCCAAAGCCGTTCTGCCGTGGCCCTGCGAGCCAAGCGGACAGCCGTCGACGGCACGTGGGCGCCGGTGGGCGCCGCGGGGTTTCGTCGGATGAGGCAGGCGGCGGATCGTGCCGCCCTGCTCAGTGCCCGCCAGGGGCGGCGGTTCCGCCATCGCAGGCCGACGGCACGCGATACCCGCACCCGCGTCTCCTCATGCCGGCGCGTCGAAGCCGCCGGCCCGGTACCGGCCGTGCGGGCCGAGGTCGAGCAGCACGCGGACGACGTCCTCGGCAGGCATCGGCGGCGGACGTCCCACCGCCTCGCGCGCGAGGCGGTGGGACGTCGAGGGGTCTGCTCGGACTCCTGGTCGGCATGGGCGGCGCCGACGTCAGGTCTGCGGTCTCCCGCCCGCTCACGGGATCCCTGATGGTCCGGGACGGTGTCGCTCATGTGCTCGCGGCGGCCGAAGCCGTGCGGCCGGGCGAAGGTCCGCCCCCCTCACCCGTGGCTGCCAGGAGCCGTGCCGTGCCGGGTGTGTCGACGCGCGATGGCCGACACGACGTCCCGGCGCGGAACCACGCAGCGGCCCGCACCGGGAGAACGGTGCTCACGCGGTGGGGAGCACCGCTTGACGCACCTCGCGGATGACGGTGACCCGGCCGCCGTCGCCGGGCTCGGGATCGGGGATGACCGCTTCCGGGTCGACGAGGTAGACCTGCCGGCCGTCCAGCGTCAGCCGGCGCGCGATTTCCAGCACCATGCGCCGGGCCACGTCGTCGATCGCGTGGACCCGTGTGAGGTCGATGGCCACCCGGGCCTCCTGCGGATCGGTGTCCAGGACCTCCCGCACCACACGCTCGGCTCCCGCGAAGCCGATGCCGCCCTGGAGTTCCAGAACGCGGAGAGCGTCGGGTCCGCTGCCGAGGACGTGGCTGGACCGCACGACCGCCCGCCCCGCGGAGGGGACCTCCATCACGTGCAGGCCCATGTCGGAGGAGAAGCGCTCGAACAGGGACACCCCGCGGACGCTGTTTCCGTGGCTGTCCAGGCGCGGCGAGAAGGTGGCGATGCCGATACGTCCGGGAAGCGCGCCGATCAGGCCGCCGGCCACCCCGCTCTTCGCGGGGATGCCGACCTGGGTCGTCCAGTCACCCGCGGCGTCGTACATTCCACAGCTGAACATGACGCTCAATACCTGGCGCACCACCCCTTCCGGCACCACCTGTTCACCCGAGAGCGGGTTCACGCCGCGGTTGGCCAGTGTCGCCGCCATCATGGCCAGATCCCGCGTCGTGACGAGCACCGAGCACTGCCGGGTGTAGCCGTCGACGACCGCCCGCACGTCCTCGGTCAGGATGCCGTGGCTGCGCAGCATGTGCGCGATGGCGAGGTTGCGGTGCGCGTGCTCCATCTCCGACGCGCACACCGCCTCGTCCATCCCCAGCCGACGGCCGGCGAAGGCAGAGAGGCCGTCGAGCACGCGTCGCACCCGCTCGGCGGGGCCGGCTCCCGCCTCCGCGACCAGGGAGTGGACGGTGATCGCACCGGCGTTGATCATGGGATTGAGCGGGCGTCCCGTGCCGCTCTCCAGGGAGATCTCGTTGAACGCTTCCCCAGAAGGCTCGACGCCCACCTTGGCGAGCACCGGGCCGAAACCGCGGTCGGCCAGCGCCAGGGCATACGCGAACGGCTTCGAGATCGACTGGATCGTGAACGGGACGTCGATGTCACCTGCGCCGTGCACCCGCCCGTCGACGGTGGCGAAGACCGCGCCGAGGCGCTCGGGGTCCGCCGCCGCCAGCTCGGGGATGTAGGCGGCCGGTTCCCCGGAGGCGTCCGGCTCCACCTGCCCCAGTACCTCGGCCAGATAGTCGGGAATGATGGGCCGCATTCTTACCTCTCCGATCGCACCACCCATGTCCGGCGCGGGGTGCGTCCTGACCGTGTGCTGCGTCCTGTGGCCGGGGCGCCTCCGCGGCGCCGCCGTTCGCGTGGCCAGGCTACCGACCGGGCCGGTGCGGATCGGCCGGCCGTGGATCGCCGGTCCCCGCGGGCCGCGGCGTCACCAGGATGGTGGTCGCCACCTGGGGCGTCTCAGTGCCGAAGGCGGCCCTGCGCACAGGACCCGCTGCCGCGAACGCGCTGTCCCTGTCGAGCACGTGGACCACTCACCCGCCTCCGCGCGCCCGGACCTCCCAGCCGTGGGATCGACTGGTCACCAGCGGCGTCTCGTGAGGTCTGGTGCGAAACGGAATGAGCAGCCGAATCTGTCGCGCGCGTCGCTCAGCCCCTCACATCGGCCGCAAGGCGGTGCCGGCGGCGGTAGTCGCCGGGGAGCGAGCCGGTCTCCCGGCGAAAGCCGATGCGAAAGTCATCGGCGGTGCCAAGACCGGAAGCCGCGGCGATCCGTTCGACGGACAAGTCAGAGGTCTTCAGGAGCCGCCGGGTGACCAGCACCCGCTGCAGCGTGAGCCACCGCACGGGCGGCATGCCGGTCTCCTCGCCGAAGCGACGGATGAAGGTGCGCCGCGACAGGGCCGCGTGGCAGGCCAACTGGTGAACGGTCAGAGGCTGCTCCAGGCGCCACATGGCCCAGGACGGATTCTGGCCAGATCGTCACGGGGCGGGCTGAGCACGTCAACGTACTGCGGTAACACATCTGGGCACCCCCGCGAGGAACAGGCCATCGCAGCGCGAGGGACCGAGGAGGGACAGGAGGTATTCAACGCGCGGTGACTGTGTACGCGGGGAGCGAGCGATTGCCGCGCGGCTTGGCGACGGCCTGGAGAACGTCGGTCTGGCTCAGGACGAGCTGTCGCAGCGGCTCGGGTAGCGCGGCCATACGCTCGTGTGCTGCGGTCAGGTCGCGGCAGGCCGCGATTTCCCAGTCGCCATCCTGCAGATCTTCGGTGTCGACCGGCCTGCTCCCGTCGGCCGTCCAGCCGGCCTCCGGCAGAAGCCGCAGCAGCGCCTCGCGGGAGAAGGGCGTGCGAACGTTGCCCTGGCCGTGCGACCCTGCGGCCTCGATCTGTCCCTGGATCAGCACGGCGAGGAGGTGCGCCAGCTGGTCGTCGGATGCAGGGGTCAAGTCCCATTCGGTGAACCAGAGGCGTCGCGCCCACGGCCGTACCCGGGCGAGTGTGTCTCGCAGCTGTGCAAGCGAGGCGAAGTACCAGGAGCAATGTGCGAGCACCACGTGGTCGAAGGTGCTTTCGGGGAATTCGACCGATGGGTCGAGCACGTCGGTGGTGAAGCGGAAGTCGATGCGGGACCCGAGAGGGCCGGCTGAGAGCCGGGCTGCCGATTCTCCCAGGGTGACAGGTGCTCCGTAGGAGGGTTCGGCCACGTCGGTGGCCACCACGCGCCCGGTGGGTCCGACCGCTTCTGCGAGGACGGCGGTCATATCGCCTTGACCGCAGCCGAGTTCGAGGATGGTGGAGCCCGGTGTGATGTCCCAGCTCGCCACGAGCGCCGCTCGGTGGCGAGTCTGGGCCAGCTGGATGTCCGGGCCGTGATCGGCGGCGGCCATGCCGGCCGCGAGCGAGGGAGCCTTGGCGCGTAGGTCGGAGTGATGCACGGAATCCTTCGTCATGCTCGGCGGGTTGGTACGCGGGCAGCAGTGGCTACGACTTCCGGGGCGTCCGGTGATGACCTCCGGTTTCCACGTACGTCGGTGTGATGCGCTGATGGCATCACACCGACGTACGTATCGACAGCCGAGTTTCGGGCCGCCCGCTCGCGAAATTCCCACCGAGGCCGGTGAACCTCCTTGTTGCGCGGCACGAGCCGCAGCCGTGGCGGAGGGTTCCCTGATCACTGAGGAGCCGCACCGAGTCGACCGCCGTCGCGTCGGTCCACTGCTGGACGATGGCCGCGCGCATTCGGTAGTCGAGGGGAAGTCGTGTGCCAGGTGGCCGAAGCAGGTCACGCATTCCGAGTGCGGCCGCAGCATCGCCGCCACCGAGCTGGTGGGCGTCTCCGTTCAGGGAAGCCCACCAGCTGTCGCTGTTGCGGCCGATGTGCTGCAATGATCCCGTTGTCATTTGTCGTCCAATGGATGACACTTCTGAAGTCGTCGGCCCGCTGACAGGACGGGGGAGGTGCCGTGAACGCAGCAGACCGGCCGCCCACGGCCAGTAACGGCGCCCACAGCCCGGCGTCCTTCATCGCCGCCGCGGCGGCCCTTGCCGCCATGGACGACGCTCTGCGCGACGCGCAGGGCGAGCCCCTCGACGCCGTGGGCCCCGGCCCCGAGCAGGCGCTGGCCTCCCTGATGCTGCTGCGGCAGGTGCGCGAGCATCTCGCCGGCTGGGAGACCGGCCTGATCGAAACCGCCCGCGGCGCGGGCGCGAGCTGGGCCGATCTCGCCCGCCCTCTCGGTGTCGCCAGCCGCCAGGCCGCCGAACGCCGCTACCTGCGCGGCCGCCCCGGCGCCGCCGGAACCACGGGCGAGCAGCGCGTGGCGGCCACCCGTCAGGCAAGAGCCGCCGACCGCGCCACCGCCAACTGGGCCCGCGCCAACGCCGCCGACCTGCGCCGGCTCTCCGGGCAGATCGCCGCGCTCGCCCACCTCGCGCCCGGCGCGCGCTCGGCCCAGGACGCCCTGCACGCCGCTCTCGGCGCCGCCGACGCCGCTGAGCTCATCGCCCCCCTGGCGGGCATCCGCCCCTACCTCGATGCCCGCCACACCGGGCTCGTCGCATCCCTGGACGCCCTGGATGCCCCGACGCACAGCCATGCCCCTGGCGATGACTGACTCCCACGACACAGAGGCACCCCAAGCGGGTGTGACCCGAGCCCATCCCGAACCACGCCGGTGACGGTCAACGACCCGTCCCGGCCCTGCTCCTGTTCCCTTCATGACGTTCCCACAGAAAGAGATCCACATGAGCGGCAGTGTCGAGACGCTGGAATTCCAGGCGGAGACCCGCCAGTTGCTCCGGCTGGTGATTCACTCGATCTACTCGAACAAGGACATCTTCCTGCGCGAGCTGATCTCCAACGCCTCCGACGCCCTGGACAAGCTGCGGCTGGAATCGCTGACCGACTCCAGCCTCGAGACCGAATCGGCCGACCTGCACATTTCGCTGGAAGTCGACCCGGAAGCACGCACCTTGACCGTCCGTGACAACGGGATCGGTATGACCCGCGAGGACCTGGTGGAGCTGATCGGCACGATCGCCAAGTCCGGCACCGCCGGCCTGCTGGAGAAGATCAAGGAGTCGCAGGACGCCGCCACCGCCGAGAATCTGATCGGGCAGTTCGGCGTCGGCTTCTACTCGGCCTTCATGGTCGCCGACAAGGTCACCCTGCGCACCCGGCGGGCCGGCACCGACACCGGCACCCGGTGGGAGTCCGACGGCGAGGGCACCTACGCCATCCAGGACGTCGACGGCCTCCCCGTGGGCACCTCGGTCACCCTGCACCTGAAGCCCGCCGACAGCGAGGACGGACGCGCCGACTACCTCTCCGAGCCGAAGATCCGTCAGATCGTCAAGCAGTACTCGGACTTCATCCGCTGGCCCATCCGCATGGCCACCGAGCGGACCGCCGCCGATGGCGCGACCACCCGCGAGACCGACACGCTCAACTCGATGAAGGCACTGTGGGCCCGCCCCCGCACCGAGGTGACCGAGGACGAGTACAACGAGTTCTACCAGCAGATCAGCCACGACTGGCTGCCCCCGGCCGAGACGGTCCACATGCGCGCCGAAGGCACCTTCGAGTACGAGGCTCTGCTGTTCATCCCCTCGCAGGCGCCCTTCGACCTCTTCTCCCGCGAGACCAAGCCGGGCGTGCAGCTGTACGTCAAACGGGTGTTCATCATGGACGACTGCGAAGCGCTCATGCCCAGCTACCTGCGCTTCGTCAAGGGTGTCGTGGACGCCCACGACCTGTCGCTGAACGTCTCGCGCGAGATCCTCCAGCACGACCGCCAGATTCACGGTGTCCGCCGACGCCTGGTCAAGAAGGTCCTCGGCGCCCTCAAGGACATGCAGTCCAAGGACGCCGAGCGCTACACAACGGTGTGGGAGCAGTTCGGCCGGGCCCTGAAGGAAGGCCTGGTCGAGGACGCGGACAACACCGAGTCCCTGCTTCAGCTGGTGTCGGTAGCCTCCACCCACGACCCCGACAGGACCACCACGCTGCGTGAGTACGTCGAGCGTATGAAGGACGGCCAGGACACCATCTACTACCTGACCGGTGAGAGCCGCGCGATGGTGGAGAACTCCCCCCACATGGAAGCCGTCGCCGCGAACGGCTACGAGGTCCTGATCCTCACCGACCCCGTCGACGAGGTGTGGGTCGACCGGGTCCCGGCTTTCGACGGCCACCCCCTGCAGTCCATCGCCAAGGGCCAGGTCGATCTCGGCGAGTCCACCGACGACGAGAAGGAGGGCGAAGCCGCCAGGGCCCAGCGCGAGGAGGACTTCGCCGTCCTGCTGCCCTGGCTGACCACCGCCCTGTCCGACCAGGTCAAGCAGGTCCGCCTGTCATCACGTCTGACCACCTCGGCAGCCTGCATCGTCGGCGACGCCCACGACGTGACACCGACCCTGGAGAAGATGTACCGGGCGATGGGCCAGCAGATGCCCACCGTCAAGAGGATCCTGGAACTCAACCCCTCGCACCCGCTGGTCACCGCGCTGCGCACAGCACACGACGCGGACGCCGAGGATCCCACGCTCACGGAGGTCGCCGAGCTGATCTACGGCAGCGCACTGCTCGCCGAAGGGGGCGACCTGCCCGATCCGGCGCGCTTCACCCGGCTGCTCGCCGACCGCCTGGCCCGCACCCTGTAGGCACAGGGAACGGCCCTGCACAGACGCGGCGGCCGGTGTCGGAGTCCCGTACAGGACTCCGACACCGGCCGCCGCGGGGGCTTCGTCGCGACGTGCCGTGTGGACCGGGCGCCGGTAGGGCCCGCCGTTCATGTTCGCCGCTGTGTCCCGGTGGTCGACTCGCGCCCCGTGGTGAAGTAGACCGGTCCCTCTTCGGAACGGATGCGGAGAACGGCCCCGTCCAGTGACAGGGCGCCGCCCTCGACGGTCCGGCTCAGCAAGTCGACGCGGGCACACCGACTGACGAAGGCTTCGTCGGTGGCCACCAGGTCCATGTGATCGGCGGACATGATCAGATGGATACCGAGCCGCCCGCCGGCCCTGGCCACCTCGCGCAGGGCGGTGTGCAGTTCGGGTGCCAGACGATGGACCCGGGGGAAGTCGTCCATGGCCACGATCAAGTGTGGCGGGCGGCCCTGTTCGGAGGCGCCGCGGGCGCCTGCGGGAGTGCTTCGCCAACTCCAGACGTTCTCGCGGCGCCTCATTTCCCGCCGAAGCAGATTGCCCAGCGTCAGGACGTCCGTTCCGCCCCGGCGAAGGCCGAGGAAGGCGACGTCGCGTGGACGCTGCGCGAACCGGTCGAAACCGCTGAGGTTGTCGTAGTCGGCGAGGATGAAGTCCACCCCGTCGCCCCCCTGGTGCGAGATCTGCTCCAGCACCCCCAGCAGCAGGTCTCTGCGTACCCGCGCCGGACGTCCCTGGCACAGCAGGTGGGGACCCTCGCCACTGCCGGAGTCGCCGCGCAGGTCGAGCCGTACGGAGTTCAGCTCGGCGTCGAAACCGAGTGCGATCGTCAACGGATCGGTCTCCCGATTCGCCAGGGAGTCGAGAGCCTGGCGCAGCTGAAGCGCGGCGGGTCTGCGGGCGGGGTCGTCATGAAGACAGGCGCGGAGGATGCCGATGAAGGCGGGTTCGAGCGACTCCCTGGCTGCCTCCAGCGCGTCGGACGGGCCCCCGTAATAGCCCTGGCCGACCGCGGCCTCCACCAGGACGCACCCGAGAGCGTAGACGTCGGCCTCCCGGCTCGGTCCCTCCGTGGCGTCGTTCAGTTCCGGGGCCCGGTAGCGCGGGTGCTGGCGATGGACGGACCAATACCGACTGTCCACATCGTCCACCGACGCGGTCAACCACCCCAGGATCTGTGCGTCGCGCCCTGCGATCAGCACCCTGCCGGACGTCAGGGCTCCATGGACCAGACCCAGCTCGTGGGCCCGGGCCAGACCGCCCGCGAGCTGACGGGCGACCGCGAGCAGGCCCGCGTGGTGGAGGAGCCCGTGCCGACCGGTGAAGTCATGCAAGTTGGGAGCGGGTTGCGACGGCTCGTCCAGGGAACACAGGACGGCGTGCCACGGTTGCTCGTGGTCGGGCTCCCATGCCATCAGAAGCGGCGAGCAGGAGCCGTTCATGCGCTGAAGTGCGAGCACCTCCGTAGCGATCAGGTCGTGAGCGTCGGGCTCATCGGCCAGTCTCCGGATGACCAGCAGATGACCCTCCCCGTCGTGTGCGAGGAAGACACCGCTCTCGACCGGCCCGTACTCGGCGAAGACGTCGTACGGCAGAGCCCACCGGCCCTCGAAGCGCTGATCGGAGACCGTGAGCCGGCGCCACCGCGTCGTGTCGAGGGCGAGTGCCGGACCGGGCGGCAGCGGCCGCAGTTCGTCGTCCGGTGACGGCGGCGGTGTCTCGTGCTCGGAGACGTCCGGCGGCGAGACGCCGAGTCTGCGCAGGAGGGTATCGCCCACCCAGCCGAACGGCCTTCGCGAGTCGGCCGATACCCGATCCGAGCCGCCCGGGTGAGGTAGCCAGGCCGGGAAGTCAGCCGGAGAGCCGCTGAGTTCGCTGAGGTGGGCCGTCACCCTCCGCGTGGTGCGCACCAGTTCGGCGGGCGGTACGGTGCCGAGCAGGATCTGGCGGGTCTCCTCCGCGAAGTCGAACGTCCTCTGGTGCGGCGGGCGTTCCGTCTCGTCGGCGCTGAGCATGAGTCCGCCGAGAAAGACCTCGACCAGGTGGGACGTGTCCACGGCCGGAGTCACCGCGTGCTGGACGATCCGCATGACCGGCACGGGAAGCGGTGCGACGGAGGCCAGGTGCGCCGCGAGGCGATAGGCGTCCGCGGACGCGGAGTCCCGGAAGCGCGTCACGGCTTCCTGCGCGCCGACCGTACGGTCGCGATGCGGCGAGTGGGGCGGCTCCGGAGCGGGGACCGTGCGAGGCGGCAGGGTGAGCAGAGGCAACAGCGCGGTTTCTCCCGGGGAGCCGATCAGCCGGGACCACGTACCGACGACATCGCCGTCGGTGGCGAGCACCGGGACGGGCACCCCGTCGAAGGGAGCGAGTTCGGGGGGCAGCAACGGGTCTTCGACGCGCCAGGACCGGTTCGCCGCGCCTCGGCGTCGAGCCGTCACCCGCCACGACCGTGCGTCGATGCCCGTCCCGGCCCACAGGCGCCGGGGCAGAGTGTGCACCACCGCCGTCGGCCCGGCCGATGCGGCGCGCAGCAGCGCCTCGTGCATCGACCCGTCCCGCCAGGACCTGCCGACACCGTCGCTCACGACGAGCAGCAGCGTGTTGCCGGACGGGTCGAGCACCGCGGACAGGGGCAGGGTCGCAGCGGAGGCACCATAGGGGCGGCTACGCAGCCGCGGCCCGGTGGGACCGCGGGTGCCCAGGCCGTGGACGCGTACCTGGCGGAAGGCGCCGCAGCGTTCCAGCAGCCTTCGGAGCTCACTGGCGAGCCCCTGCCAGAGGAGCATCGAGACGCCGTCGTCGACGAGGACGGTCAGGTCGAGCCACCGCGTCGTCGCCGGGCGGAGCACGGCTTCCGGGAGCCCTGTCTCCGCCATGGCCGTGACCGTCGCGTTGATGTCGAGTTCGCTGCGCAGGAAGTCGGGGCGCATCTGCTTCAAGGGACGGAGAGCCCGCCCGAGGCGGAGTTCCGCGCCGCCGAGCGCCTTGACACCGGGAGCTCGTACGGCCATCGCCGGCCGGTCGGAACGGGCGGGGGGCTGTTGCGCGACAGGCGCGGCGTGCAGGCCGGTCTCCTTCGCCGGCCGAAGGACGGGGCCGGGCCCGGCATCCGTCGTCGCGGTGTTCTGCGCGTCGTGGCCCGGCAGCGGGGAAGCGACCGGGGTGGGGCCATCGGTGTCCTGGTGGGCGGGAACCGCGTCCGGCGGTTCGGCGAGGGCCGCAGCGCGCGCGAGTGCCGTGGCGGCGGACAGGGGCAGCCGTGCGGCCAGCCAGAGGACATCGAGGAGCTCCTCGGCGTCGAGCGGCTCGCCGTCCGCCGCCAGGGCCCTGCGGATCCGCCCGAGCTCGGGCCCAGCGGTCACAAGGTTCTGCCGAGGCGGTGCAGTACGGCGTCCAGTAGCCCCTCGGCGTCCAGTTCGACGCCTCCGCGGCGCAGGAAGACGGCGTTGAGCAGTTGGTCCGTGGCCAGTTCACCGCGGGCCCTGCGGGCGAGGAACGCGCGCATCAAGTCGTCGAACCCGTCCGTGCCTCCTTCCTGGCCGTCCGGGTCCAGGTGGGCGGAGATGATGGCGCGCAGCCGCTCCTCGTCCGGTTCCGGAAGGTCCAGACGGACGCATCGGCGCAGGAAGGCAGGCGGGAAGTCGCGTTCGCCGTTGCTCGTGATGATGACGACGGGGAACTCGGTGCAGCGGATACGTCCGCGGACGACGTCCGTCCAGGCGTCGGAGTCGGCGGTCATGACGCTCACGGCGGACTGCTCCTCCGTGAGCCGTGCCAGCTCCGGGATCTCGAACTCGCCCTCCTCGAAGACGTTGAGCAGGTCGTTCGGCAGGTCGACGTCGCCCTTGTCCAGCTCGTCCACGAGGAGCACCCGTGGGGATGCCGACGGCACGAGCGCGGTCCCGAGAGGGCCGAGACGTACGTAGGATCCGATGCCGGGCTCTTCCTGCGGTGTGTCGTCTTCGCCCGGTGTGTTCCGGCGCCTGTTGGTTTCGCGGAGGCGGCCGATCGCGTCGTAACGGTAGAGCGCGTCCTGGAGGGTGGTGCGGCTGTTGACCGGCCAGTGCAGGACGCGGCCCAGGGACAGTTCGTGGGCGAGGGCATGCGCGAGGGATGACTTGCCCGTCCCCGGGTGCCCGGTGACCAGCAGTGGCCTGCGCAGGAGGAGCGCGGCGTTGACGACATCGGCCTCCTGCGGGCCGATCAGGTACGGCCGGGTGCGCCGGGAGCGTGCTTCCTTGTCCCCGAAACGCCTCCACGGCGGTGCCTCGGGGAAGGAGACAGGGCGTGCCCGGCCGTCGCCCTTGAACAGCCGCCAGTCGGCGTCCTGCCGGCTGGCGGCCGCGCCATGGTGCCCTTGAGGTGCCTGGGCCGTCATCGTGTGTCTGCCTTCTTGTCGGGGAGGGACGAGGGGATGTCGGGAAGGGACGAGGGGATGGGGACGCGGTGCCGGCACGTCATGCGGGATCCGCGAATCGCAGGGGTTCGGGCAGCGACAGCTCGGTGTCGTGCCATACGAGGGCCGGTCTCGCGCCCGAGAGACCCGCCTCGGCTCCGTAGAGGGTGGAGCGGAGGTTCTGCAGCCGCTGAGGGAGCTTGTCCAGCGGGCCCGTCGGATCGAGGTGATCGAGCCGGGGGGCGTCGTCGTGCGACGCGGCTGCCCGGTCCCACAGGACGACGGGTACGCCCATCGCCAGGCACACCGGCAGAAGACGGTCTCGCTGCTGCGGTGGGCCGTGCAGGACGACCCGGAGGGTGTCGCGGTGTGTGGTGCTCAGCAGTTCGTAGAGATGCTGAATATCGACGGAGGGATCGCCGACCACCAGCGTGTGGGGTTCGTCGGCGGCCCAGCGGCGCTGGACCTCGCCGTCGGTTCTGATGATGAACTCGGGGCACCGGAGAGCAACTTGGTAGCGGCTGCCCAAGGCCATGCTGAGGCCGCTGACATCGGGGAGGACGTCCCGGAGCCCCGCGAGGTCGGGGAGGCCGTCCGCCAGCTCACTGCCCGTTTCCCAGCCGTCGACGTCGATCTCGAGATGGGCGGGGCCGACGACCACGTCCACCTGGGAGGGGGCGGGCTCGCCCGCCACGCGGCTGCCTTCCGCCGTCCGGCGCAGCAGCCTGCCGATCTCCTCGGGTGCCAGGAAGCCCTTCGGGGTGGCGACGCCCACGCGCGTCCCGTCCCTGTGCCAGAGCCAGATCTCGCAGCGGAAGGGGCCGGCCGGCTCGCCGTCCGCCGCGGTGAGGCGGGTGCCGACGCGGGTCACGGGGGACGGCCGGTGGGCGGCCCACGCCTCGGCGTCCGCCCGTCGCTCCGCCAGCGCCGAGGGGCTGATTCCCAGTCGGTCGGCGACGCGGTCGCACCATCCGCGCAAACTGTTGCGATGCGTGGTGTCGCTGGTGGCCGCGGCGGTGAACTCGGTCAGCCTGAGCAGCGCGGGAACCGGGACCGACTGAGCGGCTGCGAGACCGCCGTCGGGGTAGTCCTCCAGGTCGAGGATGATCGCGTCGACGTCCACCAACGTCGGACGGGATGCCTGCGAGAGCACGATCGGCAGGTTCATGAACCGGAGTGCCTCACGGGCGGCGCGCGCGATCAGACCGGGGTCGGCGTGGACGCTCGCCCGGAGGAACGCGACGAGTTGGCGGTGTTCGGCGAAAGAGAGCAGCCGGACGTGGTCCTCGACGCGGCCCAGTGCCAGCAGGGCGCTCAGCGCGCGGCGCCGGGGAGGGGCGTGCTCTACGGCCGGCGCCAGCGACTCGGACAGTGTGGCGAGCGCCCGGTCCTCCCTGAGCAGGACCGCCGCCAGTTCGTCGAGGGTGGGCGCGGGTGTCCCGCCCGTCGGCACATCACACCCCAGGGCGAACGACAGTTCGCGGCAGTGGTCGGTCCGCCTAACCGGGTCGTCCAGCAGGGTGCGCAACAGAGGCACCATCGCCTGTACGGAGGTCTCGCCGGGGCCGTTGGTGCGGTCCTGCCGCACCACCTGGCACTCCGCGACGACGTCGCCCGCCCCCGCCCGTGTCATCTCCTCGCGTATGGTCTGCCAGGGCACGGCCCAGCCCCGGCGCACGGTGTCCTGGGCCTTGAGGGCCGGACCGTCCGTCATCACCTGCGCGACGGCGAGTCCGGCGACAGTGGCGTCGGACCTGACCCACAGGGGACCACCGCTGTAGCCGGGGCCGATCGCCGCCCCGGTCAGGGATCCGTCCAAATAGCAGCAGCCATCGTGCTGGAGGCCGGCGACGGTGTTCGCGTAGGTGATCGCGGCGCCGCCACCGTGCCAGGCCCGCAGCTCCATGCCCTCCAGCATGTCCTGCCAGACGACGGGCCTGGTCCAGTCGGGGGCGGGTTCGTCGAGGTCCAGCACCGCCAGGTCACCGCCCCACACGGGGCTGCCGGCCCGCCGCTGGGGCGGCAGCCACAACGAGACGCGGCCGGTTCCCACACCGGCGGCCGCGTCGGCGCCGCGGAAGGAGACGGCGAACGCCCCGTCATGCTCGGGGTGTTCGGTGCTCAGTAGTGCGCGGCCCAGAGCGTCGTTGACGACGTGGGCACAGGTGAGGATGCGGCGGGCGGAGAGGAGGACCGCACCGCCCGCGGCTCTGGAGTCACTCGTACGCAGCAGCGCGGTGTGGGAGCCGGGTGCTGAACCGCGGATGAACCAGCCCATCCTAGGCCTCGCCGGATCCCTTGTTCTGCCAGGTGGCACTCACCGTCATCGTCGCCTGGCCGTTCACACCCACGATCCCGAGCTTGAGGTCCTGGCCGATCTGGACACCGAACTCGACCGTCAGCTCCTGGGGCGGGTGCGCGGTGCCGGTGACCGACGCGTGGACTTCCTCGAGGAGCGGACCGAGAGGGCTGAGCGCGGACTTCAGCACGTCCTGCGCCACCTCGGCGGCGCGTCGCCCCCTGGCCACAGGTGTGGCGGTCCCGAAGCCGTCGGGAAGGTCGGCGTCGTCCGGGGCGGCCGCAGCGGCGGGGAGCGGTGCTGGTTCCCCCACGGCAGCCAGCTCCACGCGTAACGCGGCTCCGCCGAGGTCGAGTTCAAGGTATTCCGGCATGCCCCGCATTGTGCACGAATCGAGGAACCCGCCGGGGCGGATGCCACAAGTCCGTTCGGTTCACGCCGGTAGGAACGCCTCGCCCGCGGGAAGGACGCCGGAATGCGAGGAGGCCGACCCCTTGGCACCACGCGGAGGGGTCCGCTCACGGATAAGCTGGCCTGATGCTTTCGAACATAAGTCCCTTTGAGCTACTGATCGCCGTGCCCCTGGGCCTTCTTGTCCTTCTCGTGCCGTCGATCATCGCCTACCGCAGGAAGGTGGAGCGGCTGTGGCTGGTCATCGTGGTGAGCCTGATCAGCGTCCCCACGGGGCTGCTGTGGTTCGTGGCCCTGTACATGGCGTTGACGATGCGCACCCGTGCTGCGGACGTCCCGCCGCTGAACGTCTCCGGTGGCACCGCGCTGAGCTAGAGGCAGGGGACAGCCGGGCGGCGCTCCCATTCCCCTGGGACCCACTGTCCGTGGTCAGGCGCCCGCGTGGACGTGTGCGGCCCACACCGACGGCAGGTTCGGATACTCCGTCCTGAGCTGTCTGACCGTGCGATGGACCGCCGCCGACGCGCACAGAGCGCCGGATCGGTCCGTGATCAACTCGCCGTAGATCCGCCGGCTGAAAGCCGGTGCCACGGCGTCGTCCACGCGCCAGAGCGTGCCTACCACCTGGGAGAACCCGGCTATCTGAAAAGCCGCCAACGGGTGGATCGCCTCGTCGGACAGGCGCGCGGTGGTGCGGGCGGTGTCGCAGGCGGACAGGAACGCGAACTCCGCGTTCCGCAGGCGTAGCCGGGAAAGGTCCAGCACCCGGAACGGCGCGCGGTCATGGTCGTGCAGCGCGAGGTGGCTGTCCGAAGGGTTGTCCGGGTCGCTGTACCCGTGGCAGGCGAAGTGCGCCCAGCCGCTGGACGGCAAGGCGTCGAGAACGGCGTCACGCGTCGCGTCCGCACCGACCAGGACCGTGGCGCCGGGTACGAGAGCGGCCAGGTGGTCGGCTTCCGTCTGTGCTCCGGGCAGGTCAGGGGCGTCCGGAGTGTGCGGCATCGCGACCACCAGCAGCCGGGGCCCGGTCCGGTTGTCGCGGCGGCCCGCGCGGGCATGCTCCAGAGCGCGGACCGTCGGCGTCGTCGAGGAGACGACGCGGTCGAGGAGCGCCGGGCCGCCGTCGCGATGGTGGCCCGCCGCGTGCAGGGGGAGCAGGCTGAGCGCCCCGACCGGGGCCCACCAGATCCTCGGCCACGGACCGTCCGCCGCCGGTTCCGCTGTCAGCCGCAGTTCGCCGAGTACCGGGCCCGCGACGGTGTCCCACAGCCATGCGAGCGTGTCGTGGATCGTCCGCTCGACGGCCGGCCGGCCCTCGGTGAACGCGGCGTGCAGAGCGCGCACTCGGTGGCTCACGGCCTCTTCGCTCAGCCCGCCCAGCGCGCGTGACCGGACCCCGTCCGGAGTGATGATCAGCGCGTCACATCGATGGCGGCTGACGTTGACGTACACGATCGGGCCCTCGTGCGCCTGCGCGGTGAGGTCGGTGAGCAGCGGGGGCCGCAGGAACCGTTCCATCCCGGGCAGCCCGCGGATCCGGTCGGTCACCGCGTCGAGTTCGTCGGCGAGGGCCACGCGGTCGCTCGTGGTGTCGGTTTCGAACTCCGCGGTGAGCGCCCGGAAGCGCTCGGCCAGTTCGGGTGCCCGCTCGCGCAGGTCGGAGAGGTCGCCGCGGCTGTCGAGCGCCTGGGCGGCGAGCACGCAGCGACCGGATTCCAGCAGGGTCACCGCGCTCACCTCGTCGCCGGCGGCCAGCGCACAGGCGGCCGCGTCGGCGGCGACCCCGGCGAACCGGCCCAGCCAGTACTGGGCGTCCTCGCGGCCCAGACGGC
This sequence comes from Streptomyces sp. McG3, assembly GCF_018619185.1. GTDB lineage: Bacteria > Actinomycetota > Actinomycetes > Streptomycetales > Streptomycetaceae > Streptomyces. The sequence goes on along the minus strand of NZ_JAAXYC010000034.1, from coordinate 15,276 downwards.
GCCCGGCGAGCCGGGGCAGCAGCCGGACCGCGGCGGCGTACCCCTCGGCGGCCACGTCGAACTGCCCGGCCTCGGCGGCCAGATCACCCCACCGGTCCGCTGCTTCCGCCCGCCTCTCCACCGGCGATCCGGCAGACGCCGCGGCTTCCCGGTAGCGGTCGAGTGCCTCGGTCAACGCGTCGTCGTCGCCGAGGTGCCGGAAGCCGAGCGCCAGAACGTCAGCGACGCTGGTCAGCAGACGCGCCCGGGAGTAGGCGTCCTGTTCGGGCCCGGCCGCCGCACTCCTGGCCAGGCCGACCGCCTCGGCGAGGACCTGGGGATCCGGCGGCTCCCGTGGCGCGGCGGCGGGTGCGGCCGGGTCGGTGCACCAGTCGCCGAGCGCGGCGGCCAGGCCCGCGGTGTACCCGGGCCAGTGAGGGCTCTCCGGCGGAGTCGCGGCCACGGACGCGCGACGCGCGGCGATCGCGTCCCGCAAGGCCATCCGGTCGCCGAACCTCTCGTACGCCATCCCCAGCACACCGCCGAGATTGGCCAGCCGCACCGCTCTGCCCGGGTCGTCGTCCGCCGTCACGTCCGCGGCCGCGCGGTGCGCGGAGATCGCCTCGTCGAGCACCCCCGCCTCGCCCGTCCTGGTGAACCAGTCGGACAGCATGGCGCCGAGGTTGGAGAGCCGCTGGGCCTGGTCGGCGACCAGGACCGCGCCGAGGCGGACGGACTCCCGCGCCCGGTCGACCGCCTCCGACAACATCCGCAGCTCGCCGGTGACCCGGAACCGGTTGTGCAGCATGACGGCGAGGATCCCGAGCGCACGCGGATGGTCGCCCCGACCGGCCGCGGCCTCGGCGGCACGGCGCGCGACGTCGATCGCGTCCATGACATGGGCCAGGTCACCGGTCGCGTGGAGCAACGCGTTGAGGTTGACGGCGAGGTTGCCCATGAACTGGACCCGCAGAGGATCGCCCGCCGACGTACATGCGACCGCCTCCCGCTCGACGGTGACGGCCTCCGCGAGCGCGGCGTGGTCCCCGAACTCCTCTCCGCGGGTGGCCAGCGCCGTGGCGAAGTGGTCCAGCCGCACGCCACGGCGAGGGTGCCCGGCGGGGGTCGCCGCCGCGACCGAGCGTCCGAGTCCGATCGCACGGTCGAGGCGGGCAGTGTCCCGGGACTGCTTGAACTCGGCGGCGTACCGGCCGCACGCCTCGGCTTCGGTGTCGGCGCGTTCCCAGCCACCGGCCGATTCCCTCCGCTCGCCGGTGAGGGCGGCCCAGTCCCGTTCCGTGGTCGTCAGCTCGACGAGGTTCTGCGAGTGCCGCGGGTCGGTGACCGGGGTGTGGGCCACCAGGGTTTGCCGGACGCGGAGCAGTTCGGCCAGATCACCCCGCGCCCCGCGCGCCCGGTAGCGGTCGTCGAGCAGGTACGCGAGGTTCTTCAACCGGTCGAGCACGTCGGACGACCCGGCGGGTGTGAGCTCGACCGCTCGCCGCGCGGCGTCGACGGCTTCCTCCAGGACACCGGTCTCCCCTGTGTCCACGGACCAGTCGCGCAGGACGACGGCGAGGAAGTGCAGGCTCCTGGCGGTGAACACGTCATCGGGGGAGCAGGCGACGGCTGCCCGGGCGTGCTCGACTGCTTCCGCCAGGGACGCGCGGTCCTCCGTCACGGTGTACGCGGTGCGGAGCGCGACGACGAGATTGCCCAGATAGAACGCCCTCTTCGTGGACGATTCCTCGTCGACGGCCGTCCGGCTCCAGTCCAGCGCTTCGGCCAGCGTTCCACGGTCCTGGTTCCGTGTGAACGCGGTGTGCAGCAGCATGCCGATGTTGTTGGCGTAGCCCGCCGAGTCCTCCGGGTCCTCGTACGCCAGGAGGTAGGCCTCGGTGACGTTCCGGACGGCTTCCCGCAGGAACGTGAAGTCGCCGGTCTGGTGGTAGCGGGTCTGCAGCAGGCCCCCGAGATTGGACAGCACCGTGCGGCGCCCGGCCACGTCCTCGCGGGCGGACAAGGCACGGCCGAGGTCGATCGCCTTCTCGACCGACGCGGGGTCCGCGCTGTGCCGGGCCACGCGGAACGCCTCCCAGAACCGCTCGGCGTGGCCGTCCGCGGGTTCGCCGCCCACGGGTCAGCCCTCGGTGCCGTTCGAGGGGCCGGCCGGTCCGCCGGGCGCCTCGTCCGGCTCGGGGAGCTTGCGTTTCGGGGTGTAGCCGCGATCCGCGGCCTCTTCCAGCAGCGCCGCCTCTTCGGGCGAGAGCTCGGGTTCGTGCGCCATCACGGCTCCTCCTCCGGCACGGCCGCCGGTTCTCCGGTTTCGACGAACTCCAGCACGTCGAAGTCTTCCGCCCGCAGTCGCAGGCCCGCCGTCCCGCGCACCCGCGCGCCGAACGACCCGTCGCCGCCCATCACCCGCGCCGATTCGAGGTAGAGCTCGGCCGGGTGGGGGTACGACGAGGCGTACGACCGGTCGCCGTACCAGCCGCCCGCCCAGTTGCCGTCCTTGAGCCGCACGCGTACGAAGCACGGCTCGCGGTCGCGGAACGCGTGGTCCCAGGCCGTGGGCGTGCGCAGGAACCGGGCCTTGCGCCGCTGCCGGTCCACCAGGGACACAGCGACCGCCGCCACGGCCGGCACGACGAGGAAGAGCACCACGGCGACGGAACCGACCAGCCGCGGCCGCTCCACGAATCCGCCCCAGCCGCCGCCGGTGCCCCGCGCCAGCCCTACCAGGGCCGGCCCCGCCACCACGGCGTACAGGGCGTCCAGCGCGATCGAGGCGACGATCGCCCGCAGCACCCGCTCACCCAGGTCCCGCTCACCGGGCACCGGCCCGCGGCGGCGTTCCCGGACGAACTGGTAGGTGACCCCGGGCAGCACCAGAAGGACGAGCAGGGCGAGTTGCAGGACGGTCGCGGGCGCCTGCACGTCACCACCCCCTGTCGCACGGACTCCCCTCCATCACGCTACTGGCTCGCGTGCTCCGCGGTCGGCAGAACACCTCTTCCCGCGACCTGCCGTCGCCCACCTCCTGAGCCCCTCAGGCGGCGTCGTACCGCGACGGCGGTGGCGGCACCGGTGACGAGCAGGGCGGTGGCCGCACCGGCGATCACCCCGGTGGCGTCGTTCGCGCCGGCGTCGGCGAGATCCGTCTCCTCGCCCGCCGGCGGCCGGACTTGCGGTGGTCGCTGCCCACGCGCACGACGCCGTCCAGTGCGAGGCCGTCGCCCTTCACACAGTGGGCCGCTGTCAGCACCCACGGGCCTGTGCTCCAGGGGGTCTCAGCCCTCGGGGTGCAGGAGGCCGCGCTCGTAGGCCTTCACCAGCCGTTGCGGCACCCGGTGGACGGAACCGTCGATCGTGACGGGCACCAGTTGAGGCGTCACGGCCTTCCACTGGGCGCGTCGGTGACGGGTGTTGCTGCGGGACATCTTCCGCTTCGGGACTGCCATGGGTTACCACCTTCGTCGTTGGTGTCGAGACGGTACATGGAAATGATAGTCATCACCAAATACTCGGGAGGCCGAACCTCGGTGCGGGGTCGCCGTCCGCCCGGGTGCTCCCGCGATGCCCGCTGCTGTGACCGCACCCGCCGCGACACCGGCGTGACACGCCGTTCGGGTACGGTGCGCGCTGAGTTGTCGGTGGGGCGGGGCGAGGGGAAGCGCGCGTGAGCACGGTGGATGTCGCGGGGAGCGCGGGCGGGATGCGGCGTCGGCTGGGCGTGTTCGACGCGGTGGTGATCGGCCTGGGATCGATGATCGGTGCCGGGATCTTCGTGGCGCTGGGCCCGGCCGCCGAGGCCGCGGGTTCGGGGCTGCTGCTCGCCCTGGCCGTCGCCGCGGTGGTGGCCTACTGCAACGCGACGTTCTCGGCGAGGCTGGCCGCCCGCTATCCCCGGTCCGGCGGCGCCTACGTCTACGGCCGCGAACGACTGGGCGCGTTCTGGGGCTACTTGGCCGGCTGGGCGTTCGTCGTGGGCAAGACCGCCTCCTGCGCGGCCATGGCCCTCACGGTCGGCGCGTACCTGTGGCCCGGTCAGGAGCGCGCGGTGGCGGTGGCCGCCGTGGCGGCGCTGACCGCGGTGAACTACGCCGGTGTGCAGAAGTCCGCGCGGCTCACCCGGGTCGTCGTCGCGGTGGTCCTGACGGTGCTCGCCGCCGTGGTCCTCGCCGCCCTGACCTCGTCCGGCGCGGACGCCTCACGGGTGCGTATCGGCTCGGACGCCGGTGTCGGCGGGGTGATCCGGTCCGCGGGGCTGCTGTTCTTCGCCTTCGCCGGGTACGCCCGCATCGCCACCCTCGGCGAGGAGGTGCGGGATCCCGCCCGCACCCTTCCGCGCGCCATCCCGATCGCGCTCGGCATCACGCTCGCCGTCTACGCCCTCGTCGCCGGCGCCGCACTGGCGGTACTGGGCCCGGGTGGACTGGCGGACACGACCGCCCCGTTGGCAGACGCCGTACGCGCCGCGGGGGCCGGCCGGCTCGCGCCCGTCGTCCGGGTGGGGGGCGCCGTCGCGGCCCTCGGCGCCCTGCTCGCACTGATCCTCGGCGTCTCGCGCACCACCCTGGCCATGGCCCGCGACCGGCACCTGCCGCACGCCCTGGCCGCCGTCCACCCCCGCTTCGGCGTCCCGCACCGCGCCGAACTCGCCGTCGGCGCTGTCGTCGCCGTGCTCGCCGCGACCACCGACGTACGCGGGGCGATCGGGTTCTCCTCCTTCGGCGTGCTGGCCTACTACGCCATCGCCAACGCCTCTGCCTGGACGCTCGCCCCCGAAGAGGGGCGGCCGAACCGCCTCGTCCCCGCCGTCGGCCTGACCGGCTGCGCGGTCCTCGCCTTCGCGCTGCCCCCGGGCGCCGTGATCTCCGGTGCCGCGGTCGTCGTCCTCGGCGCCGCCGTCTTCGGTGTCCGAAAGGCGGCGGGCGGCCGTTGGCTCCGCTGAAGCCGCCCCGCGTCAGGGCGGTCAGGAAGAGCCAGGGCGGTCAGGAGGAGCAGCAGCCGCCCGCCGTCTCATCGTCGGCCGGTGTTCCGGCACCGAGCCGGACCACCGTGGGTTCGGGTGTCGCGCAGCAGCCTCCGGTGCCGGCCTGGGTGGGGGCCGGGTCGTCGAAGAGGCCTGCCCCGCCGCAGACACCCGTTTCGGGGAGGGTGAGTTCGACGCGGTCGGCCGCTTCCAGGTCGCCGGCGAGGGCGGCGGCCACGGAGCGGACCTGCTCGTAGCCGGTCATGGCGAGGAAGGTCGGGGCGCGGCCGTAGGACTTCATGCCGGCCAGGTAGATCCCCGGTTCCGGGTGGGACAGCTCGCGGTGCCCGTGCGGGTAGACGGTGCCGCAGGAGTGCTGGTTGGGGTCGATCAGTGGCGCCAGTCCGATGGGGGCCCGCAGCCGATCGTCCAGGCCGAGGCGGAGCTCGTCCAGGAAGTCGAGGTCGGGGCGGAGGCCGGTCAGCACGATCACCTCGTCGACCGCGTCCAGGCGGCGTCCGTCCTCGCCCGCGAGCACGAGGCGGCCTTGGGCGTCGCGTTCGATCGCTTCGGTCCGGAAGCCGGTGACCGCGTCCACGTACCCCTCGTCCACAGCGGCCTTCGCGGCCAGTCCGAGTGCCCCGCGGGCGGGCAGCTGGTCGGCCGCGCCCCCGCCGAAGGTGGAGCCGGAGAGGCCCCGGCGCAGGACCCACACGCCCGTGGTGCCCGTGCCGTCGTCGGACTTCGCGAGGCCGGCGAGGGAGGCGAGGGCGGTGAAGGCGGAGGCCCCGGAGCCGATGACGGCGGTGCGACGCCCCGCGTAACGGGCGCGGACGGCCGGGTCCTGGAGGTCGGGGACCCGGTAGGCGATGCGGTCGGCTGCGGCCTGCTCGCCGAGGGCCGGCAGGCCGTCGGCGCCCGCGGGGGACGGTGTGGACCAGGTGCCGGAGGCGTCGATGACGGCGCGGGCGAAGAGTCGCTCCTCGCGCCCGTCGGCGAGGGCGATGTGCACGGCGAACGGCTGCTGGTCGCGGTCGGCGTCCACGATCCGGTCGCGGCCGGCGCGGGAGACGCCGGTGACCCGGGCGCCGAGGCGGATCCGGTCGCCCAGGGCGTCGGCGAGCGGCCGCAGATACTGCTCGGCCCAGTCCCCGCCGGACGGATACGTGTCCGGGGCGGGCCGTGTCCAGCCGGTGAGGGCCAGCAACTTCTCGGCGGCCGGGTCGACGACCTCGCCCCAGGTGGAGAAGAGGCGTACATGTGCCCAGTCGCGCACCGCGGCGCCCGCGGTGGCGCCTGCTTCCAGGACCAGGGGTTCGATGCCCCGGTCGATCAGGTGGACCGCGGCGGCCAGGCCGGTGGGTCCGGCTCCGATCACGACGACGGGCAGTTCGGTGGTGGCGGGCGCGTTCACGGCGGCGACTCCTCGCGTGTTTCGACATCTGTCGATGCCTTCTGCGGCCCAGGATGGCACTTGTATTGATGGGCGTCAACATAGACAGATGTCGAAATCGCGGACTCGCCCGTGCGGTGCTCCGGTTCCTCCGTGGGGGCGGCGGGGCGGGGATCACTCGGTTCGTCGGCCCCCTGGGCCCACTCTCGTCCGCCTCGCGCGCGGGTGAACCTCTGCCGCTCTGGTTTGACGTGTGTCAACATAGACGTATGTCGAATGCGAAGGTGCTGCCGCTGGTCGAGCCCGACGGCGGCCGGGGTGTGGTGCCGTGCTGTCCGCCCCTGACCGAGCGCCCGATGACCGCCGACGAGGCGCGGACGGCCGCGCGGATGTTCAAGGCGCTCGGTGACCCGGTGCGGCTGCGGCTGTTCTCCGCCGTGGCCTCGCACGAGGGCGGCGAGGCATGCGTGTGCGACATCTCCGACGTCGGGGTCTCCCAGCCCACCGTCTCCCACCACCTGAAGAAGTTGAAGGAGGCCGGGCTGCTGACGTCCGAGCGGCGCGGCACCTGGGTCTACTACCGGGTCGAACCGTCGGTGCTGGCCGGGATGGGCAGGCTGCTGGTGCAGCCCGCCGCCCGACCGTGAGGGTGACGGGACGGAGCGCGCGGTGAGCGGGGCGCCGGATGTCGTGATCGCGCCGCTGACCGCGGACCACGCCGAGCAGGTGCTGGCGATCTACCGGGCGGGCATCGACGAGGGCAACGCCACCTTCGAGACCGGCCCGCCCGACTGGCCGGGCTTTGACGCCGCGAAGCTGCCGGGCCACCGCTTCGTCGCCCTCGGCGGGCTCGGTGAGGTCCTGGGCTGGGTGGCGGCCGGCCGGGTTTCGGACCGCTGCGCGTACGCGGGCGTCGTCGAGCACTCCGTCTACGTCGACCCCGCCGCGCGAGGCCGCGGGATCGCTTCCGTCCTGCTCAAGGCCTTGGTCGACTCCACCGAGCAGGCCGGGATCTGGACCATTCAGGCCGGGATCTTCCCGGAGAACCCCGCCAGTCTCGCCGTTCACGAGCGGGCGGGGTTCCGGGTCATCGGCATCCGCGAGCGGATCGGGCGCCACCGCGGCGTCTGGCGCGACGTCGTTCTCGTCGAGCGCCGCAGCCCCGCCATCATGTGAGGGCCGGTCGGCAGTGCCGTCCCGGGTGCGGCGTCGCGGGGCGCCCGTGCCGCGTCACGGTGTCGTCGTCACCGCATTCGCGGCGAATGTGCGCCGCCAGGCGAGTGCGACGTACACCAGCCCGATCAGCACGGGCACTTCGATGAGCGGGCCGACGACGCCGGACAGGGCCTGTCCGGAGGTGACGCCGAAGGTGGCGATGGCCACCGCGATGGCGAGTTCGAAGTTGTTGCCCGCCGCGGTGAACGCGAGCGTGGTGGTGCGGTCGTACGCCAGGCCGAGGCTCTTCCCGAGGAGGAAGGTCCCGAAGAACATGATCGCGAAGTAGACCAGCAGCGGCAGGGCGATCCGTGCGACGTCGAGCGGCTGCGAGGTGATCGTCCTTCCCTGGAGGGCGAAGAGGACGACGATCGTGAACAGCAGTCCGTACAGCGCCCAGGGCCCGATCCTCGGCAGGAACCGCTGCTCGTAGCGCTCGCGCCCCATCCTCTTCTCTCCGAGGCGGCGGGTGAGGAATCCGGCCAGCAGCGGGACGCCGAGGAAGATGACGACGTTCAGGGCGATGTGCCACACGGAGACGTCGAGGCCCTGGCCGTCTCCGAGGTTCATCCAGCGCGGCAGCAGGTCGAGGTAGAACCAGCCCAGCAGGCCGAACGCGAACACCTGGAACACCGAGTTCAGGGCGACGAGGACGGCCGCGGCCTCCCGGTCGCCGCAGGCGAGGTCGTTCCAGATGATGACCATGGCGATACAGCGGGCGAGGCCCACGATGATCAGTCCGGTGCGGTATTCGGGCAGGTCCGGCAGGAAGATCCACGCCAGGGCGAACATGACCGCGGGGCCGACGACCCAGTTGACGACCAGGGAGGAGACCAGCAGTCTGCGGTCGCCGGTCACGCGGTCGAGCCGGTCGTAGCGGACCTTGGCCAGCACCGGGTACATCATCACCAGCAGGCCGAGCGCGATCGGCAGCGAGATCCCGCCGATCTCGATCTTCGCGAGGGCGTCGTTCATCCCGGGAACGGCGCGGCCCAGGCCCAGCCCGACGGCCATGGCGAGCAGGATCCACACCGCGAGGTAGCGGTCGAGGGTGGAGAGCTTCCTGACGATCGAGTCGTCCCCGTCCGGGCCGGCGCCCCGGGCCGCGGTGGTGGCGGGCTCGGCGGAGGTCATGGGCAGGCCCTCTTGTTCCCCCCGGTGGTACGGGCGGACTCGGCCAGCGCGGCGAACTGCTCCGACAGTCCGGCCAGGACCTCGGGCCTGAGCCGGTAGTAGGTGAAGCGGCCGCACGGTTCGGTCTCCACCAGCCCGGCCTCGCGCAGCACCTTGAGGTGGTTGGACAGGTTGGTCTGCTTGGCTCCGGTCTCCTCCACCAGGTGTGTCGTACAGAGCGTCTCGCGGGCGAGCAGGGTCACGATCCGCAGGCGGAGCGGATCGCTCAGCGCCCGGATCACATCAGGATCGACTGACGTCAGCATGCGCTGATACTCTCACATCACTACTCACTGATACCAGCGGGTGCTGAAGTCATCGGCGGCCCGGTTCCGCCGTGCGACGGGAGAGAACGATCACCATGGCCGAGTCCTCCGGCAAGCCGTCCGTCCTGTTCGTCTGCGTCCACAACGCCGGCCGCTCGCAGATGGCCGCCGCCTGGCTGACCCACCTGGCCGGGGACCGCGTCGAGGTCCGCTCCGCGGGCTCGAACCCCGAGGGCGCCGTCAACCCCGCCGCCGTCGAGGCGATGGCCGAGGTGGGGATCGACATCTCGGCCGAGACGCCGAAGGTGCTCACCGTCGACGCGGTCCGCGAGTCCGACGTCTGCGTCACGATGGGCTGCGGCGACACCTGCCCGGTCTTCCCCGGCAAGCGCTACCTCGACTGGAAGCTGGAGGACCCGGCCGGTCGCGGTGTGGCCGCCGTCCGCCCGGTCCGCGACGAGATCAGGACCCTCGTCGAGGGCTTGATCGCCGAGATCGCGCCGGAGGACGCGGCCCAACGGTATTGATCACGAGCGTTGTTCACGCCGACTGGTCCTGATCATGGCGAAGCCTCGTCGCCCGGCGCGGGCGCGGCGCACGGGCGGAGGACCATCAACGAGTCCTCCAGCGACGCGACCATGGCGAAGGGGAACCGGTCGAGTTCGAGGCAGAGCGCGACGTCGTCCGGATGGGCTCCCTGCCGTACGCCCCCCGTCAGTTCGGCGGCGGCGCGCGACCCGGCGGCACGGCGCAGGAACGGAGTCGCGTCCGTCCCGCCCCCGCTGGTGCTCCGGGCGATGTACTGAGCGCACGCCAGATCCTCCTCGGCGCGCCCCTCCTCGCCGGTCACCACGAACGTGACCGCTTCGCAGCCGTGTTGGCGCAGGAGCCGAGCCGTCGCGCCCGCCACCACGAAGCCGGCGCACAGCACCAGCGACGCTTCCTTGACCGCGAGGGCGCCGACGGTCCCCGCCGTGGTCTTCTGGACGACGGTCCGTCCGCCGAGGTCGAGGGATCGCAGCAGACCGGGTGAGTTGACGGTGTCGAAGCCGGGTGCGGGCGGACCGTCCTTGAGGGCCACCCAATCGGGATGGCGTGCCTTGAGCGCCAGGGCATCGGCCGGCGACTCGGCCAGGACGATCTTCTCGGCGCCTCGGCCGAACGCCCAGGCGGCCACCGTGAACGCCCGCATGACGTCGACCACGACCGCCACGGGCGGAGTTCCGGCCAGCTCGGCGATGCCGAGGAAACGAGCTTCCATCCGGTCATGATCGCGTACGTCCGGCCCGGAGCGCCAGGTCGGTGAAGCGGTTCACAGCGGCCGTGCCACAACGCACAACCAGCGGCCGCGGCGGCCCGGGCCGCCGGAGTGCCCGCGCTCACTCCGTCTCGATGCCCAGGAGTTCAAGGAAGGCCGCCGCCGCCGGGGTTCGGCTCTCCCGGCCCCAGATCACGTACTCGACGCGGGCCGGCGCGTCCGTGACCTCGATCGTGGTGACTCCGGTGAGGCCGGCGACGTACGCGGGCGGGAGCAGGGCCACGCCCAGGCCGGCGGCGACCAACCGGGCCAGGTAGTCGGCGTTCGTCACCTCGAAGGCGACCTCGCGGGTGAGGCCGGCGGCGGCGAAGGCGAGATCGGACTGCGCTCGGCCGGCGGTCTTCGCCGGGAGGTCCACGAACCCCTCCGAGGACAGCCGGTGAAGGTCGACCGAGGACGCGCCGGCGAGCGGGTGGGCCGGGGAGACCACGGCGATCAGCCGCTCCCTGGCCAGCTCCCGCGCGTGGACACCCCGGGGCCGGGCCGTGACCGGGATGCCGAGGAAGGCCACCTCGATCTCGCCCTCCCTGACCTGGTCGACGAGATCCTCGCTGGCCCCCACGCTGAGGCTGACCCGGGCCTTGGGGTGGCGCCGGTGGAAGTCCTTGAGGACGGAGGGGAGGTCCACGGCGGCGACGGTGGGAATCAGGCCCACCGTCAGGCGCCCGCGCACCTCCCCGACGGCCGCCGCCACTTCTGCCGCAGCGCGCTCCGCCGCGTCCAGGCACTGGCGCGCCGCGGGCAGGAACGCCGCGCCCGCCGGGGTCAACCGGACCCGGCGGCTGGTGCGTTCGAAGAGCCTGGCGCCCAACTCCTTCTCCAGGCGCGCGATCTGGTGGCTGAGCGCGGACTGGACCACCAGGCAGCGCTGGGCGGCCCTCGTGAAGTTGTTCGTCTCGGCCACGGCGATCACGTACCGCATCTGCTGGAGCTCCATGGATCCATCGTGAATCGAGATTCATCAGGTGACAAGCATGTGTTGGACTCATGGATGGCCCCGGCCCGAGACTGATGACGACCGCACACGGCAGGAGCCCCCTCGGGCCCGACCTCTTCGGTCGGCCACGCGACCGGGGCTTCTCCGGCGCGCCCGAAAGCGGAGCCACCGTGATCCCCCTGACTCCGAGGCGAGATGACGCGCAGACAGAACATCCGTACGGCCGCCCTGACCGGTCTCGCTCCGGCGGTCTGGGGCAGTACCTACCTGGTCGCCACCGAGCTGTTGCCACCCGACCGGCCGCTCCTGGCGACCACCGTGCGGGCCCTGCCCGGCGGGCTGGTGCTGCTGGCCCTCGGCCGGAGACTCCCCGCCGGTGTCTGGTGGTGGCGTGCGCCGGTCCTGGGCGTTCTGAACATCGGCGCCTTCAACTTCCTGCTCTTCCTCGCCGCCTACCGACTGCCGGGCGGCATCGCCGCCGTGATCATGTCGGCCCAGCCCATGATCGTCGTGGTCCTCGCCGCTCTCTTCCTCGGCGACAGGATCAGAGCCCTCCACGCCCTGGCCTGCGCCATGGGCGCCGGGGGAGTGGCGTTGCTCGTCTTCAGGGGCGCGGTGCCGCTCGACGCCCCCGGTGTCCTCGCGGCCGCCGGCGGTGCGCTGTGCATGGCCCTGGGCATCACGTTGACCAAGAGGTGGGGCAGGCCGGAAGGCGTCGGCCTGCTCACGTTCACCGGATGGCAACTCACGGCGGGAGGGCTGGTCCTGCTGCCGTTCTGGCTGTCGCTGGAAGGACTGCCGGACGGGCTCACCGGATCGAACGTCATCGGGTTCGCCCACCTCATCACCCTGGGCGCGGTCCTGAGCTACTTCGTCTGGTTCCGGGGCATCGAGCGCCTGCCCGCCGTCGCCGTCTCCTTCCTCGCGCTGGCGAGTCCGGTCGTGGCGACCCTGCTGGGCTACCTGGTCAAGGGCGAGACACTGTCCGTCCTCCAGATCGTCGGCATGGCCGTGATCCTCGGTGCGGTCGTGCTCGGCCAGCGCCCGCCCCCGGACCGGGGCCCCACCCCGGCAGACGCCGCGACACCCGGACCGGCACCGGCGCGGCGGGACCTCCGCGAACCACACCCGACCACACCCGGAGAGACGACATGACCGTTCACGAGGAGACGAACCCGCCGGCCACCTCGGGAGAGCCGGTGCCACCGGTCCGGGGCTGGGCGGGAGTCGCCGCCATCACCGCCAGCCTGTTCGTCTTCCTCACGACGGAACTGATGCCGATCGGCCTGCTCACCCCGATCGGAGAGAGCCTCGGGGTGTCCGTGGGCGCCGCCACCGGTCGCCGTACGACCGCTCGGCCGAGCTGACCCTCCCCGGGCCAGGACCGGATGCCGCTCGCCCCGACCCGGATCGTCACCGGGGCCAGGGGCTCATCCGGCGGTCCTGTTCACGCGGATCAGGGTCTGCTGGCCGTTCGCGACGAGCTTCCGGGGGCCGTCGGCCCGGACGCCGTAGACCTCCAGCTGACAGACGGTCAGGGTGCGGCCGGATCTGAGGACGCTGCCGATCGCTTCGAGGTGGTCACCGGCCGCGGGAGCGAGGAGGTTGATCTTGTACTCGACGGTGAGGACCTCGGACTCCTCGTCGAACAGGGTGAGCGCGGCGTAGCCGCCGGCGCTGTCCGCGATGGCGCCGGTGGCGCCCGCGTGGACGTAGCCGTGCTGCTGCGTCACCTCGGGGCGGGCCGGCAGCACGATGTGTACGCGGCCGGGGCCGATGTGGGCGAGGCGCGCGCCGAGGTGGGACATCAGGCCCTGCCGGCCGAAGCTGTCCTGGACGCGTTCGCGCACGGCGGGGCACGCCGCTTCCCGCTCTGTCCGGTCTTCCACGTACGCGTACTCCTTCGGTTCCGGGTCTGGTGGAGCGGGTCGGGGCGCCTCAGCCGGCCAGGCCTTCCAGCAGCAGGAAGGCGCCGGTGGCGATCATCATGGCACCGCTGACCCGGGCTAGGGTCCGGGCGGCCGACGGCCGGGTGGTCAGGACCGTGCGTGCCAGGACGCCGACGGGGAGGTGGACGACGGCACAGGCGGTCAGGTGCACCGTGCTGAGCGGGCCGAGATTCCTGCCGAGCCGCAGCTCGACGGCCGCCTCTCGGTCACCGAACCGGCCGCTGCCCGAACAGCCTTACCAGGCACCCCGGATCGCCCCCAGTACCCCACCACTCGATCCGCCCTCTCAGGCAGGAGCACCCCGGCTGTACGCCCGCCACAACGCCGCGTACTCGCCGCCGTGCGCGATCAGTTCGTCATGGGTCCCCTCTTCGGCGACCAGGCCGGCGGAGAGCAGCACGATACGGTCCGCGTCGCGCGCCTGGTCCAGACGGTGGGCGACGATCACACTGGTCCGGCCCCGGGTCACCCGGGCGAGCGCTGTCCGCAGCAGATCGCCCGCAGCCCCGGACTCGGCGGTGGCCTCGTCGAGCACGGCCACGGGCGGGTCGGCCAGCAGGACGCGGGCCAGCGCCAGGTGCTGGACCGCGCCGTCGTCGAGAGGTGTGCCGCCCGGCCCGAGGACGGTGTCGAGGCCGGACTCCAGGCTCTCCGCCCAGTCGGCGCCCACCGCGCGCAGCGCCTCGTGGAGCTCCTCGTCGGACGCGGCGGGGCGGGCCAGCCGGAGGTTGTCCGCGAGGGTGCCGCCGAACCGGTGCACCTCCTGGGTCACCAGATACCGGACGGCGGGCACCCGGGCGGACGACCCCACGGTGATCCGGCCGCCGGTGGGTTCGCCCAGGCCCGCCATCAGCCGCGCCAGGGTGGACTTGCCCGAGCCGCTCGCGCCCACGAGAGCGACACTGCCGCCCGCCGGCACGGTCAGGGTCACCTCGCTGAGCGCGGGGCGCAGTCCGTCATACGAGAACGAGACGTTCCGCACCGCGATCTCCGGGGGGTCCGGGGCGCGCGCCGGCCCCGGGACGGCGGCCCCCTCCTCGCGGCGTTCGGCGAGGTCGGTGATCCCGACCAGCCGGGCCAGGCCCACCGTCGCCCGCTGAATGTCGTCCAGACTGCCCAGGAGCGCGCCCACCGGTCCGAACAGGCGGTGGAAGTAGAGGGCGGCCGCGGTGGCCCCGCCGAGCGAGATCGCCCCCGCGCCGAGCAGCGCGTATCCGGTCGCGAGGACGGCGGCCAGTCCGACGAACTCCGCCGCGTTGAGCCACCCCGTGAAGCGGTTGCGCAGCCGTACGCCGTCGCGCTGCCGCTCGATGGCCCGCTCGCCCCGGTCGGACAGCTCGGCCAGGTGCCGGTCCTGGGTTCCGTACGCGCGAATGGTCTCCGCCCCGTGCACCGCCTCGATGACGCTCTGTCCGCGTGCGGACTCCAGCTTGCGGATGTCCCCGTACACCTGGTGGGTGCCGGCGAGGAAGCGGCGGGTGGCCAGGATGTGGACGGGAAGGCAGACCAGGCCCGCCAGGGCGAGGCGGGGGTCGAGGACCGCGAGCCCGACCAGGCTCAGACCGATGGTGAAGGCCGCGCCGGTCACCTCGGGCAGGACGTCGGACGCGGCCTCCGAGATGGCCTCCACGTCGTGGGTCACCCGGGACACCACGTCCGAACTGTCCGAGGACTCCACCAGGCCGGCGGGCAGCCGGATCGCGGTCGTGAAGACGTCCTCGCGCAGCGCGGCCAGGACGTCCTGGACCAGGGCGACCAGCATCCGCCCTCCCACGAGGGCGAGGGCCGCGCCGGTGGCCGCGACCACCAGCAGGGCGATGCCGAGCGTGGTCACCCGGCCGGTCCCGGAGCCTTCGGTGACCGCGTCGACGACGGAGCCGAGGAGGGGCGGGGTGGCGAGGGTGACCGCGGTCCCGGCGAGGAGGGTCCCCAGCGCCGCGCAGAGCCGGAAGCGGTGGGCGCCGAGTCGGCGCAGCAGTTCCCGCCGGGTCCGGCGGGGACCGGCGATGGGCAGGGTGGCGGGTTCCGGGGTCACCGGGGGGTTCCGTTCGGTTGGTGGCCTGTCTCTTTT
>NZ_JAAXYC010000348.1 GCF_018619185.1 Streptomyces sp. McG3 | reverse complement strand
GCTGTGGGGCCCTTCGTGGGCGGGTGGCTCGTCGACGGGCCCGGGTGGCGGTGGGTCTTCCTGCTCAATCTGCCGCTCGCCGCGATCTGCGTGCCCGTCGCGCTCCGGCACGTACCGGAGTCGCGGGATCCGGCGGCGCACGGCCGGTTCGACGTGCTGGGGGCCGTCCTCGGGGCGCTGGCGCTCGCCGGGGTGACGTACGCCCTGATCGAGGCCCCGGGGCGGGGCGCGTCGCCGGTGGTGATCGGGTCGGCCCTCGGCGGGGTGGCCCTCGGAGTGGCGTTCGTCCTGGTCGAGCGTCGGCGCGCGGATCCCATGCTGCCGCCGTCGATCTTCCGCTCCCGGCTGTTCACCTCGGTCAACCTGGTGACCTTCTGCGTCTACGCGGCCCTCGGCGGCTTCTTCTTCCTCTCCGCGATCCAGCTCCAGGTGGTGGCCGGGTACTCGGCGCTGGGGGCCGGTACCGCGCTGCTGCCGACCACGGTCCTCATGCTGCTGTTCTCCGCCTGGTCGGGGGAGCTGGGGCGGCGGATCGGGCCCCGTATCCCCCTCACCGCGGGGCCGCTGCTGGCCGCCGCCGGGATGCTCCTGATGCTGCGGGTGGGGCCCGGCACCCCGTCCGTCGGTTCGTACGTCAGTGAGGTGCTGCCGGCCGTATCGGTGCTCGGCGCCGGGCTCGTCGTGGTCGTCGCGCCCCTCACCGCGACCGTCCTGGCCGCCGTGGACGCCGGGCGGGCCGGGCTGGCCAGCGGCATCAACAACGCCGCCGCACGGGCCGCGGGGCTCATCGCGGTGGCCGCCCTGCCGCTGCTCGCCGGGATGGGGCCCGAGGCGTACCGGGACGCGGGCGAGTTCGCCGCGACCTTCCGGCGGGCGATGCCGATGTGCGCCGGGCTGCTGGTGGCGGGCGCTGTCATCGCCTGGTGGACGGTGCGCACCCCGGCCGCCGCCGCCGTCCGCGGTGAGCGGCCCGAGTGCGCGGTGCACTGCGGGGTCGTCGCCCCGCCGCTGGAGCCGGAACGCGCGTCCCGCGCCGAGCCGTGACCCGTACCCCGGCGAGGGGCCCGACGCCCGGCGAAGGGGCCCGACGCCTGTGTGAACGGGCTGTGCCACGAGTCCGGGGCGCGGTGCCGCCGAGGCGCAGCGCCAGGCACACTTGAGCCATGTCCATCCACGAGAACCTGCTCGGGGGCCCCGCCCCGACCCACCTCCCCGACGACCCGGAGCCGCGCGAGCTGCTCGCCGCCGGCACCCCGCCCGCCGAGGTCGCCGCGAAGTACCCCACCTCCTCGCTCGCCTGGGCGCAGCTCGCCGACGAGGCGTTCGAGGGCGGCCGGATCGTCGAGTCGTACGCGTACGCCCGTACCGGCTACCACCGCGGCCTCGACTCCCTGCGCCGGGCCGGCTGGAAGGGCCACGGCCCCGTCCCGTTCGAGCACGAGCCGAACCGCGGCTTCCTGCGCGCCCTGCACGCCCTGGCGCGGGCCGCCGGGTCGATCGGGGAGACCGAGGAGCACGAGCGCTGCTCGACGTTCCTGCGGGACTCCTCGCCCACCGCCGCCGACATCCTCAGCTGACCTGGGGCGTCTCCCCGCCCAAGCGCACCGGGCGGGGAGCCGCTTAGGATGCGAGCAGGGGACCGGAGCTCCATCACCTCACGGAAGGGGCGGACCGCTACCCGGAAGCTCGTGTCGAGGAGACAGAAATGTCGACGAATCACCCCGACCCCGAAGCCACCGGTGCGGACACCCCGCACCTGGACTTCGCGGGAACGACTCCGTACGAGGACTATGTCCAGGCGGATGTCCTGACCCACCTCCAGCACCTGCGCTCGGACGACCCCGGCGAGATGGTCTTCCTGGTCACCACCCAGGTCATGGAGCTGTGGTTCACGGTCATCGTCCATGAGTGGGAGACCGCGACCCGCGCCCTGCGCGAGGACCGCATACCGGTCGCACGCGACGCCCTGAAGCGCTCGCTGCGCGAGCTGGAGGCGCTCAACGAGTCCTGGCGGCCGCTGGCCGGACTCACCCCCGCCCAGTTCAACTCCTACCGGGGTTCCCTCGGCGAGGGCTCCGGGTTCCAGTCGGCGATGTACCGGCGGATGGAGTTCCTGCTCGGCGACAAGTCCGCCTCCATGCTGGTGCCGCACCGGGGCGCGCCCCGCGTGTACGCCGAGCTGGAGAAGGCGCTCGGGGAGCCCAGCCTGTACGACGAGACCCTCGCCCTGCTCGCCCGGCGCGGTTACGCCGTCCCCGAGTCGGTCACCGGCCGGGACCTGACCCAGCGGTACGAGCCGTCGCCCGAGGTCGAGGCCGTGTGGGCGGAGATCTACGCCTCCGACGACCAGAACGACGAGCTGGTGCGCCTCGGCGAGCTGCTCACCGACGTCGGCGAGCTCGTCTGGCGCTGGCGCAACGACCACCTCGTCGCCACCCGGCGCGCGATGGGCTCCAAGACCGGCACCGGCGGCTCCGCCGGGGTGGCCTGGCTGGAGAAGCGCGCCACGAAGAACGTGTTCCCCGAGCTGTGGACGGCGCGCAGCCATGTCTGAGACCACGACCGAAGACCTGCGCGGGCGGGCGCTGAAGCTCGACGCCGCTGATCCGCTGGCCGCGCGCCGCGAGCTCTTCGCCCTCGACGACGGTGTCTACCTCGACGGCAACTCGCTGGGCGCGCTGCCCGTCCACGTCCCCGCCCGGGTGCAGGACGTCCTCACCCGCCAGTGGGGCGAGCTGCGCATCCGGTCCTGGGACGAGAGCGGCTGGTGGACCGCGCCCGAGCGGATCGGCGACCGGATCGCCCCGCTCGTCGGGGCCGCTGCCGGGCGGATCGTCGTCGGTGACTCGACCAGCGTGAACGTCTTCAAGGCCGTCGTCGCCGCGGGCCGGCTCGCGGGGGAGGGACGCGACGAGATCCTGGTTGACGCGACGACCTTTCCCACGGACGGGTACATCGCCTCGTCCGCCGCCCGGCTCACCGGCCACCGGCTCGTGCCCGTCGCGCCCGCCGACGTCCCGGCCGCGCTCGGGCCGCGTACCGCCGCCGTGCTGCTCAACCACGTCGACTACCGCTCCGGCCGGCTGCACGACCTGCCCGGACTGACCGCCGCCGTCCACGCGGCGGGGGCGGTCGTGGTGTGGGACCTCTGCCACAGCGCCGGCGCGCTGCCCGTCGGACTGGACGAGCACGGGGTGGACCTCGCGGTCGGCTGCACCTACAAGTACCTGAACGGCGGCCCCGGTTCGCCCGCGTACCTGTACGTCGCCGAGCGCCACCAGGCCGCTTTCGACTCGCCGCTGCCGGGCTGGAACTCGCACGCCGACCCGTTCGGCATGACCCCCGACTACGCCCCCGCGGACGGTTCCGTACGGGGCCGGGTCGGCACGCCCGACATCGTCTCCATGCTGACGCTGGAGGCGGCGCTGGAAGTGTGGGACGGGGTCTCCGTCGACGTGGTGCGGACCAAGTCCCTCGCCCTGACGGACTTCTTCCTGGAGTGCGTCGAGGCGTACGTCCCGGCGGGCCGGGTCACCTCCGTCACCCCGGCCGCGCACGCCGAACGCGGCAGCCAGGTCGCCCTGCGCTGCGACGGGGCCGAGCCCGTGATGCGCCGGCTGATCGAGCGGGGCGTCGTCGGCGATCTGCGGCGGCCGGACGTGCTGCGGTTCGGCTTCACCCCGCTGTACGTGGGGTTCGCCGACGCGGAGCGCGCGGCGCGGATTCTCGCCGAGGTCCTTGCCGGGGATACCGTCGGCTGACGGGCCGTCACGGTCTGTTCGACCGGGCGGGGACGGTGCTGAGTCCTGGTACCGTCCCCGCAGGTCAGCCCAGTTGGGCAAGGACACAGGCACTGGACACAGGCATAGGACGGTTGAGCAGCATGTCGGATTCTGCCGCGCGTGATCGGGACGTCGCCGAGACGGAGTCGGTGTTCGCGCATCCGGAGGTCGCGCCCGACCGGTCCGCCGCCTACGGGGACCACCCCGACCAGGTCATCGACTTCTACGCGCCGCGCGACGGCCGCACCGGCGCCCCGCTCGTCGTCCTCCTGCACGGCGGCGCCTGGCGGGCCCCGTACGACCGGGCCCATGTCTCCCCGCTCGCGGACTTCCTGGCCCGCCGGGGCTTCGCCGTGGCGAGCGTGGAGTACCGGCGCGGCGCCGACGACATCCCGCAGCAGCGCGGCGGCGGGGAGAACGCCCGGCCGGGCGGCGCCGACCCGGTCGCGGGGCGCTGGCCGGAGACCCTCGACGACGTGGCCGCGGCGATGGACGCGATGCCCGTGCTGGCCGCCCGCGAGCTGCCCGGGGCCGATGTGCGGCGGATCGTGGTCACCGGGCACTCCGCGGGCGGGCACCTCGCCCTATGGGCGGCGGCGCGGCACGTCCTGCCCGAGGGGTCGCCGTGGCGGCTGCCCGCCCCGCCGCCGCTGCGCGGGGTCGTCGCCCTGGCCCCGATCGCGGACTTCACGGTGGCGGCCGAGCTGGGGGTGTGCGGCGGCGCGGTCGCCCAACTCCTGGGCGGGGGAGCCGGCTTCGAGGGCCGGGCGGCACAGGCCGACCCCGGGGTGCTGCTGCCGACCGGGATCGCCACCGCGATCGTGCAGGGCGTCGACGACGTCGTCGTGCCGCAGGCCGTCTCCGAGGCGTACGTCGACGCGGCGGCCAGGTCCGGAGAGATGGTGGGGCTGACGCTGCTCGGCGGCGTCGGGCACTTCCCGCTGATCGACCCGGCCGCCGACGCCTGCGCTGTTGTGGCCGAGGAGATCACCCAGCTCGCCTGGTGAGTTCCTCCGGGCCCCGCCCGCTTGCGGACGGAAGGTGTCCGCAAGGGTCTCTACGTTGGTCCTGTTGCCGCTCAGACGGAGTCGGAACCGACGAAGGAGAACCTCATGACGATCCTGGTGACCGGAGCCACGGGAACGGTCGGCCGCCGCGTGGTCGAGCAGCTGCTGGAGCGCGGCGAGGACGTCCGGGCCCTGACCCGCGACCCGGCGCGGGCAACGTTCCCGGACGGGGTCGACGTCGTCGCCGGCGACCTCACGGACCCGGCGTCGCTGGGCCCCGCGCTGGACGGGGTGAGCGGGCTGCACCTCATCACCTTCGGCGGCGAGTTCTTCGCCCCGCTGGCGACCGGTGAGGAGATCCTCGCCCTGGCCCGGGCGGCGGGCGTGCGCCGGGTGACCGTGCTGCACGGCGGCGGCGAGACCCCGATGGAGACGGCGGTGCGGGCGAGCGACTTCGCCTGGGCCGTCGTGATGCCGGTGGAGTTCATGGCGAACGCCCTGGAGTGGGCGCCCGGCATCAGGAGCGAGGGAGTGGTGCGCGAGCCCTTCGTCGGCCGGCTGAGCGCTATG
This sequence comes from Streptomyces sp. McG3, assembly GCF_018619185.1. Classification (GTDB taxonomy): domain Bacteria; phylum Actinomycetota; class Actinomycetes; order Streptomycetales; family Streptomycetaceae; genus Streptomyces. The sequence goes on along the minus strand of NZ_JAAXYC010000348.1, from coordinate 2,341 downwards.
GTCCACGAGGCCGACATCGGGGCGGTGGCGGCGGCGGCCCTCACCGAGGACGGTCACGGCGGCCAGGAGTACCTGGTCACCGGGCCACAGGTGCTGACCGTCGGCGACAAGACGGCGGCCATCGCGGCGGCGCGGGGCGCGGACGTGGAGCTGGTCGAGCTGACCGAGGAGCAGGCGCTGGAGACCTGGCGGGGCCAGGGCATGCCGGAGGACGTGATCGCGTTCCTGATCGACGTCTACCGGGACACCCCGCCGGAGGGCCGGACCGTGACCGACACGGTGGAGAAGGTCACCGGGCGGCCGGCCCGGTCCTTCGCCCAGTGGGCCGAGGAGCACGCGGACCACTTCCGCGCGGAGGTCCGAGAGGCTGGCACGGGGTCCTGAGAGGCTGCCACGGGGGCTGCCGTCGCCGTACCGCCTGGATGCCGCCGGGGCTGTCACCTGGAGGTTTCCGGCCTCCGGCGCGGTACGGCGGAGGCGGGTAGTCCTTGAGAGGGACGCCCCGGAATCCGTAGCGATGCTGACGACCCGCCGTCCGCCGCCGCCTACCGTGGAACCGTGACCGAGACCCAGACGAAAACCAGCAGCCCGGAGTTCCGGGCGGCCGCAGGGGCGATAGACGGCCTGCGGAACGACCTCCTGCGCCAGGTGTCCGCCTACCGTCCGCTGCCGCCGCTCAACCCCGACGGACGGGTGGTCCGGCGGCTGCCCGAGGGGATGCGCAGGCGCGTCGTCTGGACCCCGCACGCCCTGGTGCTGTTCGCCGCCTTCGTCGTGATGATGGCCGGGTTCGCCGAGTGGGACTACCGCTTCCTGATGGGCGTGGTGCCCGCGATCCCGGTCGCGATGACCCTGGTCAGGCCGGTCGCCGCGTTCTGGGCCTCGATGCTGGCGACGGTCTTCTGCGGAGTCCTGGGCGGCGATCTGTGGAATCCGAGCTCCTTCATCGCCCAGGTGGTGGTCATGGTGGTCGTGGCCGCCCGGACCCGGCCGCGTACGGCCGCCTGGATGTGGCTGCTGACCCTGCTGTTCGGGGTGCTGGTGGAGGCCGGCGACCCGTCGATCACCGCGCCCCTGGCGACGCTCTCCGCCTTCGCGCTGCTCGTCGTCGCCGTGGTCCAGATCCGGCGCGACGCCGAGCGCGAGGTCACCGTGCAGCGCACCGTGACCGCCGTCGAGCGGGACCGGCGCACCCTGCTGGAGGAGCGCACCACCATCGCCCGGGAGCTGCACGACGTGGTGGCCCACCACATGTCGGTCGTCGCGATCCAGGCCGAGGCCGCCCCGTACCGGGTCGAGAACCCGCCGCCCGAGCTGGAGCAGGCCTTCGTCACCATCCGGGAGAACGCGGTGGCCGCCCTCACCGAGCTGCGCCGCGTCCTCGGGGTCGTCCGGGCGGAGGACTACGAGGCCCCCGACGCCCCGCAGCCCACCCTCGCCGCGCTCGACGGGCTCCTGGACAACGTCCGCGAGACGGGCCTGGAGACGGAGAAGGTGATCACCGGGGCCGTCCGCGAACTGCCGCAGGGCGTCGAGCTGTCGGCGTACCGGATCGTCCAGGAGGCCCTGAGCAACAGCCTGCGGCACGCGCCGGGCGCCTCCGCCCGGGTCGAGCTCGGCTATGTCCTCGGCGGGCTCGGGCTGCGCGTCGTCAACGGACCCCCGCGCGGCCTGGTCAAGCCCTCGCCGGGGGCCGGGCACGGGATCACCGGGATGCGGGAGCGGGTCGCGATGCTGAACGGCGAGATGACGGCCGGGACGACGGGGGACGGCGGATACGAGATCGCCGTCTTCCTCCCCGTACCGCTGTCGGACGGGCCGGAGCCACGGGAGACGGCCGGCGGCACGGCGGACGCGGGCGACGCGGACACGGTCGTCGTCGAACGGGGCGGCGGCGCATGAGCGACACCGACATCCGGGTCCTGATCGTCGACGACCAGATGATGGTCCGCGAGGGCTTCTCGGTCCTGCTCAACGCGATGCCGGGGATCACCGTCGTGGGCGAGGCGGTCGACGGGCGCCAGGCCCTCGCGCAGGTCGCCGCGCTGCGCCCGGACGTGGTCCTGATGGACATCCGCATGCCGGAGATGAACGGCATCGAGGCGACCCGCGAGATCGTCGCGCGGGACGCCGACGCGAAGGTGCTGGTGCTGACGACCTTCGACCTCGACGAGTACGTCTACCAGGCGCTGCGCGCCGGGGCCTCGGGCTTTCTCCTCAAGGACGCGTCCGCCCGGCAGCTCGCCGACGGGGTACGGGTGGTGGCCTCGGGCGAGGCGCTGCTCGCCCCGACGGTGACCCGGCGGCTGATCACCGAGTTCTCCAAGCTCTGTCTCTTATA
>NZ_JAAXYC010000347.1 GCF_018619185.1 Streptomyces sp. McG3 | reverse complement strand
CCGCCCCCGTGGCCCCGGCCGCCGCGACGCCCGTGCGGCTGACCAAGATCACACTGACGAAGAGCGCGCCGTCCGTCTCGCTCGCCAAACAGGGCGGCACGTCCGGCGCCCTGCGCGTCAACCTCAACTGGGAGGTACGCAAGCAGTTCAAGAGCTGGGGAGCGAAGCTCGGCCGGGCCGTCGCCATGCACGCCGATCTCGATCTCGACCTCTGCGCACTGTACGAACTCTCCGACGGCCGGAAGGGCGTCGTGCAGTCGCTCGGGAACGCGTTCGGCTCACTGAACAGGCCCCCCTTCATCCATCTCGACGGCGACGACCGCACCGGCGCTCTCTCCAGCGGCGAGAACATGACCATCAACCTCGACCACAAGGACCTGCTGCGGCGTGTACTGATCTTCGTCACCATCTACGAGGGCGCCCGCAGCTTCGCCGATCTCCACGCCACGGTCACCCTCCAGCCGCAGAACGGCGCGGCCATCGACTTCTCCCTCGACGAGTGCACCGTGCCCTCCACCGTCTGCGCCCTGGCCCTGATCACCAACAACGGCGGCGACCTCACCGTGCAGCGCGAAGCCCGTTACCTGGTCCCGGACCGGGGAGTGAGCCCGCAGCGCACCATCGACGCCGCCTACGGCTGGGGCATGAACTGGACGCCCGGCCGCAAGTGACCCGCCGCGCCCGCCCGGGCCGGCCGCACGCCTCCGCGCGGCGTCACCGGTCGGGCGCGGCCTCCGGGCGCGCGTAGGTGCGGCCCTTCCAGGCCGCGCCCCGCCCCCGGTAGTGCTGGACGGCCGAGTCCACCGTCATCAGCAGATACAGCACCGCCGTCAGTGGCAGCAGCGGCCCCAGCCACAGCGACTGCCGGTAGTAGGCCAGCATCGGCAGATACGTCGCCGTCATCACCGCCCACGCCGCGCCGCCCGCCCAGGCCGCCGCCCCGTCTCCCGTCAGCAGCCCCGCCGCCAGCGTCGCGGGCGGCGCCGCGTAGACCAGCAGCAGCCCCGGGACCGTCCCCGCCAGCAGCAGCGGACTGTGCCGCAGTTGGGCGTACGCGCTGCGCGCGACCATCCGCCACAGATCCGCCAGCCGCGGATACGGCCGCACGCTGTCCACCCGGTCCGCGAGCCCCAGCCAGATCCGGCCGCCGCTGCGCCGTACCTCCCGCGCCAGCGACACGTCGTCGATGACCGCCTGCCGGATCGAGTCCGGGATCCGCGCCCGCTCGGCGGCCTCGGTGCGCAGCAGGACGCAGCCCCCCGCGGCCGCCGCCGTCCGCGACCCGGCCCGGTTCACCCGGCGGAACGGGTAGAGCTGCCCGAAGAAGTAGACGAACGCCGGCACCACCAGACGTTCCCAGACACTGTCCACCCGCAGCCGCGCCATCTGCGACACCAGGTCGAAGCCGCCCTCGCCCCCGGAACCGGCCGCGGCCACCAGATCACGCAGGCTGTCCGGCTCGTGCGCGATGTCCGCGTCGGTCAGCAGCAGGAAGTCCGGCTTGTCCCGCCGGGCCACCGCGATCCCGTGCCGCAGGGCCCAGAGCTTGCCCGTCCAGCCCTGCTCCGGCTCCCCGGGCGTCACCACGGTCAGCGGGAACCCTCCGTACCGGCCGGCCAGATCCCGGGCCAACTGCCCGGTGCCGTCGCTGCTGCAGTCGTCGACGAGGATGATCCGGACGTCCCCCGGATAGTCCTGGACCAGCAGCGACGGCAGGCTCACCGGCAGCATCTCCGCCTCGTCGCGGGCCGGCACCACCACCGCCACCGACGGCCAGCGCGCCGGGTCGGTGCGCCGGGGGAGCCGCTGGTCCGTCCGCCAGTAGAAGCCCTGCCCCAGCAGCAGCCACACCCACGCGATCAGTGAACCCACGGCGATCCAGGCAACGGCGCTCATCCGCCGAAGTCTGCCCCACCGAGCCCGGTCCGCAAGGGCTGTCGGCTAGGGTGACCGGGTGAAGATCGCGCTCATGGACTCCGGAATCGGCCTGCTGGCGGCAGCGGCCGCAGTGCGCCGCCTGCGGCCCGACGCCGAACTCGTCCTCTCCTCGGACCCCGGCTCCATGCCCTGGGGCCCCCGCACCCCCGAGGACATCACCGCGCTCGCCCTGGACGTCGCCCGTGCCGCCGCGGCCCACCGGCCGGACGCGCTGATCGTCGCCTGCAACACCGCCTCCGTCCACGCCCTGCCGGCGCTCCGCGCCGAACTGGAGCCCACGCTGCCGGTCATCGGCACGGTCCCGGCGATCAAGCCGGCCGCGGCGGGCGGCGGCTCCGTCGCCATCTGGGCCACCCCGGCCACCACCGGCAGCCCCTACCAGCGAGGGCTGATCGGTGACTTCGGCGGGACCGCGGATGTCACCGAGGTCCCGTGTCCCGGGCTCGCCGACGCCCTGGAGCACGGCGACGAGGCCGCGATCGACCGGGCCGTGGCGGCCGCCGCCGCCCTCACCCCGTCCGATGTGCGGGCCGTCGTCCTCGGCTGCACCCACTACGAGCTGGTCGCGGCCCGGATCCGCGACGCCGTGCAGCGGCCCGGCCGCCCGCCGCTCGCCCTGCACGGGTCCGCCGGAGCGGTCGCCGCCCAGGCGCTGCGCCGGATCGGTGCGGACCCCGCCCCGACGGCCGAGCCCTCCGCCGGGCTCACCGTGCTCCAGGCAGGCCGCCCCGCAGCCCTCCCGCAGGCCGCCCTGACCTACACCGAGGGCCGGATGCTGGCTGCCGCCGCGGTGCCCGCCCGCTGATCGAGCCCCCGGGGAGCCCCCGGCGGATCGGGGCCGGGTAGCCCGATCGGCCCCCGCAGCCCCGGCCGGGAACCCGGAACGCGGCTACGCTGCTGAATATGACGGACCTCCCCCAGAGTGCGAGGCACGGGTCGAGCCAGGCGCCGCCCACGGAGTGGAACGGCCGCGCCACCAACCGTATCCAGTGGGTGCTGGCCCTCGCGGGCGCGGGCTGTGTGGCGCTCGGCATCGAGCTGGCCGTCGACGGCGCCTGGACCTCGGGCATCGCCCCGCTGCTCATGTCGGTGGTCGGCTGCCTCGCCGCCGGACTGCTGATCCTCTTCGGAACGCTCGCCTTCGTCCACGTGTCCGTCAAGGTCGACGGGGACAGCCTGGAGGTGCGCTGCGGCCACGCCGGCCTGCCGCGCCGCCGGATCCTGCTCAGCCATGTGACGGGCGCGGACTTCGTCCCCCGGATCAACCCGCGCCAGTGGGGCGGCTGGGGCTACCGCTGGCGTCCCGAGCAGGGCACCGCCGTCGTGGTCCGCAAGGGCGAGGGCATGGTCCTGCGCCTCGGCGACGGCCGCACCTTCACCGTCACGGTCGACGACGCGGAGACGGCCGTACGGTTCATCCGGCAACGCCTGCACCTGCCGGCCTCCGGGAAACGACCGGGCGACTGACCGGACTCATGACCGGGCCGCACCGGCCGCCGGCCACTGCCCCGGCGACCGACCGGGCCGCCCACCGTCGGCCGGGAGGCTCCCCGGAGCCGCCCGCGTCCCCGCCCCACGCAGGTCAACGCCGCCGCTCACAGCCGCCCACCGTAGACTCCGCCGGGTGAGCGCCACCATGACTCCCGTCGACGACCCGCCGCCCGCCACGGCCTCCCCGGCCGCCGGACTGCTGCCGCGGCTCCTCCGCCCGGCCGCCGCCGTGCTGTCCGGACTGCTGCTCTACGCGAGCTTCCCGCCCCGGCCCCTGTGGTGGCTCGTGCTGCCCGGATTCGCCCTGCTGGGATGGGTGCTGCACGGGCGCCGGCTCCGGTCCGCCTTCGGCCTCGGTCTCCTCTCGGGCCTCGGGTTCATGCTTCCGCTGCTGCACTGGACCGGTGAGGACGTCGGCCCGGTGCCATGGCTGGCCCTGGCCGTCGCGGAGGCGCTCTTCATCGCGGTGGGGTGCGTCGGTATCACCGCGGTGACCCGGCTCGCGTACTGGCCCGTGTGGGCGGCCGCGGTCTGGACGCTGGACGAGGCGGTCCGCGCCCGGATCCCGTTCGGCGGCTTCCCCTGGGGCAAGATCGCCTTCGGCCAGTCCGAGAGCGTCTTCCTGCCCCTCGCCGCGCTCGGCGGCACCCCGCTGCTCTCCTTCGCCGTCGTCCTGTGCGGCTTCGGGCTCTGCGAGGCCGTGCGACAGCTCGTCGCGTACCGCACAACCGGAAAGGTCCCGCGCGCGGCCGTCGTCGGCGCCGCCGTGAGCGTCCTCGTGCCGGTCGCCGGGGCCCTCGCCGCGCTGCCCCTGGTCGACGACTCGGCGGAGAACGGCACGGCCACCGTCGCCGCGATCCAGGGCAACGTGCCGCGCCTGGGCCTCGACTTCAACTCCCAGCGCCGCGCCGTCCTCGACAACCACGCCCGGCGCACCGCGCAGCTGGCCGAGGACGTGAAGGCGGGCAAGGAGAAGCAGCCCGACTTCGTGCTGTGGCCGGAGAACTCCTCCGACCTCGACCCGTACCTCAACGCGGACGCCCGCCAGGTCATCGACGACGCCGTCAAGGCGATCGGCGCCCCCACGGTCGTCGGCTCGGTGGTCGAGAAGGGCTCCGACAGCCTCCGCAACACCCTGATCGAGTGGGACCCGGAACAGGGCCCCGTCGACACCTACGACAAGCGGCACATCCAGCCGTTCGGCGAGTACATGCCGATGCGCACCGTCGCCCGCTTCTTCAGCGAGGACGTCGACCGGGTGCAGCGCGAGTTCGTCCCCGGCACCGAGGTCGGCGTCTTCGACCTCGCGGGGACGAAGGTGGGGCTCGTGACCTGTTACGAGGCCGCCTTCGACGACGCCGTACGCGACACCGTCACCCACGGCGGCCAGATGATCGCCGTGCCGAGCAACAACGCGACGTTCGGCCGCAGCGAGATGACCTACCAGCAGCTGGCCATGTCCCAGGTGCGGGCCGTCGAGCACGGCCGGGCCGTCGTCGTTCCCGTCACCAGCGGGGTCAGCGCGGTGATCCGCCCGGACGGCACGATCGTCGAGAAGAGCGGGATGTTCACCCCCGACGCTCTCGTCGACGAGGTCCCGCTGCGCTCCTCGCTCACCCCCGCCACCCGGATGGGCCCCCTGCCCGAGGGCGTCCTCGCGCTGCTGGCCCTGGCGGGCCTGGGCCGGGTGGGCGTCTCGGCGTTCCGGGCCCGCCGGAGTCGGGGGACCGGGCAGTAGCACCTGGCCCGGCCACGTAGGCTCGGATCCATGGCTACTCCCGACTTCATCCGTGACATCCGCGCCACCGCCGGGCACCAGTTGCTCCTGCTGCCCGGGGTGACGGCCATCGTCCTCGACGACGAGGGCCGTGTGCTGCTCGGGCGGCGCGCGGACACCGGTAAGTGGTCCGTCATCGGCGGGATCTCCGAACCGGGGGAGGAGCCGGCGGCGACGGCGGAGCGCGAGGTGCTGGAGGAGACCGGCGTGCACTGTGTGGCCGAACGGGTGGTGCTCACGCAGGCGCTGGAGCGCGTGCAGTACGCGAACGGCGACATCTGCCAGTACCTCGACGTCACCTTCCGCTGCCGGGCGACCGGCGGCGAGGCGCGCGTCAACGACGACGAGTCGCTGGAGGTGGGCTGGTTCCCGCTGGACGGGCTCCCGCCGCTCGGCGAGTTCGCCCTGTTCCGGATCAAGCAGGCCCTCACCGAGGGCCCCGCCTGGTTCCAGCCCACCCCGCGGACGTCCTGACTGTCTAGTTCACGGTGAAGGTCCCGGTCGTCCCGGTGAACGGCGTGATCTTCCCGAGCAGGCTCCTGGCGTCCCCGTGGTGCACGATCCGGTACGTGCCGGGTGCCGTGTCCGCCGAGATGTCCCAGGCGATCGTGGCCTTCGAGGTGCCGGTCAGACCGTTCAGCCGCGTCCACCGGTAGGTGGTCTCCCAGTCACCGTCGTCCAGCACCCGCTGCCACGTGCCGTTCTCCAGCCGCTGCACCTCAAGGAAGGTGGAGCCCCGGCGGACGTTGTTCTTCGGGTGTCCGGTGGCGAACTCCACGGTCGCGGTGGCGCCGCGCGCGTACGAGGTCTCCGGGGCCTTCAGGACGCCCCCGAACGCCTTGCCGGCGGGCGGGTTGTCGTACACGACCCCGGTCTGGAAGGTGAACTGCCGGCCCGACTCGTCAGGAGGCGTAGCGCCCCGCTCCAGGGTGGTCCCCTCGCGCAGTGAGTCCGCGATCCGGGCGTACTCCTGCTGGTAGGCGGGCAGGGTGTAGCGGCCGTACAGCGTGGAGCCGCCCTCGTAGTTCTGGGTGTCGTACTCCTCCGGCGTCGTCACGTACTGGCTGTAGGCGTTGGCGTACCCCTGGAGCAGGACGCGGTCCAGCGGGACGCCCAGCCGCTCGGCCACCGTACGGCGTACGCGGAGGCCGGAGGTGATCGTGAACTCGCCCGGGGCGGCCACCAGGTGCAGCTCGCCGATCTTCATGATCTGGAGCGGGAGGCGCTTCGGCGTGACCGGGTGGACGTTGCTCAGCAGCCCCGTGGGGATCAGGCTCGCCTTGGGGTACTGGCAGGTCGCGAGCCAGGACGGGGTGTCGATGCGCAAGGCGTCGATGATGCCCGCGACCGGGGTGCGCGTGCCCTCCTCGAAGCCGGGGATCGCGGGACCGTCCTCGACGCTGCCCGCGAGCGTGGACGCGCCCACGACGGCGGGGCAGGTGCGGTGCTCCTTGCCGTCCGGGGTGTACTCCGGCCGTACGGTCACGTTCTCCATGTCGACGTAGGCGAGCCGGGAGTCGACCCCTCCGGAGACGGGCCGTGTGTCGTCGTAGATCTCGCGGGCCTTGTCGAGCTGGCGCTCACCGATGACGCGCGTGTTCTCGAACTCGTCCTCGGTGGGACCGGATCCCGGCTTCAGATTGAGGTTCGGCGACATGTCGCCGGCGTTGGTGTTGGGGAAGGCCGCGACGAAGCCGGGGGTGTCGTCGAGGTAGCGCACGCCCTCGTGGTCGTGCTCCCAGGCGTAGGCGGCGTAGCCCTTGTTGTCGGGGCTGATGAGGGTGTTCTTGTTGGTGATCGAGGTGTTGTGGGTGGCGAACCAGCTGATCGCGCCCGCGTCCCTGTCGCCCTGCCGGAAGCGCAGGACGGTCATCGCCGGGTCGATCGCGTCCGGGAAGGCCGCCCGGTCGGCCGCCGGGTTGCGGTCGAACGCCTCGCGGGAGCGGTTGACGCTGGCGTCGGTGAGGGTTCCCGTGCCCAGGCTCATCGTGCCGGGCTTCAGGTCCTCGTGGGCCCGGGCGACGGAGTCCGTTATGCCGTCGACGATCGCCCGGTAGGTCTCCTTCTGGAAGCCGAGGACGGAGAGGTTGTAGGCGACGTGGTGGGAGTAGCCGCCGGGCCCCGAGTGGGTGTGGGTGGCCGACAGCAGGACGTTCTCCTCGTCGTACAGGTCTCCGTAACGCTCCTTCAGACGGGCGATGACCCCCTGCTGGACGGACTGGAAGATCATCGCGAGGTCGGCGTTGACGTACACCACGCGCTTGCCGCTCGACCGGTCGACGACGACGAAGGCGCGCGACCGCTGCCGCTGATGGATGCCCGACGTCTTCTGGTCGAAGCTGGAGTAGCCCATCATCCCGGTCTCGGCGGCCTCGCCCGTGACATCGGAGATGCCTCGCCCGACGAGGTAGTCCCCGCCGTCGGCGGTGTTCGACGCCGACGCGGGGGAGGGGGCGCCGAGGGTGACCGCGCCGAGGACGGCGGCGAGTACCGCGACGGGGAGC
>NZ_JAAXYC010000346.1 GCF_018619185.1 Streptomyces sp. McG3 | reverse complement strand
GGGCGCGGGGGTGCGGCGGTGGCGGGGCGCTCGGTGCGGTGCAGCGCGGCGTCGACGAGTTCGCCGACGCGGGCGCCCGCGCGGCGTCCCTCCAGATGGAGCCGCCCGACGTTGATGCGGTCCTCGGCCAGCAGGGTCAGGACGGCGGAGGAGCCCGCGGCGTAGGTGGCGATGTAGCCGCTGTCGCCGCGGACCAGCAGTTCGCGGAAGCCGCCCCGGCCGGTGGCGTCGGTCATCCGGATGGAGACGCCGAGGGCGGCCGCGGTGAGGGCGGCGACGCCCTCCGCCTCGACGCCCGGGGTGTCGTGGGCCAGGACCAGACCGTCGGTGGAGGCGGCCAGCGCCCCGGAGAGCAGCGGGACCCGGGCGCGTAACCGCTGGAGCTCGACGAGGACATCACGCACTTCGGCCTCGGGCACCATCAGCTGTCTCCTCCCGGCACGCTGTCTGAGCGCGCGTATCACAGGGCCTCCAATGCGTCTCGGAGCCGGCGCAACAGGGCGATGTCGGGGTCGGCCGTCACCTCGGGGAGCGCGATCCGGCCGGGTGGGGACGAGGCCGGCAGGGGCTGGGTGCGGACCGCCTCCACCAGGCCGGCCGCCGCCAGCCGTCGCAGGTCGACCAGGATGTGGAACGCCGAACGGCCCAGCGCCTGCGCGATGTCCGAGGCCGTACGGACCCCGTCGGCCAGCTCCAGGAGCCGGCGCTGCCGGGCCGGGACCGGGGCGTCGGACGGATGGGCCGACGTCCGCAGCAGTGGGGCGCCGTCGCAGGCGGGGTCGGGCCAGATCCGGTCCAGGAACTCCCGTCTGCGCAGCGTCTCGCGCTCCACGGCGGCCACCGGGACCGGCCGCACCGGACCGATCCAGTGCGCCACCCCGTAGCGGAAGCGGGCGGGCGTCCCGGTCGGGGCGAGCGCGAAGAACGCGGCGTCGTACAGCGCGCCGAGATGGCACAACTCCAGTGCGCCGCCCGGCACATGACCGCTGTCGACGAGGTAGCGGCCGACCCGGCGGTGTGCCCCGGCCTGTGCCACGGCGTCCCACCAGCCCTCGTGTCGCAGGGTCCCGCCGGCGGTGAGCAGGACGTCGATGCCGGGGGTGGCGGGGCTCTCGGCGTGCACCACCTGGCCGTCGGAGAGGTAGAGCGTGCCGCGGTCGCGCATCAGGGCGCCGGTGGCGCGCTCGGCGGCGAGGCGCTGGAGCATCGGGGAGAGCACCGGGAGCCGGTCCGTGCCGGGGGCGTCGGGGTCGGTGGCTATCGCGCTCATGCCAGCACCAGACGCTCGGCCAGCTCGCCCAGCCGCATCCGGGCGAGCGCGAGATTGCCCTCGGAGCGGTCCAGCCACAGATGCAGGAAGACGCTGCTGTCGAAAGCCGTCTCGACGAACCGCAGCATGTGGTACCCGTCGTGGGTGGTGACGATGACGTCCTCGACGGGGGTGCTCGGCGTCTGTCCGGGGTGCTCCGCGCCGCCGTCCGGGGCGAGGTGGGCGAAGGCCGGCTGCTCGGCGGTCATCCGGGCGACCTCCGCCGTCTCGGCGGCGGTCGCCTCGTGGTCGGCGTTGGGGGATTCCCCGATGGTGCCGAGGGCGAGGCCGCTCGTCCAGTCGACCACCGAGGCGCCCCGGGCACCGGGCAGCCTCATGACTTCGAGCAGGCACTCGTCGATTCCGGGCACGCGGATTTCCCCTCCCGACGTGGCGTACGGCTGTAACGCTGAGGCTACGCATCGTGCTCACGGCAGGTGGAGGTTCTGGCATTTTCCTTTGGTACATGCGGCCCGCGGTGTAAAGGAGCGGCCGGAACGTGGTGGCGGGGCCCTCGGGCGTCGTCCCGTCAGGCGCCCGGGGCGCCCGCCTTCTCGCGGGCCGTCATCACCGCCTTGTTGAGCACCCACAGTCCGATCCCGATCAGCAGCAGGATTCCGGCCCGGACGTACACGTCGGAGCCCCGGTCGGCGAGGGGGCTCGCCAGGATCAGCGAGGTGAGCGCACCGAGCACCGGAAGCGCCGTGGGCGTACGGAAGTGGTGGTGGTCCACCCGGTCCCCGCGGAGCACCAGCACGGCGATGTTGACGACGGCGAAGACGCAGAGCAGCAGGAACGAGGTGGTGTCGCCGAGCCCCTCGATCTCGCCGGTGGAGACCAGGCCGATGGCCAGGAGGGAGACGAAGACGATGCCGACCCAGGGGGTGCGGCGGCCGGCCAGCACCTTGCCCATCGCGGGCGGCAGGATGCGCTCGTTGGCCATGCCGTAGCAGAGCCGCGAGGCCATCATGATGTTGATCAGCGCCGAGTTGGTGACGGCGAACAGGGCGATGAGCGCGAAGAGTTTCGGCGGGAAATCGACGCCCCCGGCCTTCACCACCTCCAGCAGCGGGCCGCTCGATCCCGCAAGTGTGCGCGAGTCGACCAGGAGCGAGGAGACCAGGGCGACCAGGACGTAGACGGTGCCGGTGATGCCCACCCCGATGAAGATCGCGCGGGGGAAGGCGCGGGCGGGGTTCTTGGTCTCCTCGGCCATGTTCACCGAGTCCTCGAAGCCGACGAAGGCGAAGAAGCCCAGCGCGGTGGCGCCGAGCACCCCGGTGAGCACGGCGTATCCGGTGCCGCCGGTCTCGATCTGGGTCAGCCGGGAGGGCTCGCCGTCGCCGCTGAACACGGCGTACGCGCCGATCGCGAGGATCACCGCGAGTCCGCTGACCTCGACCAGGGTCAGGACGACGTTCGTCTTCACCGACTCGGCGACCCCGCGGAGGTTGATCGCGGCGAGGGCGAGGAGGAACAGGATCGCGATCAGGGTCGGCGGCACCGCGTCGGTGAACTCCCCCAGGTAGTCGCCGCTGAACGCCCGCGCCGCCGCGCTCGCCGAGGAGAGCCCCGAGCACATCACCATGAAGGCGACGACGAAGGTCAGGAAGGGCACCTTGAACGCCTTCTGGGTGTAGAGCGCGGCCCCGGCCGCCTTCGGGTACTTCCCGACGAGCTCCACGTACGAGGCCGCCGTCAGCAGGGCGACGGCGAAACCGATCGCGAACGGCAGCCACAGCGCGCCGCCGACCTTGCCCGCCACGTTCCCGGTGGTCGCGTAGATGCCGGTGCCCAGGATGTCGCCGACGACGAAGAGGATCAGCAGTTTGGTGCCGAGGGCGCGCTTGAGCGGCGGTGATCCTCCGGGGTCTCCGGGATCGTCGGTCGTGGGGGATTCGGCAGTGCTCATCGACGCCTCCGGTCCATGCTGCGCATCACTGGCAGAACCTGTTCCCGGCCGCGGCGCGAACCGCACCTGTTGACTACGACTATTCAGAGCATCAGGATGTGAATAGATTTTCACCGTCGCGAGGAGGCACCGCCATGTCAGGACCCCGCCCCGTACGGGCACCGCGCGGCAGCGCACTGACCGCCCTGGGATGGCAGCAGGAGGCCGCCCTGCGGATGCTGCAGAACAACCTCGACCCCGAGGTCGCCGAGCACCCCGACAAACTCGTCGTCTACGGCGGCACCGGGAAGGCCGCCCGTGACTGGCGCTCGTTCGACGCGATGGTCCGCACCCTTCAGACGCTCAAGCAGGACGAGACGATGCTCGTCCAGTCCGGGCGGCCGGTCGGCGTCATGCAGACCCACGAGTGGGCGCCCCGCGTGCTCATCGCCAACTCCAACCTGGTCGGGGACTGGGCCAACTGGGAGGAGTTCCGCCGCCTGGAGGCGCTCGGACTCACCATGTACGGCCAGATGACCGCCGGGTCCTGGATCTACATCGGCACCCAGGGCATCCTCCAGGGCACCTACGAGACCTTCGCCGCCGTCGCCGCCAAGAAGTTCGGCGGGACGCTGGCCGGGACGATCACCCTGACCGCCGGACTCGGCGGCATGGGCGGCGCCCAGCCGCTCGCCGTCACCATGAACGACGGCGTCGCCATCTGCGTCGACTGCGACCCGCGCGCCATCGAGCGCCGGATCGAACACCGCTTCCTGGACGTGCGGGCCGACAACCTGGAGCACGCCCTCCAGCTCGCCGTCGAGGCCCGCGACGCCCGCCGCCCGCTCTCCATCGGCCTCCTCGGCAACGCCGCCGAACTGCTGCCCCGGATGCTCGCCGAGAGCGCGCCCATCGACATCGTCACCGACCAGACCAGCGCCCACGACCCGCTGGCCTACCTGCCGCTCGGCGTCGACTTCGACGACATGGCCGACCTCGCCGCCGACAAGCCCGCCGACTTCACCCGGCGAGCCCGCGAGTCCATGGCCCGCCACGTCGAGGCCATGGTGGGCTTCATGGACGCCGGCGCCGAGGTCTTCGACTACGGCAACTCCATCCGCGGCGAGGCCCAGCTCGCCGGCTACGACCGCGCCTTCGACTTCCCCGGCTTCGTCCCCGCCTACATCCGCCCCCTCTTCTGCGAGGGCAAGGGCCCCTTCCGCTGGGCCGCGCTCTCCGGCGAGGCCTCCGACATCCACAAGACCGACAAGGCGATGCTGGAGCTGTTCCCGGAGAACGAGTCGCTGCACCGCTGGATCAAGATGGCCGGCGAGCGCGTCCACTTCCAGGGCCTGCCCGCCCGCATCTGCTGGCTCGGCTACGGCGAGCGCGACAAGGCCGGCGAGCGCTTCAACGACATGGTCGCGAGCGGCGAGCTGGCCGCCCCGCTGGCCATCGGCCGCGACCACCTGGACTGCGGCTCGGTCGCCTCCCCGTACCGCGAGACCGAGGCCATGCTCGACGGCTCCGACGCCATCGCCGACTGGCCGCTGCTCAACGCCATGGTCAACGTCGCCTCCGGCGCCTCCTGGGTCTCCCTCCACCACGGCGGCGGCGTCGGCATGGGCCGCTCCATCCACGCGGGCCAGGTCTCCGTCGCGGACGGCACGAAGCTCGCGGGCGAGAAGATCCGCCGCGTGCTCACGAACGACCCGGGCATGGGCGTCATCCGCCACGTGGACGCCGGGTACGACATCGCCGAGAACGTCGCCGCCGACCAGGGCGTACGCGTCCCCATGACGGAGGGCAACTGATGCCGTCCGGCATGTCCGGGAACGCCTCCGGCACGACCGGGAACACCCCCGGCACGCTCGGGGGCGAGCCCGCCACCGCTCCCGCCACCCGGGAGCGGTGGCGCACGGGTGACTCCTTCCTCTCGATGTGGCGGGAGCTGGCCCCCGTCGGGCGCCACTCCGACAGCGGTGGCTACCGGCGCTACGCCTGGTCACCGGCGGACCTCGACTGCCGGGCCTGGTTCCGCGCGCAGGCCGAGGCACGCGGTCTCGCGTACGAGAGCGACCGCAACGGCAACCAGTGGGCCTGGCTCGGCGACCCGCTGGCCGGGGACGCCGTCGTCACCGGCTCGCACCTGGACTCCGTCCCGGACGGCGGCGCCTTCGACGGCCCGCTCGGTGTGGTGTCCTCCTTCGCCGCGCTCGATGAACTCCACCGCAGGGGAGTGGAGTTCACCCGGCCGCTGGCGATCACCAACTTCGGCGACGAGGAGGGCGCCCGCTTCGGCCTGGCCTGCGTCGGGTCCCGGCTGGCCGCCGGACAGCTCGCCGTCGCCGACGCCCGCCGACTGCGCGACGGGGAGGGGACCACCCTGCCCGCCGCCATGGAAGCCGCCGGATACGACCCCGGGACCATCGGCCCCGACCCGGAACGGCTCGCCCGGATCGGCGCGTTCGTCGAACTCCACGTCGAGCAGGGCCGCGCCCTCGACCTGACCGGCGACCCCGTCGGCATCGCCTCCGCCATCTGGCCGCACGGCCGCTGGCGGTTCGACTTCCGGGGCGAGGCCAACCACGCGGGCACCACCCGCCTCGCCGACCGCCGCGACCCGATGCTCACGTACGCCGAGACCGTGCTCGCCGCCCGCCGCGAAGCCGAACTGACCGGCGCTCTCGCCACCTTCGGCAAGATCGCGGTCGAGCCCAACGGCGTCAACGCCATCCCCTCCCTCGTACGCGGCTGGCTCGACTCCCGCGCCGCCGACCAGGCCACCCTCGACGCCGTCGTCACCGGAATCGAGCGGGCCGCCCGGGAGTACGCCGAGCGGGCCGGGATCGACCTCGACGTCGTCCGCGAGTCGTTCACGCCCGTCGTCGCGTTCGAGCACGCCCTGCGCGACGAGCTCGGCAAGATCCTGGAGGCGAACGGCGACACGGGGCGCCCCCTGCCCGTCCTCGGCACCGGCGCGGGCCACGATGCGGGTATTTTGTCCGCCTCGGCGCCCACCGCCATGCTCTTCGTACGCAACCCCACCGGCATCTCGCACTCACCCGCCGAGCACGCCACCGAGGACGACTGCACGGCCGGGGTCGAGGCACTCGCCGACGTACTGGAAGGTCTCGCGTGCAGCTGACACACCGGACGACGGGCGCACCCGTCACCGCGACGTACTGGATGGACCACGCCTGGCTCGGCACCCACGTCGAGCCGGGCGTCACCCTGGACGTCGCGGACGGCCGCATCGCCGGGATCCGGACCGGGGTCGAGACCCCGCCGCCCGGCGCGACCGCGCTGCGCGGCCTGACCCTCCCCGGCCTCGCCAACACCCACTCCCA
Organism: Streptomyces sp. McG3; assembly: GCF_018619185.1. Classification (GTDB taxonomy): domain Bacteria; phylum Actinomycetota; class Actinomycetes; order Streptomycetales; family Streptomycetaceae; genus Streptomyces. Next base: position 1,175 of record NZ_JAAXYC010000346.1, on the reverse strand, counting down.
CGCCTTCCACCGGGCCCTGCGCGCCACCGTCCAGCTCGGCTCGGGCACCTTCTGGACCTGGCGCGAGCTGATGTACCGGACGGCCTCCCGGCTCACCCCGGACACCTACTTCGACCTGGCCCGCGCCACGTACGCGGAGATGGCCCTGGCCGGCATCACCTCCGTCGGCGAGTTCCACTATCTGCACCACGCCCCCGGCGGCACCCCCTACGCCAACCCGAACGCCATGGGCGAAGCGCTGATCGCGGCCGCCGCCGAGGCCGGGATCCGGATCACCCTGCTGGACACCGCCTATCTCGCCGCCGGATTCGGCGAGAAGCCCAACCGGCACCAGCTGCGCTTCTCCGACACCACCGCCGAGGCCTGGGCGGAGCGCGCATCGCTCCTCAAGGGCGACGACCACACCCTCATCGGCGCGGCCGTCCACTCCGTCCGGGCGGTCCCGGCCGGACAGTTGGCCACCGTCGCCCAGTGGGCCGAGGAGCGCAGCGCCCCGCTCCACGTCCATCTCTCCGAGCAGACGGCGGAGAACGACGCCTGCCAGGCCGCCCACGGCCGCACCCCCACCCGGCTGCTGGCCGACCACGGGGTCCTCGGCCCGCGCACCACCGGCATCCACAACACGCACCTGACCGGGGCGGACATCGAGCTGCTCGGCTCCTCGGCCACCGGCACCTGCATGTGCCCCACCACCGAACGCGACCTGGCCGACGGCATCGGCCCCGCCGCCGCCCTCCAGAAGGCGGGCTCGCCGCTCTCGCTGGGCAGCGACAGCCACGCCGTGATCGACCTCTTCGAGGAAGCGCGCGCGATGGAGCTCAACGAGCGGCTGCGCACGCACATCCGGGGCCACTGGACGGCCGCCGCCCTGCTCAGGGCCGCCTCCGCCGACGGGCACGCCGCACTCGGCCGCCCCGACGCGGGCGTGCTGGAGCCGGGTGCCCCCGCCGATCTGACCACCGTCGCCCTGGACTCCGTCAGGACGGCAGGACCGGTGCCCCGGCTGGCAGCGGAGACCGCCGTATTCGCCGCCTCCGCCGCGGATGTGCGGCACACGGTCGTGGCGGGCCGGCACATCGTCCGGGACGGCCGGCACACCCGGATCGAGGACGTGCCCCGGGCGATCGCCCAGGCCGTGGCCGCCCTGCACCACTGACCCCGGACCCGCCCGAGCC
>NZ_JAAXYC010000345.1 GCF_018619185.1 Streptomyces sp. McG3 | reverse complement strand
GGGCCATGGGGACTCCCTGAGCGGCGGACGGGCGGGGTGGACGGTCGCGTCGAGTATGGAGCCGCACCCCAACCACTGGGCAGGTACCTGCCAAGAATTGGCTGGACCGTCGCCCGCCGGTCGGCCGGGCCGCATCGGTTGTTCGCCGGGCGCCACGGGCCGTGGCCCGTGGCCTGCGTCGTTCCTCGTGCGCCGTTCGCTGTGCGTTGCTCACGTGGGGCGCTCGGGCGACAGCCGCCGGTCAGCCGACCGGCACACGCTCGCTTCCGGCCGTCCGCTCGCCCCAGCGGACCGTACGGTCGCACCAGCGCTCCAGCAGCACCCGGTCGTGGCCGACCGCGAGCAGGGCGGCCCCGGACCCGGAGCGATAGCGCTCGACCACGGCCACGAGGGCGGCCGTCGTGGAGGCGTCGAGCATCGCGGTCATCTCGTCGCAGATCAGCAGCCGGGGCTCCAGCACCAGGGCCCGTGCCAGACAGGCCCGCTGGAGCTGGCCGTCGCTCACCGCGTGCGGGCGGCGCTCCAGCAACTCCTCGGAGAGACCGACCAGCGGGGCCAGTTCCGCGACCCGCTCGGGGACGTCCCGGCGGCGCCCGGTGGACCGCAGTGGCTGGGCGATCAGTTCGCGCAGGCTGAGCCGGGGGTCGGCGGAGAGCCGGGGCTGCTGGAAGACGACGCCGACCGCCGTGCGCTGCTCGCGCGGGGCCCGGTGCCGCCAGCCGCGTACGACCGTGCCGTCGAGGGTCATGGTTCCGGCGTCCGGGCGGTGCAGGAGGGCGGCGACCTTGGCCAGGGTGGACTTGCCGCAGCCGCTGGGGCCCAGCAGACCGACCGCCTCGCCCGCCGCGACGTGCAGGGAGACATCGCGGACGACGGGGTCGCGGCGGTCGTATCCGGCGGTGATCCGGTTCAGCTCAAGCATCGGCGGCCTCCTTGAGGGGGTGCGTCCGGCCGGGCGGTGCGTGGTGGCAGGCCAGGTCCGCCTCGAAGGCAGGGCGTTCGCCGGTGCAGCGGGTGTCCGCGTGCGCACAGCGGGCGGCGAAGGCGCAGCCGTCGGGCAGCGCCCCCAGTTCGGGCGGCATCCCGGGGATCGGGGCGAAGTCCCGCTCGGGCAGGGCGTTCAGCAGGCCCCGGGCGTACGGGTGACGGGGGCCGGGCGCGCCGAAGAAGGGGGCCGCTTCGGCGATCTCGACGATCCGGCCCGCGTACATCACGGCCACCCGGTCCGCGATCCGTTCGGCGGCGGCCAGATCGTGGGTGATGATCAGCAGCGCCCTGCCCTCGTCGGTGTGGCGGCGCAGTTCGTCGACGGTCCGCTCGACGAGGTCCCGGTCGAGCCCGGTGGTCGGCTCGTCGGCGAGCAGCAGCGGGGCGTCGCCGACCAGGGCGAGGGCGGTCGCGGCGCGCTGGGCGAGGCCGCCGGAGAGCTCGTGCGGGTAGCGGTCGAGGTGGCCCTCGGGGAACGAGGCACGGTCGGCGGCCGCCACGACGGCCTTCGGCAGCTCGCTCCCCCGCACCCCGGTCAGCTCGCGCAGGCTCTCCTCCAGCTGGGCCCGGACGGTGCGCACGGGGGTGAGATGGGCGGCGGGACTCTGCGGTACGAGGCCGATGCGCCGTCCCCGCACCGTGCGGGCGAGGGTGCGCTCGTCGGCGGTGAGCAGGTCCGTGTCCCCGCCGAGCACCACGCTGCCGGTGGTCTGAGCGTTGGCGGGCAGCAGGCCGAGCAGGGCGGAGGCCAGGACGGACTTGCCGCAGCCGCTCTCGCCGACCAGCGCCAGGCACTCCCCCGGCGCGACGGAGAAGCGGGCGTCGGTGACGGCCGCGATGTCCCGGCCGCCGCGCATCCGGAAGCGGACGGAGAGGTCCCGGACGTCGAGGACGGGAGCCCGGGCGGGCTCGGAGGCGTCGGTCACAGCATCAGCTCCGATTTCCGGCGCGGGTTGATCCGGTCGCGCCAGGCTCCGGCGAGTCCGGCGAGCGCGAGGGTCGGGATGATCAGGAAGAGGCCGGGGAAGAGGGTGGGCCACCAGTCCCCCGCGAGCAGCGAACCGCGCGCGGACTGGACGAGGTTGCCGAGGCTCGCCTGATGGGCCGGGAGCCCCAGCCCGAGGAAGGACAGCGCCGACTCGTGCCACATCGCGTGCGGCACCATCAGGACCGCCGCCAGACCGGCCTGCGGGAGCACGCCGGGGAGCAGGTGCCGCACGATGACCCGGGTGCGGGAGGCACCTCCGGAGACGGCCGCGTCGATGAAGGGGCGCGAGCGCAGCGAGAGCACCTCCGAGCGGACGATCCGGGCGGTGGACAGCCAGTGCGTCAGGGCGACCGAGATGATCACCGGCCAGACGCCGGGCCGGAACATCGCGACGATGAAGATGCCGAGGAGCAGGTGCGGCACGGAGGACAGGGCGTCGACGACCCGCATGACGACCCGGTCCGTCCAGCCGCCGAACGCCCCGGCGAGGGCGCCGATCGCGGTGCCGATGACGGTGGCGGTGAGGGCCGCGACCAGGCCGACGAGCAGGGACACGCGCAGGCCGTAGACGCAGCGCAGCAGGAGGTCGCGGCCGACGTCGTCGGTGCCGAACGGGTGGGCGAGGGACGGCGGGTCGAGCTTGTTGGCCAGGTCGACGGCCTGCTGGTCGAGCTGGGCCAGCGGCGGGACGACGAGGACGGCGAGCGCGACGGCGACGACGATCGTGGCCGAGGTGACGATCCGGACGCGGCGGGTGGTGCGGCCGGGAAGGGCGAGCGCGGTCTCAGCCATCGAAGGCCACCCGGGGGTCGGCGAGTCCGTAGAGGAGGTCGGAGAGCAGGTTGCCGAGCAGCACGGCGGCGGTGGCGAGCACCGTGAGCGCGGCGAGCAGGGAGAAGTCCACCGAGGTGGCGGCCTCCACCGTGGCGGCGGCGATGCCGGGCCAGCTGAACACCGTCTCCACGAGCAGCGCGCCGGTGATGAGTTCGGGGACGCGGGAGCCGATCAGGGTGAGCATCGGCAGCATCCCGGAGCGCAGGGCGTGGCCGAGGAGCACGGTGCGCTCGCTCAGTCCCCGGGCGCGGGCGCCGCGCACCGGGTCCTCGGCCAGGGCGTCGGCGACGCCCTGGCGTACGTACAGGAAGAACCACGGCAGCTGGGAGACGCCGAGGACGGCGGCGGGCAGCACCAGGTGGGAGGCGACCTGGCGAGAGGTGACGACGTCGCTGGCGGCGTCGGTGAGTCCGCCGGCCGGGAGGACGTCCAGCTTGAGGGCGAAGAACCAGATGGCGAGCAGCCCGAGCCAGAAGGCGGGTGCGGCCTCCAGGGTGTACGCGGCGGAGCTGACGCACCGGTCGAGCCAGCCGCCGGGTTTCCGGGCGGCGAGGACGCCGAGGCCGGTGCCGAGCAGGATCGCGACGAGGAAGGCGGTGGCGGCGAGCAGGACGGACCAGCCCATGCGCTCGGCGATGACGTCGGCGACCGGCTGGCGCATCACGCTGGAGTCACCGAGGTCGCCCCGGAGGGCGGAGGTCAGCCAGTCCCACCAGCGGGCGACGAGCGGCTGGTCGACGCCGAGGTTGGCCCGCAGCTGGTCGAGGTTCTCCTGCGATGCGGTGAGCCCGGCGGTGCCCGCGTAGGCCTTGACCGGGTCGAACGGGGACGCGGCGGCGACGGCGAAGACGCCGAAGGTGACGACGCCGAGGACGGGGACGGCGAACAGGGCCCGCCGTCCCGCCATCCGCGCCATCGGCCCCCAGGGGAGGCGTCGGCTCACTTCTTCGAGCCCCCGGCGCCCTCGGTGGACCACTTCTCGACGTTCCACCAGGGGCCGGAGGCCAGCCCGTGGTCGTGCGGCTCGACCTGGGTGGTGAGGGGGCCGAAGCGGTCGTCGACGACGTAGAGGTGGTCGATGTGGGTGAGGAAGGTGTAGCCCGGGTTCTTCACCAGCTCGCGCTGGACGGTGTCGTAGGCCTTCTTGCGCTCGGCCTTGTCGCCGCTCCTGCGGCCGGCCTCGATCGCGGCGTCGACGGCCTTGTTGTCGTACCAGGCCATGTTGTTGAAGCCGTCGCCCGCGAGGGAGGACTTCAGCAGGGTGTACTGGTCGAAGTCGGGGTCGGCGGGCGAGCCGCCGCCCGCGAGCACCGCGTCGTGCTTCATCCGGGGCTCGATGACCTCCCAGGTGCCGGCCTCGGCGGTGATGGCGATGCCGGCCTTCTTGGCGTCGGAGGCGTAGGCGAGGGCGTGCTCCTGGCGGAGCTTGTCACCGGTGAGGTACCAGAGCGGGAAGGCGGCGCGCACGCCGTCCTTGACCCGGACACCGTCCTTGCCGGGCTTCCATCCGGCCTCGTCCAGGATCTTCTTCGCGGCGGGGAGGTCGTGGGAGCGCTCCGTGCCCTTGGTGAACCACTCGCTGTCGGTGGGGACGGGCCCGTAGGCGGGCTTGCCGTCGCCGTTGAGGATGGCGTCGACCATGGTCTCGCGGTCGACGGCGACGTCGAGGGCGCGGCGCACGGCGGTGTCGCCGGCGACCTTGTTGTGGGTCGGGAGGGTCACCGTGCGGTAGTCGTAGGTGGTGGCGGCGTACGTCTTCTTGCTCGCCTCGTCCGCGAAGCCCTTGGCGAGGTTGGGCGGCAGGATCGCGCCGTCGAGGTCGCCGGAGCGCAGCCGGGTGGCGCGCACGTCGTCGTCCTTGATGATCGCCATGGTGAACTTCTTCACCTCGGGTTCGCCGCCCCAGTAGTGGGGGTTGGCGGTGAAGCTGAGCTTCTCGCCCTTGGACCACTTGGTGAGGACGTAGGGCCCGGTGCCGACGGGGCGGGTGGTGAAGGCCCCGGTGTTGACGTCCTGCTCGCCCGCGATGTGCTGGGGGGCGATGGGCAGGACGGTGCGCTGGGCGAACGGCGCGTAGGGGTACTTCAGCGTGAAGACGACCGTGTCCTCGCCCTTCGCCGTGACGTCCTTGACGGCGTCCAGTTCGGTGCGGGAGGCGTTGTTGGTCTTCTCGTCGAGGATGGTGCGGTAGGTGAAGACGACGTCCTTGGCCCCGAACGGCTTCCCGTCGCTGAACTTCACGCCCTGGCGCAGCTTGTACGTGTACGTCAGACCGTCGGCGCTGACCTCGGGGAGTTCGGCGGCGAGGGCGGGGCGGAGCTTCATGTCCGCGTCCAGGGCGAGCAGTCCGTCGAAGATCTTGGAGTTGCCGTCCTTGCCGTAGCCGAGCAGCGGGCTCAGGCTGTCGGGCTCGTAGGCGATGCCGACGACGGCCGAGGTGGAGCCCGATCCGGATCCGCTCTTCGCGGTGTCCGGGTTCGAGCAGGCGGCTGCGGTCAGGGACAGGGCGGTCGCCATCGTGGCGGCGATCGCCACCCGTATCGATCGGGCCGTCATAGTCTGCACATCCCTGTTCAAGATCGGCTGTTATTGCGAACAGTGTGCAATTAAACATCACGTAAAAGACCCTGGTACAGCCCGCCTCGACGGACGAGACGGGTGCACCAGGGTCGATGCGTCGAAGGACGCCCCTACGGAGCCGGAAGTTCCGCCAGCTCCGCGACGGTCCGACGATGACGGCCCGCCGTGCCGTACGCGATCGAGTCGGCCTTGGCGCGCTTCAGGTAGAGGTGCGCGGGATGTTCCCAGGTCATGCCGATTCCGCCGTGCAGTTGTACGCACTCCTCGGCGGCGTGGACCGCGACGCCGGAGCAGTACGCCTGGGCCACCGCGACCGCGAGCGGGGCGTCGGGGTCGCCGGTGGCGAGGGCGTCGGCGGCGTTGCGGGCGGCGGCGCGGGCCGAGACGACCTCCAGCCAGAGCTGCGCCATCCGGTGCTTGAGCGACTGGAACGAGCCCACGGGCCGGTTGAACTGGTGGCGTTCCCGGGTGTACCGGACGGTCTCGGTCAGACACCACTCCGCGAGTCCGAGTTGTTCGGAGGCGAGCAGTCCGGCCCCGGCGAGCAGTCCGCGCCGTACGGCGGTGGCGCTCGCGGCCGCGTCGGCCAGCAGGGTCCCGGCGGCCCCGGTCAGGGTGACGGCGGCCAGCGGCCGGGTCAGGTCGAGCGGGACGAGTGGCTGTACGGCGACGCCGGGGTCGGCCGTCCCGACGGCGTACAGGCCCTCGGCGGTCGGCACCAGCAGGACATCGGCCACCGCCGCGTCGGCGACGCCGCGTACCGTCCCGTCCAGTGCGGCGAGCACCGCGTCCACCCCGGTGGGCGGGGTCGCGAAGGGCACGGCGAGCACGGCCGTACGGGCGCCGGAGGCCAGCTCGCCCAGGAGCGCGGCGACCGGACCGTCCTCGGCGCCCAGCGCGAGCAGGGTCTCGGTGGCCACGACGGAGCTGGTCAGGTACGGGGCGGGGGCCACGGCCCGGCCGAGCTCCTCCAGGACCACGGCGGCCTCGCGGTGGGACGCGCCCTGGCCGCCGAGCTTCTCCGGCACGAGCAGTCCGGCCGCGCCGATGCCGGTGGCGAGCGAGGACCACAGGCGCTGGTCGTACGGCGTGCCGGACTCGGTCGCCGCGATCACCGTCGGCGCGTCGGCCCGGTCGGCGAGCAGGGCACGCACGGCGGAGCGCAGGTCCTCCTCGTCCCTTGAGTAGAGCAGGTCGGGCGTGGTGGCGGGCTGGGCGGGCACGGTCATCGGCTCAGGTCCTTCCAGGCGACGTCCTTGTCGTTGCGGGGTTCGGAGGGCAGGCCGAGGACCCGCTCGGCCACGATGTTCAGCAGGACCTCACTGGTGCCGCCCTCGATGGAGTTTCCCTTGGAGCGCAGATAGCGGTAGCCGGCGTCCCGCCCGGTGAAGTCGACGAGCTCCGGGCGGCTCATGGTCCAGTCGCCGTACAACAGGCCTTCGTCGCCGAGCAGTTCGACTTCCAGGCCGCTGATCTCCTGGTTGAGCCGGGCGAAGGCGAGCTTCATGCCCGAGCCCTCGGGGCCCGGCTGTCCGGCGACGAGCTGCTGGCGCAGCCGCTCGCCGGTGAGCCGGGCGACCTCGGCCTCCACCCAGAGGGTCAGCAGCCGCTGGTGGGTGTCGGGGGTGCGCAGTTCGGGGCGCTCGCGCCAGCTCCTGGCGACCGGGCCGATCATGCCGCCCTCGCGGGGGATGCGGGAGCCGCCGATGGAGACGCGCTCGTTCATCAGGGTGGTCTGGGCGACCTTCCAGCCCTCGCCGACGGGGCCGAGGCGGTGGCTGTCGGGGATGCGTACGCCGGTGAGGAACACCTCGTTGAACTCGGCCTCGCCGGTGATCTGGCGCAGCGGCCGGACCTCGACGCCGGGGTCGGTCATGTCGCAGATGAAGTAGCTGATGCCCCGGTGCTTGGGCAGGTCCGGGTCGGTGCGGGCGATGAGGATCGCCCAGCGGGCCAGGTGGGCGCTGGACGTCCAGACCTTCTGCCCGTCGACGGTCCAGTCGCCGGTCCCGTCCCTGACGGCCCGGGTGGCCAGCGCCGCGAGGTCGGATCCGGCGCCGGGTTCGCTGAACAGCTGGCACCAGACTTCCTCGCCGACCCACAGGGGGCGCAGGAAGCGCCGCTTCTGTTCGTCGGTGCCGAAGCCGAGGATGGTGGGGGCCGCCATGCCGAGGCCGATGCCGATGCGGCGCGGGTCGTTGCCGGGCGCGTCGGCGGCGGCGAGTTCGGCGTCAACGGCCTGCTGGAGGGAGCGGGGCGCGTCGAGTCCGCCGAGGCCCACCGGATAGTGGACCCAGGCGAGGCCGGCGTCGAAGCGGGCCTTCAGGAAGTCGGTGCGTTCGGTGGTGGCG
>NZ_JAAXYC010000344.1 GCF_018619185.1 Streptomyces sp. McG3 | reverse complement strand
GTCCGATGCCGTGCCCACCCCGCATTCCTCCCCCGTCGGCCTCGGCCGCATCCTGCCGGTGGACCGCATGGAGGCGTTCCCCGGACGCTGGGTGGGTGGCGTCGCCATGGTCCTGGGCCCGCTGCTGATGCTGGCCGGCGCCCTGACGCGGGTCCGCTCCGACTTCTTCTTCCCCGCGCAACTCGCCGCGTACGAGCGGCATCCGGGTCTGATGGCCACCTCGTACGCTCTCTTCGCCGCGGGCAATCTGCTGCTCTGGCCCGCCGTGGTTCTCCTCGCCGCCCGGATCGGCGCCCGCAGCCCGGGCTGGGGCCTGTGGGGCGGGATGCTGGCCCTGTGCGGCCTGTTCGCCCGTGCCTTTCACGCCGGGGTCGATCACATGGCTTTCCGGCTGGCGGACGCCGAGGGCGCCGCAGCCGCCACCCGGGCCGTCGCCGAGACGTACGGCGCCTTCCAGATCTTCTCCGCGCTGAACATCGCCGTCCTGGCCGGCTGGCTCGTGCTTGCCCTCGGCAGCCGGCGCACCCAGGTGCTCGGCCCGGCACGCGCGCTCGCCCTCGCACTGATGGCGGGACTGCCGCTCGGTGCCCTGAAGGGCACCACTTCGCTGTCGCTGGTGGCACTGGCGGGGTTGACCGTTGCCCTGGTGCCGATGGGTCTCGGCCTGCTGCGCCAGGGCCCGCGGCCCAGCCGGGCGGCGGTGCTGCGCTGGGTTCCGCTGGCCTTGGGGACGCTTGCGCTGATGGTGGTCCTGGGGCAGGCGGGCTGAGTGGGCGTCGACCGATACCGTCGTGTCATGAATCGCACGGCCGGCCGGTATCTCCACGCCATCGACCTGGCGCCTGCCCTCGCCCTGACCGTGCTCTACGTGGGCTTCGCGGAAGCGACCGCGGCCGACGGGCAGCCGGTCTACCACGGTCCGGTCTGGCTCGGCTGGCTGGTCGCGGCCGCCGTCGGTCTGCCCGTCGCGTTCCGCCGCAGTTGGCCGCTGCCCGTACTGGGTGTCGTACTGGCGGCTCTCACCGCCGCCTCGGTGCTCGACGTGACCCGGGAGCCATACGCCGCGGCGGGCCTGGCCGCCTACTTGGTGGGCCTGGCCGAACCCGCTCGACGTTCCCTCACGGCGCTCGCCGTCGCGCTGCCGGTGGCGGCCGGCGGGGTGTATCTGGGCGAGGCCCTGATCACCCCTGCCGGTGACCAGCAGGATGCCGCGGGCGTGGCCGTCCTGGTCCTGCTGGTGATCGGCGGTGCCTGGACGGCGGGCTTCGTCGTCCGCTCCCGCCGGGCCGAGGCGCGGCGGGAGGAACGGCGACGGGCCGAGCACGTACGGGACGAGGAACGGCTGCGCGTCGCCCGCGATCTGCACGACATCGTGTCGCACAATCTCAGCCTGATCGCCGTGCGGGCGGGCGTCGCCGCCCATGTGGCCCAGGCCGATCCGCAGGAGGCCCGGGCCGCGCTCAGGGTCATCGAGGAGACCAGCAGGGCCGCACTGGCGGAGATGCGCCGCACTCTGGGCGTCCTGCGCACGGAGGGGGCCCCGCTGGGCCCGATACCGGGTCTCGGCGGCCTCGGCAAGCTGGTGGAGCAAGCACGACGAGCGGGGGTCGACGTGGATCTGACCGTCCGTGGCGCGGATTCCCTCGTGGAGGGAACGCAGTTGACGGTGTACCGGGTCGTGCAGGAGGGACTGACCAACGCGGTCAAACACGCCGCCCCGACGCGCTGCCGGATCACGGTCGCGGCGGACGGCGAGACCGTCCGTATCGACATGACCGATGACGGGCCGTCGGGCGGCTCCCGCCCGACGGCCGGGAAACTGCCGGGCGGGCACGGCTTGACGGGCCTGCGGGAGCGGGTACGCATGTACGGCGGGAGCGTCCGGGCCGGTCCTCGGCCGGAGGGCGGCTTCGCGGTGTGCGTACGCCTGCCGGTCGGACGGGAGAGAGCGACATGACCGTGCGAACAGGGCCGACGGGCCCGCCCCGTACGCCCGCGGGGTCAGGTCCGACCCGCGTGCTCGTCGCCGACGATCAGGCCATGGTCCGCGGCAGCTTCCGCGTCCTCGTCGACCACACCCCCGGCCTGACCGCGGTCGGCGAAGCCGCGGACGGCGCCGAGGCCGTCGAACTCGCCCGCCGCGAACAACCGGACGTCGTCCTCATGGACATTCGCATGCCCGGCCTCGACGGCATCGAGGCGACCCGCCGCATCTGCGCCGACTCCGCCACGAGCGGGGTCCGCGTCCTCATCCTCACCACCTTCGACCTGGACGAGTACGTCTACGCCGCCCTTCGCGCGGGCGCGGCGGGCTTCCTCCTGAAGGACACCCCGCCGTCGGAGGTCCTGAGCGCCATCTCCGTCATCGCCGCCGGGGACTCCCTGCTGGCTCCCTCGGTCACCCGCCGTCTGATCGCCGAGTTCGCCCGTCGGCCGGAGCCGGGCCGCCCGTCGGCCAGAAGCCTCGACGGCGTCACCGACCGCGAACTGGAGGTTCTCACGCTGATCGCCCGCGGTCTCTCCAACACGGAACTGGCGGAACACCTGCACCTGAGCATCGCCACGGTCAAGACACACATCGGGCGGCTGCTGGCCAAGCTGCGGGCACGCGATCGCGCGCAACTGGTGATCGTCGCCTATGAGACGGGCCTGGCAGGCGCACACCGGCCCGGATGGTGACATCACCTCTCCTCTCTTCCGTACGGGCGAAGACGCGGACGACCCCGCGGCTCCGGCACCCGGGCAGCTCCCCGCTCACCCCTCGCGCCGCGACCGCCAGAGCAGCCAGATGAAGTACGGGGCGCCGATCACGGCCGTCAGCAACCCGACCGGGATCTGTGCCGGCGCGATGACCGCCCGGCCGACGAGGTCCGACACGACCACCAGCAGCGCGCCGAGCAGCGCGCTCACCGGTATCACCCGCACATGACCGCGGCCCACCAGGGCACGCGCCGCGTGCGGGGCGACGAGGCCGACGAATCCGATCACGCCGACCGCCGCCACGGCTCCCGCCGTCAGGACGACGGCCAGGCTCAACAGCGCCAGCCGGGTGGCGCCGATCCGCACGCCGAGCAGGGCGGGCGTCTCGTCGTCCAGCCCGATCAGGTCCAGCTCGCGACGCATCAGCGCGAGGACGGGCAGCGCGACGACCAGACCCACCAGGACCGGGACCAGCTCGGGGAACGTCCGCCCGTACGTCGAACCGCCGAGCCAGGCCAGCGCCTTCGTCTCGTTGTACGGGTCGGTGAGCACGATCAGCAGACTCACGAACGCGCCCGCACCGGCCTGCACACCGATGCCGATCAGCACCAGGCGGTTCTGCTCCAGCCCTCGGCGTGCGGCGAGACCGAAGACCAGCGCCGCGGCGGCCGTCGCACCGGCCAGCGCGGAGCCGCCGATCAGCCAGAAGCTCGCCATCGGCACCACGGTGAGGACGGCGACCGCCCCGACCCCCGCCCCGCTGACGACGCCGAGGACGCCCGGCTCCGCCAGCGGATTGCGCGACACCGCCTGGACGACGGCACCCGCGACGGCCAGCGCCGCACCGGCCAGCAGGGCCGCGGCGACCCGGGGGACGCGCGTGTCGAGGACATAGCCGACGAACTGCCCCGCCCGGCCGGTGAGCCAGTTGCCCACATCACCCAGGAGCAGCGTCGCGTCGCCGAAGAGCGTCGCCGCCACCACCGCGCCCAGGAGGCCCACGACCGTCGCCACCAGCGTCAGGACGAACGCCCGCCGGCCGCGCAGCCGGGCGAACGCCGTCGAGCCGCTGTCCGTGCCCATGTCGCGCGACCGGTAGGCCAGGACGATCAGGACGAGCGCGCCGAAACAGGTCGTGACGATGCCGGTGGGCACCTCGGCACCCGCCTGGGCGCCGAACACCGCGCGCAGAGCAACGTCCGCGCCGAGCACCACCAGCACACCCGCGAGCGCCGACGCGGGGATGAACGCGTGGTGCCGGACCAGGCCCGGGATCCACGTGCTGAGCAGCCGGACCACGGCGGGCGCGCACAGGCCGACGAAGCCGACCGGCCCCGCGACCGCCACGGACACCGCCGCCAGCAGCACCGCGAGGATCACGGCCGTGCTGCGCGTCAGCCGGGGGCTCACGCCCACGACCGCGGCGCCGTCGTCGCCGAGGGCGAGGATGTCCAGCCGCCTGCCGAGCAGCATCAGTCCGGCGAACGCCAGGAGCGCGACCGGGGTGAGCCGGTCGATGGACTGCATGCCGATCTGGGCGAGCGAACCATTCCCCCAGGCGAACAGCCCGGTCGTCTGCTGGGAGCGCAGGAGCAGCAGCATCCCGCTCAGCCCGGACAGGGCGAGGGTGAGCGCCGAACCGGCCAGCACCAGCCGGATCGGTCCTGCCCCCGCCCGCGACAGGCCGAGGACGACGCCCGCCGCCAGCAGCCCGCCGAGGAACGCCGTGGCCCCGGCCGGCAGCGCGGGCAGCGTGATGCCGAACGCGGCGACGGCGACCACCGCGAGGTACGCGCCCGCGTTCACGGCGAGCGTGTCGGGTGAGGCCAGCATGTTGCGCGACACCGACTGGAGGGCCGCGCCCGCCGCGCCGAGCGCGCAGCCGACGAGGAGCCCCGCGGCGAGCCGGGGCAGCCGCGAGTCCAGGACGACGGCGGCCGTCTGCTCGTCTGCCGTCCGGTCGGAGGCGGCCCCGGTCGCCAACTGCCAGAGCGTGTGCAGGTCCACGGCGGCGGTGCCCTGGCCCACGTGGACGATCGCGAGTGCGGCCAGCGCGACGATCCCCGCGATCGCGAGGAGGAACATCCGGCCGCGACGGGCCGGTGGGCCGGCCACCACCGGGGACTCGGCCCCGGCCGGACCGGCCGCGCCCGCCCCCGTCTTCACGGGGGCGGGCGGGGCGGTTGTGGTGCGTGTGCTCATCGTCAGGCGGTCAGCGCGCCGACGAGGGCGTCGATGTACTCACGCATCGACGCGGTGCCACCGAACATCCAGATGCCGTCGGGCAGCCGGTGGACCTCGTCGTTCTTGACGAACGGGAGGGACTTCCACACCGCGTTGTCCTTGAGGCCGTCGGCGAACGGGTCGCCGCCGTCGGAGTCGTTGGCGATGTACGCGAACCGCGCGTCGCCGATCTTCGTGAGGCCCTCGACATCGGTCGCCGCCAGGCCGTAGGCCGCGTCGCCCTTCAGCTTCCACGGGTCGACGAGGCCGAGTTCGGTGTTCACGTCGGCGAGCAGCGAGCCCTTGACGTACGGGCGCACCGAGACCTGGTTGCCCTCCTGCCAGCCGTCGGCGAAGGCGACCTTCTCGCCGTCGAGACCGGCGTCCGCGAGCTTCTTCCTGCCGTCCGCGACCGCCTTGCGGAAGGACTCGACCTCGGACTCGGCCTTGTCCTCCTTGCCGGTGGCCTTGCCGATGAGCTCGACGGTGTCGACCATCTGGTCGATCTGCCGGCTCGCGTCGGCCGAGCGGACCACGGCGACCGGGGCGGCCTTGGACAGCTGGGCGATGGCGGAGTCGGACAGGTCGGTGGTGGCGATGATGAGGTCGGGCTTGAGACCGGCGACGGTGGCGACGCTGGGCTCGCCCCGGGTGCCTATGTCCTTGACGCCCTTGGTGAGCGGCGCGGCCGTGTTGTACGCGGTGTAGCCCTTGACGTCGGCCACGCCGACCGGCTGGACGCCGAGGGTCACGAGCGACTCGACGACGTTCCACTCGGTGCCGACGACGCGCGTCGCCGGCCCGTCGAGCGTGACCTTCTTGCCGCGGGAGTCGGTGATCGTCACCGCGCTGTCCCCGGCGGACTCCTTCTTCGGCGCCTCGGTGGTGCCGCAGGCCGTGAGGGCGAGCGCGGCCGCGGCGGCGAGGACGGGCCACGTCAGGTGCTGGTTCTTCATGAGGGTGTTCAGGGCCTTTCGGAACGAAGGTGGTGGCGGCCGACCGCGCGGGTGCGCGGGATGCCGGTGGAGGAGTCGGGTTCGACGTCGATGCGGATGCCGTAGGCGTCGCTGAGCCGCTCGGGGGCGTACACCTCCGCGGGCGTGCCCGCGGCGACGATCCGCCCGGACGAGAGGAGGACGACCTGGTCGGCCACGGCTGCGGCCTGGTCCAGGTCGTGCAGGACGACGCCGACGGTGACGCCGTGGGTGTCGGCGAGGTCGCGGACGAGGTCGAGGATCTCGACCTGGTAGCGCAGGTCGAGATAGGTGGTCGGCTCGTCGAGGAGGAGGACATCGGTGTCCTGGGCCAGGCAGCAGGCGAACCAGACGCGTTGCAGTTGCCCGCCGGACAGGCTCTCCACCCCGCGGTCGGCGAACTCGGCGAGGTTCGTGACGGCCAGCGCGTGCTCGACCATCCGGGCGCCGTCCGGATCGGTTCCCCGGAGCCGGCCCCGGTAGGGGTGCCGGCCGAATCCGACCACGTCGCGCACGCTGAGGCCGGCCGGCGCGTTCCGGCTCTGCGCGAGCAGGGTGACACGGCGGGCGAAGTCGGAGCGCGACAGGGCGAGGGCGTCGACGGGCCCGCTGCCCTCGGCCGCCACGGTCACCCTGCCGGTACGGGCCTTGTGCAGCCGGGCCACCGCCCGCAACAGGGTGGACTTCCCACTGCCGTTCGGCCCGATGAGCGCGGTGACGCGACCGCGCGGCAGCCGGAGGTCGGCTCCGTGCACGACGTCGGTGCGGTCGTACGCGATCGTCATGTCGCGGGCGTCGAGGCCGGCATCGGGTTCGGGGGCCGCGAGGGCCGTGGCCGGGCCGGGCTCGGCCACGGCGGGCGCGACGGTGGCACCGGCACCGGCAGCGGGCGCGGAGCGCCGACGCGGCGGTGGGTCTTCTCGGTCGAGGGCAGGAGCGATCACGACCGTGAGGTTAGCCTAACCTAAATTGCCTTGGTCAAGCGGGATTCGGAATCGTGTCCTCCGCGTGACCCTTCGGGCGGTGCGCCGCACGGTCGCCGGTCGCCGCCGACGGCAATCGAGGGGGTCGAACGGGCGTGAGGGTCTCGGGTGGCGGTACTTTCCGGCCGAAGCGGCGATGTGGCGCATCAAGGAGATCCTGTATATCCGCAGGTCAGGCGGTAGTTTTGCGTTGAACCGCCGAAGTTCGTCCATATGCTGGACGGCTCGCGCGAGGCGCCTGAGCTGCCCGAATGACCATTCGGTCGGCTCGAACGCCCGTCTGCGGCTGGAAGCTGGCCGTGGATGTGCGCTTACTTTCCGCATGCGTAAGACTCCTGACCGCAATCAGGCACACGACGAAGGAGTCTTCACCCATGCGACGCAACCCTCACGTGATCTTCGCAACCATCACGGCGAGCACCCTTCTGCTCGGCGGATTCGCGACCGCCACCGCCCAGGCCGCACCGGCGAGGGCCGAGAGCCTCTACGCGCCCTCGGCGCTCGTCCTCACCGTGGCCCGCGGCGAGGACCCGCTGACCGCCACCGTCGAGCGGGCCGTGACGCTCACCTGCGTCCCCACCGCCGAGGGGACGCACCCCACTCCCGCTGCGGCCTGCAAGGAACTGGCCGCGGTCCAGGGGAAGTTCTCCGAACTGACCGCCGGTCCGTCGAACCGGACCTGTACCCGCCAGTGGGACCCGGTCGTCGTGACCGCCCACGGCGTCTGGCAGGGCAAGCAGGTCCAGTTCAGCACCACGTACGGCAACGCCTGCGAGATGGCGGGCAGCATGAACGACAACGCCGTATTCGCCTTCTGATCCACCGGGGCGCGCCGACGCCAAAATGACGGAGCGCGACTCCGTACCGCCCGACCGCGTCCGGCGACCCGCCCCGCCCGGCGTGCCCCGGTGGATCAGAAGGCGAATAC
>NZ_JAAXYC010000343.1 GCF_018619185.1 Streptomyces sp. McG3 | reverse complement strand
TCCCCCACCCGCCCGAACACCGGCGCGAGCACCAGTTGCGCCGCGCCCTCCGCGACCGGCCGGTCACCGCCCCGGGCGACCGTGACTCTCACGCCCGCGCCCGCCCCGCCCCGCGCGGCCCGCTCCTCGATCACGGCCCGGACGCCCCGTACGTAGGCGTCCTCGTCGGCGGCCACCGTCCTGCCGCCCAGGACCACCCGGTCGATGCCGAGCAGGCCGACCAGGTTTGCCGCGCCCGTGCCCAGGACCCGGGCGGACTCCCCCCGGTCGCCGCGCGCCTCGGCGGCCAGGCACAGCGCCTCGACGCAGCCGCGTCCGCCGCAGCCGCAGAGCGGGCCGTCCAGTTGGAGGGTCTGGTGGCCGAATTCGCCCGCCCCGGTCCGCGCGCCCCGGTGCACCTCGCCGCCGAGGACCAGACCCGCGCCGAGCCCCGTACCGAGGTGGAGGTAGGCGAAGTCGCCGCGCGGCTCGTCGAGCGACAGGGCCACGGCGAGGGCGGCGGCGTTGGTGTCCTTGTCCAGCACCACCGGCAGCCCGGTCCGTTCGGCCAGGGCGGCGCGCAGCGGGTAGCCGTCCCACTGCGGGAATCCGGTGACCCGGCGCAGCACGCCGTCCCGGTGGTCCAGCGGGCCGGGCACGGCGACGCCGACGCCGAGGACCGGTTTGTGCGGTTCGGCCGCGCACAGGTCCCGTACGGCGTCCGCCGCGTCCGCGAGGACCCGGTCCGCCGGAGCACCGAGGTCGAGCGGCGCGCGGGTGACCGCGACCGGCCGGCCCGCCAGGTCGACGAGGACGGCGGTGAGCCCGTCGCGGTCCAGGTGCAGCCCGACGGCGAACTGCGCGTCGGGGACGAGCCGCAGCACGGTGCGCGGCTTGCCGCCGGTGGAGGGGCGCAGGCCCGCCCCGGCGGCGAGTCCGTCCTCCCGCAGCCGGGCGGTGATCTTGCTGACGGCCTGCGGGGTGAGGCCGGTGCCCTCGGCCAGCTCCAGCCTGCTGATCCCCTCGGCCCCGGCGGCCCGCAGCAGGTCCAGCACCAGTGCGGCGTTGTGGTGGCGCAGGGCGGGCAGATTGGCCCCGGCCTGGGCCTTCGTGCGGCTCCCGTTCACGGTTCGCTCCTCTTCACCGCCCCATTGTGCCGGTCGCTTGCACTTTGGCAACAGCGTTGCTTAAGTGGATCGCATGACCCCCAACGCCTCCGGCGCCCCGCTCCGCGTCGCCCTCGTCGGCTACGGCCTGGCCGGCTCCGTCTTCCACGCCCCGCTGGTCTCCGCGACCGACGGGCTGGTCCTCGACACGGTCGTCACGTCGAACGAGGAGCGCCGGGCCGAGGCCCTCGCCGCGTTCCCCGACGTCCGCCTCGCCGCCTCGCCGGACGAGCTGTGGGAACGCGCCGACGAGCTGGACCTCGTCGTGATCGCCACCCCGAACAGGACGCACGTCCCGCTGGCGACGGCCGCGCTGAAGGCCGGGCTGCCGGTGGTCGTGGACAAGCCGGTCGCCGGGACGGCCGCCGAGGCGCGCGAGCTCGCGGCTCTCGCCGAGGAGCGCGGGCTGCTGCTCTCGGTCTTCCAGAACCGCCGCTGGGACAACGACTTCCGCACGCTCGCCGGGCTGATCGCCGACGGCGAGCTGGGCGAGGTGCAGCGCTTCGAGTCCCGCTTCGAGCGGTGGCGGCCGCAGCCGAAGGGCGGCTGGCGCGAGTCGGGCGACCCGGCGGAGATCGGCGGTCTGCTGTACGACCTGGGCAGCCATGTCGTCGACCAGGCGCTGGTGCTGTTCGGCCCGGCGGTCCAGGTGTACGCCGAGTCCGACGTACGGCGTCCCGGCGCGGCGGCGGACGACGACACGTTCATCGCGATCACCCACGCAGGCGGGGTCCGCTCGCATCTGTACGCCAGCGCCACCACGGCCCAGCTCGGCCCGCGCTTCCGGGTGCTGGGCTCGAAGGCGGGCTACGTGAAGTACGGCCTGGACCCGCAGGAGGCGGCCCTGCGCGAGGGCCTGCGCCCGGTGGGCGGTGAGCCGTGGGGCGAGGAGGCTCAGGAGCTGTGGGGCCGCCTCGGCTCCGGCGAGTCCCCGCTGACCGGTGGCGGCGCCCCGGTCCGCACGCTGCCCGGCGACTACCCCGCGTACTACGCGGCCGTCGCCGCCGCCGTACGCGGCACCGGCCCGAACCCGGTCACCGCGTTGCAGGCGGCCGCCGCGCTGGACGTCCTGGAGGCCGCCCGCCGTTCGGCCCGCGAGGGCGTCTCCGTCACCCTCCTCCCCCACCACGACGAGGACCAGCAGGCGAAGGAGCAGCGCGCATGAGCACCATCTCCCCCACCCTCTCCGAGCTGATCGCCCAAGAGCGCCGGCTCACTTTCCCGCACTTCTCCTACGACGACGCGTTCGCGCTCGGCAGTCTGCTGGTCGCGCTGGCCAGGGAGCGGCACGCACCGGTCGCGATCGACATCCGGCGCGGCGCGCAGCAGCTCTTCCACGCGGCGCTGCCCGGGTCCAGCGCGGACAACGACGCGTGGATCGACCGCAAGCGCAAGGTCGTCGAGCGGTACGGCGAGAGTTCGTACCTGGTGGGCACCCGGTTCCGGGCGAAAGGCACCACGTTCGAGGAGTCCTCGCGCCTGGACCCGGACACGTACGCGGCGCACGGCGGTTCGTTCCCGATCGCGGTGGAGGGCGCGGGCGTGATCGGCTCGGTGACGGTGTCCGGGCTGCCGCAGGCCGAGGACCACGCGATGGTGGTCGAGGCGCTGGAGCGGTTCGCGGGGACGCCGGGCGACTGAGGAGCGTGCGTACGGGGCCGGGGGCGCAGGTCACAGCGCTCCCGGCCCGCTCCGGCTTACGCCCCCTTCAGCTCCTGCCGCTGCCGGCCGAGCCCCTCCACCTCCAGCTCCACCACATCGCCCGCCGTCAGGTACGGCTTCGGCTCGGGCTGCCCCATCGCGACCCCGGCGGGCGTGCCGGTGTTGATCACGTCGCCCGGGTAGAGCGTCATGAAGTGGCTGAGGTAGCGGACGACCTCGCCGACCGGGAAGATCTGCTCGGCCGTGGTGCCGTTCTGCTTCAGCTCGCCGTTGACCCAGAGCCGCAGCGGCAGGGCCTGCGGGTCGGGCACCTCGTCGGCGGTGACCAGCCAGGGCCCCAGAGGGTTGAACGTCTCGCAGTTCTTGCCCTTGTCCCAGGTGCCGCCGCGCTCGATCTGGAACTCGCGCTCCGAGACGTCGTGCGCCGTCGCGTACCCGGCGACGTGTGCGAGGCCCTCCTCGGCCGTCTCCAGGTAGCGGGCGGTCCGCCCGATGACGACGGCCAGCTCGACCTCCCAGTCGGTCTTGCGGCTGCCGCGCGGCACCAGGACCGTGTCGTCGGGCCCGACGACGGTGTCGGGGGCCTTGAAGAACAGGATCGGCTCCGCCGGGATCTCCGCACCCGTCTCGGCGGCGTGGTCGTGGTAGTTCAGCCCGATGCACACGATCTTGCCGATGCGCCCGAGCGGCGGGCCGATCCGCAGTCCCGTCGCGTCCAGGGCGGGCAGCACGCCGGGCGCCCCGGCGGCCGCCCGTACCCGGGCGAGCGCGGAGGCGTCGGCGAGCAGCTCGCCGTCGATGTCGGGGACGATCCCCGACAGATCACGCAGAGTCCCGTCGCGGTCGAGAAGTGCGGGGCGCTCGGCGCCCGCCGTACCGACTCGAAGCAGCTTCAACGGTCCAACTCCTCTTGGTCGAGGTGGTGGCCCTCCGGCGGGTTGCGGCCGACGGAGGACTCGGTCGATCGTCCAAGAGATGCGATCACTCCGCAAGACCTCGTTCACACACTGGACCGGCGCGGTGGGCGGGCCGATGACGCCGCTGTGGCCATGGCGCTACCGGCGACCGGCATGTCGCGGTACAGCCAGGCCCGCTCGACGGCGGTCCAGGTGGTCGTGGTGACGACGTAGAGGGCGGCGGCCAGCGGGACGACGGCCACCGTGATCAGCGTGAAGAACGACATCAGCGGCATCACCTTCGCCATCGCGCCCATGCCGGGCACGGCCTGTCCGTCCGGGCCCGCGGCGGGCGTCATCGGGTTGGCGGCGAGCTGCCGCTTGGTGCGTCCGTAGTTGAACGTGGCGACGGCGGTGACGATCGCGAAGAGCCCCAGGTAGACCCAGCCCTGGCCGCCGAACACGCCGCCGTTCGCGAGCGCGTCGTGCCAGCGCCCGCCGAGCGGTGCGCCGAGCAGGTCGTGGCTGAGCAGGGCGTTGGGCTCGCCGCCGATGGAGCCGCTGGAGAACAGGTGGTAGAGCAGGAAGAACGCGGGCATCTGGAGCAGGCTCGGCAGGCAGCCGGAGAGCGGCGACACCTTCTCGGCGGCGTGCAGCTCCATGATCGCCTTCTGCATCCGCTCCGGGTTCTTGCCGTGCTTCTTGCGGAGTTCGGCGATCTGCGGCTGGAGCCGGCTGCGGGCCTTCTGTCCGCGTGCGGCGGCCCTCGACAAGGGGTGGACGGCCAGCCGGACGAGCGCGGTGAACAGGACGATCGCGGCGGCCGTGGACGCGGTCTGGAAGAACGGCTGGAGCAGGTCGGCGAGGGAGCCGACCAGGCTCGCGAAAGCGGACATGAAGGCGGACATGGGTGAGCCCTCCGGGGGTCTCGTCGTGCCGGGAGGTACCTGCGAGGAGGTACGGGGTGATCACTCGGCATGACGACCGGCGCGGGGCGCACCGCCCGTACGGAAAGTCGTGCGTACGCGAGAGACGCGAGAGGTACGTACGAGAAACGTGCGGGAGAGGTGCGGGGATGCGCTACGCGGCGGCCGTCAGGAGGGCGTGCCCAGGTGCTCGGGGTCGCGTTCGGCCCCGGGCGTCGGGGTCGCGTTGCGGGAGGAACGCGGTGCGTTGCTCCCGGTCCCTGATGGCCGTACGGACCCGGGTGCGGGGCACCGGGGACGCGCAGCGGGCGCTGATGACGGAGCAGGCGAGGAGCGCGGATCCGGCGGCCGCGGTGGCGGCGAGCGCCACGGCCGCGGAGAGGCTGCCGCCCTCGGCGAGGAGGACCTCGGTGAGGAGGAGGACGAGGAGCCCGGCGGGCCGGAGCAGCCGGGCGAAGGCGCGGCGCAGGGCGTTGGCATCCCGCACGGTGCGCACCTCCTGCCCTTCGTAAGGCTCACTGCTGCCGTACGAAAACGCGTACGGCACTCCGTTCGTTATACACGATGATCGGCTTCACCCCGGGTCGGTGGCGTATGCCTTCCGGTCACCGGCGTACGCGTCCGGGTCGTCGGCCAGCACCTCGGCGTCGGGCCGCGGATCCGCGTCGCGGGGCCCGGCGAAGGTGACGGCGAGCGCGACGGCCAGATTGGCGGCGAGGGCGACGAGCCCGGCGTTCACGCCCCCCACCGGATCGTTCCCGCTGAAGACGAGGGCACAGACCACCGCGACGCCGACGATCAGCCCGCTGAACGCGCCCCGGAAAGTGAGCCGCCGCCAGACCAGGGCGAGCAGCACCATCGGCAGGAGCTGCGCCATTCCCTCGTACGAGATGAGGGAGAGGCGTACGAGGGTGTTGGGGGCGGTGTACGTGAGGAGCAGCGCGAGTGAGCCCGCGACGACCACGACCACCTGGGCTGCGGATTTCTGCCGCTCGGCGAGGCGCGGCACGAGCGACAGCACGCTGCGCCCCCACATCGTCCCGATGACCAGCATGAACACGGCCATGGGCACGATGGAGGAGAGCGCCGCGGCGACCCCGATGACGCCGACCGCCCAGGCAGGCAGCGCATCGACGACCAGCTTGAAGAGCGCGAGGTTCGACTCAGCCCCGGTCAGTCCCGGCACCACGAACAGCGCGGCGAGGCCGAGCAGCATCGGGACGAAGAGCAGGACGTTGTACGCGGGCAGGTACATGGCGTTGCGGCGCAGCGCGTCGGCGTTCCGGGCCCCGAGGTATCCGGCGACGGTGGTCGGGAAGATGACGACGGTCAGCGAGTTCAGGAACGTGGTGCTGATGAACCACAGCTCCCCGAACCCGCTGCCGCTCCCCTCCCCGCTCCCGCCGCCCCCGTGTCCCGGCAGGGTCAGCCAGTCGCTCTTCTCGGTGACGAGCCGGTCGAGGAAGGGCCCGTACCCGTCGAAGTAGTGCAGCGGGACGTACAGCGCGAGGAACCCGAGAGTGGCGATGACCAGGACGTCCTTCAGCACGGACACCCAGGCGCTGCCGCGCAGCCCGCTGACCACGACGAAGCCGGTGGTGACGGCGAAGGCGACGAAGTAGGCCCAGTTCAGGCTGACGGCCCCGTAGGAGATGACGGAGAGGACCACCCCCATGCCGGTGATCTGGAGCTGGATGTACGGCAGCAGGAAGACGGTGGCCAGCACCGCGACCACCGCGCCGAGCCAGGGCCGGCCGAAGCGGTGGGCGACCATGTCGGTGATCCCGACGAGGCCGTGCCGGCGGGCGTACCCCCAGAGCATCGGCCCGACGACGTACCCGATCGCGTAACCGCAGGACATGTACGCGACGACGTACAGCACGGGCGCCCCGTAGTTGTAGCCCCAGCCCGCGGCCCCCAGATAGCTGAAGCTGGTGTAGCCCTCGCCCGCCATCAGCACCCAGATGAAGACGGGACCCAGACTCCGCCCGCCCACGGACCACTCGGTGAGCCCGCCGCCCTTGCCGCGCCCGCGCAGGGCGAGGAGGCCGAGGGCGACGGTGGCGACCATGAACACGGCGAAGACGGAGGTGGCGACGACGGCGTTCACCGGCGGTCCTCTCTCCGCGCCAGCCACACGGCGACCGGCGTGAGGAGGGTCGCCCCGAGGAGCCACACGAAGAGGAAGGGCACGCCGAACACGACGGGGGTGACCCGGTTCACGAACGGCAGCGCACCGAGATACAGGACATAGGGGACGAGCAGCCACAGCAACTGAGGGCGTCGTCTGATCACTCCGAACACCCGGGGACCCTACTCCCGCCCGCCCGGGGTCTCCGTCACCGCGGGCGCATCGAGGTGAGCTTCCCCCAGACGATGAGCCGGTAGCGGGAGCTGAACTCGGGGGTGCAGGTGGTCAGCGTGAGGTAGTAGCCGGGCGCGCTGTAGCCGACGGAGGTCGTGATGTTGCTGCGCGGCACGGGCGCGATGACCCCGCTGTCGGACGGCGCGGTCCGCGCGAGGCGTTTGCCGACGGTGTACGTGTAGACGGCGTCCCGGGTCTCGACGGTGATCCGGTCGCCGCTCCGCAGCCGGTCGATGCGCCGGAAGGGCTCGCCGTGGGTGTTGCGGTGCCCGGCGAGCGCGAAGTTCCCGGCCTGCCCGGCCTGCGCGGTGCGGGCGTAGTGCCCGACGTACCCCCGGTCGAGCACCCCGCCCTTGCTGGTGCCCTCGGCGACGGGGGCGGTGAGCCCGATCCGGGGGATGCGCAGCACGGCGTACGCCTGGTCCCAGCGGGGCGCGGACCGGGGACGGGCCGGGGCGTCGGACGCCGCCGGGGCGGCCGGCGCGGCCCCGGCCCCACGGCCGGAGGCCGAAGGACGGGGGCCCGCCTCCCCCACCTCGTCGTCGACGACGGCCGGCTCGTCCCAATCCCGCTGGAGGCCCTGCACGGCCCGCCCGGCCTCGGCGCGCGCCTCGCGGTTGGTCCACCACAGCTGGTGGGCGACGAGGAGGAGCAGCACGACACCGAGGGTCACGACGAACTCGGCCGACACCCACAACCCCCGGGCGAGGAGCCGCGACGCACCACCGCCACGGCTTCGCACGCCCGGCGGCACGGGGAACCCCCGCCCCGGCCCCAGTCCATGCCCACGCCCGTGCGGATGTCCCCGTCCCAGTC
>NZ_JAAXYC010000342.1 GCF_018619185.1 Streptomyces sp. McG3 | reverse complement strand
GCTCATGGGGGCACTTCCCGTCGCGGTGGGTGGAGTCGGATGGCGGCGGACCACCGCGGGGCGGGTGATCATCATGATGCTACCGAGGCGCTCCCGGTTCGAACACCAGCCCCCGGGTCCGGCCGGGTGGGGTAGTGTTGACGGCTGCGAAGGGGAGTAGCCCCGCAAACCGGTCGTCGACATACTGGAGCCTTCGGGTTCCCGGTGGCCGGGCTCGTGTGTCCTGCGAAGGATTGCCACGGGCGGGCGAGACCTTCGGTCCTGTATGACACGTCCACGTCCTGTGGGCGGAGCCGTCATGCCGGGCCGAGTGGTCCTCCGAAAAGCCCGAGCGGCGCTTCGCGAAGATCCCGGGCCCGGCTCGAACAGAAAGCCACCCGGAATGCACCTCGACCCCCTGGCGATCCTCACCGCCTTCGGGCTGATCTTCCTCGCGGAGCTCCCCGACAAGACGATGTTCGCGTCGCTGGCCATGGGCACGCGGATGCGGCCCCTCTACGTGTGGTTCGGCACCTCGTCCGCGTTCGTCGTGCACGTCGCCATCGCCGTCGGCGCGGGCAGCCTCATCGGGCTGCTGCCCGACTGGATCGTCAAGCTCGTCTCGGCCTCGCTCTTCGCGTTCGGCGCGTTCATGCTGCTGCGCGGCAGCGGCGGGGACGACGACGAGGACGCCGAGGTGAAGACCGTGACCGGGTTCTGGCCGGTCTACACGACGGCGTTCATGGCGGTCTTCATCAGCGAGTGGGGCGATCTGACGCAGATCACCACCGCCAACCTGGCGGCGAGCAACGGCACCTGGTCCACGGCGATCGGTGCGGCCGCCGCCCTGATGTCGGTCTCGGCGCTGGCGCTGCTCGCGGGGAAGTTCATCGCGAAGCGCGTACCGCTGAAGACCGTGCAGCGCATCGGCGGGATCTGCATGCTGGGCCTCGCCCTCTGGACGGCCGTGGAGATCTTCACCGGCTGAGGAACGCGGGGCGGGGGCGTACCGGCTCCGGCACGCCCCGGCCCGCGCTCAGAACAGCGCCTGCACCCCGTCGCCGGCCGTCCCCCCGCTCTCGAAGGCGAGCAGCCGCTGCTTGCGGTCCAGCCCGCCGCCGTAGCCGGTGAGGCTCCCGGAGGCCCCGATGACCCGGTGGCAGGGCACGATGATCCCGACGGGATTCTTGCCGTTGGCCAGTCCGACCGCCCGCGAGGCGCCCGGTTTCCCGAGCTCCTCGGCCAGTTCGCCGTACGTACGGGTCTCGCCGTACGGGATCTTCAGCAGCTCCTCCCACACGCTCCGCTGGAACGGCGTGCCCCCCAGGCTCAGCGGGAGGTCGAAGGCGGTGCGGTCCCCGGCGAAGTATTCGGTGAGCTGCTGGACCGTCTCGCCGAAGGGCTCCGGATCCGGGACGCCGAAGGTCTCCTGGGGCGGGCGGTGGCGCTGGTC
The DNA here is from genome assembly GCF_018619185.1 of Streptomyces sp. McG3. Classification (GTDB taxonomy): domain Bacteria; phylum Actinomycetota; class Actinomycetes; order Streptomycetales; family Streptomycetaceae; genus Streptomyces. The sequence continues at coordinate 6,477 of NZ_JAAXYC010000342.1, read as the reverse complement.
GGTCATGTAGAGGGCGCAGAGGACTCCGTCGGTGGCGACGAGCGTGAGCGGGCCGTAGGGGCTGTCGATGACCGTGTGCTGCTTGGTCACCGGTGAGGTGGGAGTGGTGCCGGTCGTGGTCATGGAGAGGTGTCCTTGTCGGCGTCGGGCGTCAGGCGGGCAGGTGGTTGATGGGGTGGTCGTCCACCGTCCAGAGGTACTGCACGGCGTACGCCCGCCAGGGTCGCCAGTCGGCGGCCCGTGCGGTGAGGGCGGCGGGGGTGGCCGGCAGGCCCAGCCGCTCGGCCGCCCGGCGGATGCCGAGGTCGGTGGGGAGGAAGGCGTCGGGGTCGCCGAGGGCCCGCATGGCGATGGACTCGACCGTCCAGGGGCCGAAGCCGGGCAGGGCGGCCAGCTCGGCGCGGGCCCGCTCCCAGTCGGTGTCGGTGTCGAGCCGCAGCCGGTCCTCCGCGAGGGCGGCGACAAGCGTGGTGAGGGTCGTTCGGCGGGTCCGCGGCAGGGCCAGGGCCTCCGGGTCGAGGCCGGCCAGCGCCTCCGGGGCCGGGAAGAGGTGCGTCAGCCCGCCCTCGGGGTCCTCGACCGGGACGCCGTGGGCGGTGACCAGCCGTGCGGCGTGGGTGCGGGCGGCGGCGGTGGAGACCTGCTGGCCGAGCACCGCGCGTACGGCGAACTCCGCCCCGTCCACGGTGCGGGGCACCCGGCGGCCGGGGCCCGCGTCGACCAGCGGGGCGAGCAGCGGGTCGGTGCGCAGTTGCGCGTCGACGGCGACCGGGTCCGCGTCCAGGTCGAGGAGCCAGCGGCAGCGGCTGATGGCCCGGGTGAGGTCGCGGGGGTCGGTGAGGGAGAGCCGGCAGGCGATGTGGCCGGCCGCCGGACTCAGGGCGACGACGCCGTTCCCGTACGGGAGGCTGAGGGTGCGCCGGTACGCGCCGTCCCGCCACTCCTCGACGCCGGGGACGGCGGTCGCGGCGAGGTGGCCGAAGAGGTTGCTGGGGTTGAGCGGGGCCCGGTACGGGAGGCGGAGCGCGATGACGCCCGGTACGGCGGCGGGCCGGGGGCCCCGGGCGGCTCGGGTCCGCAGTTCACCGGGGGCCAGGCCGAAGACCTCGCGGACCGTCTCGTTGAAGGTGCGGATCGAGGAGAAGCCGGCGGCGAACGCCACCTGGGCCATGGGCAGCGCGGTCGTCTCGATGAGGAGGCGGGCGGTCTGCGCGCGCTGGGCACGGGCCAGGGCCAGCGGGCCGGCGCCCAGCTCGGCCAGCAGTTGCCGTTCGATCTGCCGCGCGGAGTAGCCGAGCCGGGAGGCGAGCCCGGACACGCCCTCGCGGTCGACGACCCCGTCCCGGATCAGGCGCATGGCACGGGCGACCGAGTCGGCGCGGGCGTTCCACTCGGGGGAGCCGGGGCTGGTGTCGGGGCGGCACCGCTTGCAGGCCCGGAATCCGGCCTGCTGGCAGGCGGCGGCGCTGGGGTAGAAGGTCATGTTGCGGACCTTGGGCGGTACGACGGGGCAGCTGGGGCGGCAGTAGATCCGGGTGGTCAGGACCGCGGTGAAGAACCAGCCGTCGAAGCGGGCGTCCTTGGACTGGACGGCCCGCACGCAGCGCTCGGTGTCGGTGTGCATGGTTCCAGGATGGTGCACCGGTCAGCGGCCTGGCTGGCGGAAATCCGACAGGGTCCTCGCGCGGAAATCCGACAGGCGCCCGAACCCGCCCGGTGGCCGCGGGGCACGGGACTTCCGGGGCGCGGGGCGCGGCCTCAGCGCATCGCGAGGACTTCCTCGAACTCCACGTACGCGTGGGCGTCGAAGAGGACGAAGCGCACCTCTTCCAACGGCTCCACGGTCTCCGCCAGGACCGTGCGGACGGCGATCTTGGCCCCGTCGTCCATCGGCCAGCCGTAGATGCCGGTGGAGATCGCCGGGAACGCGATGGACCTGGCCCCCAACTCGGCTGCCAGGCGCAGGGATTGGCGGTAGCAGGAGGCGAGCAGCGCGGAGCGGTCCTGGGCGCCGGAGAAGACCGGGCCGACGGTGTGCACGATCCACCGGGCGTCGAGGCGTCCGGCGGTGGTGGCGACGGCCTGCCCGGTGGGCAGTCCCTTTCCGTAGTGCGAGGCGCGCAGTTCACGGCAGGCGGCGAGGATGTCGGGTCCGCCGCGCCGGTGGATGGCGCCGTCGACTCCGCCGCCGCCGAGCAGCGAGGAGTTCGCCGCGTTGACGATGACGTCGACGGACTGGTCGGTGATGTCGCCGCGGACCAGACGTACGGCGGGGGAGACAGAGGTGCTCATGCGGACATCATGCCGCGCACCGGGGGCCTTCGCCGCCCGGTCGGTTCAGGAGGCCCGCAGCCTTCGCCATACGGCCTTGGCGGCGTGGTGGCCGGACATGCCGTGGACGCCGGGTCCGGGCGGGGTGGCCGAGGAGCAGAGGAAGACCGCGGGGTGCGCGGTGGCGTAGGGGACGCGGGCGAGCTTGGGGCGGATCAGCGTCTGGAGGCCGGCGAAGGCTCCGCACGCGATGTCGCCTCCGACGTAATTGGCGTTGCGCGCGGCGAGTTGGGGCGGGCCCGCGAGGGCGCGGGCGAGCACCAGATCGCGGAACCCGGGGGCGAAGCGCTCCAGTTGGCGTTCGATGACGTCGGTCGCGTCGCCCTCCCAGCCCGCCGGGACGTGCCCGTACACCCAGAAGACATGACGCCCTTCGGGGGCCCGGGAGGGGTCGGTCAGGCTGGGCTGGGCGGTGATGAGGAAGGGGACGCTCGGGTCGCGGCCCTCGACGGCCGCCTTCAGCGCGGTGTCGATGGTCCCGGCGTCGGGGCCGATGTGGACGGTGCCCGCGCGGCGGGCCTCGGACGCGGTCCAGGGGACGGGGCCCGACAGCGCGTAGTCGATCTTGAAGGCGGAGGCGCCGTAGCGGTAGCCGCGGTACGCGGAGCCGAGGCCCGCGATCCGGGCGAGCGCGGAGGGCGAGGTGTCGAAGATGTAGGCGCGGGCGGGCGGGAGTTCGTCCAGGCGCTTGACCTCGCTGCCGGTGCGGATCGTGCCGCCCTGTTCGCGGAGGAAGGAGGCGAGGGCGTCGGAGATGGCCTGGGAGCCACCGCGCGGCACCGGCCAGCCGTTCTCGTGGGCGGCGAGTGCGAAGACGAGGGCGATGGCCGAGGTGGCGACGCCGCTGGTGGGCGCTATGGCGTGGGCGGCGAGCCCGGCGAAGAGGCCGGGGGCCTTCTCACCGGAGAAGCGGCGGGAGAGCCAGGTGGCGGGCTGGAGGCCGAGCAGACCGAAACGGGCCAGCCGGTAGGGGTCGCGGGGCAGGCCGTCCCAGGGGGTGCGCAGGAAGTCGGCTGCCAGGGTGTCCCAGCGGCCGACGAAGGGGGCCATGAGGCGGCGGTAGGCCCCGGCGTCGGCCGCCCCCAGCGACATCGCGCTCTCGCCCACCGAGCGGGTCAGCGTGGCCGCGGTGCCGTCCGGGAAGGGGTGCGCGAGGTCGACCTCGGGGTGCAGCCACTGAAGTCCGTGCCGGTCCAGCGGCATGCCCCGGAACGCGGGCGAGCCGATCGCGAGGGGATGCACGGCGGAACAGGGGTCGTGCCGGAACCCCGGGAGGGTCAGTTCCTCGGTACGGGCTCCCCCGCCGATGGTGTCGTGCGCCTCGTGGACCTCGACCGCGAGGCCCCGGCGGGCCAGTTCGGCCGCGGCGGTCAGTCCGTTGGGACCCGCGCCCACCACGACCGCATCGAGCATCGACGGCACCTTGGGACTCCTTCGTCGGCCGGCAGTCGGACCCCCAGGGTATTCGCCGCCACCGACCGTGCGGACGCGGGTACCCCGGGTTCCCGGTCGGGCGGGTCAGCTTTCCGTGCGCAGGGCGGCCAGGACGCGCTGGGCGGTGGCCTCGTCGCGGGCCGCCGTGAACGGCAGGTCGTTGCCGCCCGCGATATGGAACGGGGCGCCGGACAGGGTCGACTGGGTGCCGCCCGCCTCGGTGACCAGGAGCAGGCCCGCGGCGTGGTCCCAGGCGTACTCCCAGTTGAAGGCGGTGGCGTCCAGGGCGCCGCGGGCGACGGCGAGGTACTCCAGTCCGGCCGAGCCGCAGGGGCGGGCCGCGATGCCTTCGGTGCGCAGGCCGAGCAGGGCCCGCTTCTGGGCCTCGGTGGTGTAGTCGGGGTGCGACATCGCCACGTTCAGCACGGCGCCGGGTGCGGGCGCCCCGGAGCGTATCGGCACCCCGTTGAGCGTGGCGCCCCGGCCGCGTACGGCGACGGCCATCTCGTCCCGGACCGGTGCGTACGTCCAGGAGGCGTGCACCTCGCCGTGGAGGGCGAGGGCGACCAGGGTGCAGAATCCGGCCTCGCCCCGGACGAACTGGCGGGTGCCGTCGACCGGGTCGACGATCCAGACCGGGGCGTCGCCGCCGAGGGCGTCGTAGACCGCCGGGTCGGCGTGCACGGACTCCTCACCGACGACTACCGAGCCGGGCAGCAGCTTGGTGAGGGCGGCGGTGAGGTGCTCCTCGGCCAGCCGGTCGGCGGCGGTGACCAGGTCGTGGGGGCCGCTCTTCTCGATGATCTCGTGGGCGGCGAGCTTCCGGTGGCGCGGCATGATCTCGGCCGCGGCGGCGGCGCGCACGGCGGCCTCGACCTCGGCCTGCGGTCCGGTGTGCCCGGCGGTCCCGTACAGGAAGTCATCGATCATGGCTCCAGCTAAGCACGGCCGTTCGAGCCGACGCCCCCCGGGTGAATGCGGACATCTCCGACGGGGCGATGGGGTGATCCTGGCGTCAACCAGCCCGTATGCGCGAGTTCACCGGGACGCCGGGCTCGGGAATCCCGGCGGCCGGCCGACGGAGTCCACCGCACCGGATGATTCGGACCGTCCGCCGGGGGCAGGCGATCCGCCGGACGGCCGATCGCCGCCGCCCCGTCGGAAGCCTCTTTCCGGCACACGTGGGCGGGAGGCGGATCCTGGCCCGACCGGGCCTGACGTCGGCCCGGTCAGCCACCCCGACCAACGGAGATGTACGACATGGCAAAGATCCTTTTCGTGGTGTCCGGCGCGGACCACTGGACCCTGGCGGACGGCACGGCCCACCCCACGGGCTTCTGGGCCGAGGAGGCCGTGGCTCCGTACCGGGCGTTCACCGGCGCCGGGCACGAGGTGGTCGTCGCCACCCCGGGCGGCGTCGTCCCGACCGTGGACCGCGGCAGCCTGGCGCCCGAGGTCAACGGCGGCCAGGAGGGCGCCGACGCGGTGGCGGCCGGTCTTGAGGCGTTCGAGGAGCTGCGGCGGCCGGTCGCGCTGGAGGACGTGGACCCGGACGCGTACGACGCGGTCTTCTACCCCGGCGGCCACGGCCCGATGGAGGACCTCGCGGTGGATCCCGTCTCCGGGCGGCTGCTCGCCCGGGTGCTGGCTTCGGGCAAGCCGCTCGGTGTGGTCTGCCACGGCCCGGCGGCGCTGCTGGCCGCGACCGGACCCGATGGCCGATCCGCGTTCGCCGGGTACCGGCTGACCGGCTTCACCAACACCGAGGAGACCCAGGCGGGCTTCGCGGACAAGGCCAAGTGGCTGCTCCAGGACCGGCTGGTGGCGCTGGGCGCGGACTTCCAGGAGGGCGAGCCCTGGGCGCCGTTCGTCATCACCGACCGGAATCTGATCACCGGCCAGAACCCGGCGTCGTCCGTCCCGTTGGCCGCCGAGCTGCTCGACCGGCTGGGCTGACCGGCCGATCGGCGGTTCGCCGCCCGGCCGGCCGGGACGTTCAGACCCAGTCGCGCCGTGCGGGCGGCTCGCAGAGTTCCAGGACCACCTCGCCCGTCTCCGGCTCGTCGCCGGAGACGGGCCGGACCCGCGCACCGACCGTCACCAGGTGCGGAGCCGCCCCCACGATCCGGCAGCGGAAGACGAACCCTTCGGAGAACCTCACGAGGGACTCGTTGCGCGCCGCCTCGGTGTAGCGGTGGACCACGGCGGTCCGGACGACCACTCCGTGGCCGGTGGTGCGTTCGGGCTCCAGTTCGCTCGACGCGCACACCGGGCACAGCAGCCGCCGGAACGAGGCGGTGCCGCACCAGCGGCAGCGGTTGTAGGAGAGGCCGCACTCCTCGTGCGCCTTCTGGACGGTGCCCATTACGGTGCCCATGGCTGTCTGGGACACGGCTCGACCCCCTGCGCTCGACTCGGACGCGCCGCACCTGCACTGCGGGCGCGTCCGCACCATATGGCACTCAGTGCCGGGCCGTAAAGGCACTGAGTGCCCATTGATGCTCAGTTCTCGCGGACGGCCGCCTCGATCTGCTGCACGACACGCCACATCGGGGTGCCCTTCCGAGCGACCATCACGATCACCTCACCGTCGCCGGAAACGGGGAAGGAAGAAGAGGAAAAGGAGCCGGAGGGAAAGGGAGCCGCGGGAAGGGGCGCGGTCGGGCCGGGAACGCAACCGCCCGGAAGCCCTTCCCCTCCCCCGTTCCGCCC
>NZ_JAAXYC010000341.1 GCF_018619185.1 Streptomyces sp. McG3 | reverse complement strand
GTTCGTGGTGAGCCAGACAGCAGCTCCGCCGTCCCCGGCGAGCGCCCCCGCCCAGGACGTCCCCACCTACGCACCCGGTGAGCTGGCCGCCCTGGCCGCCCGGCACGGCCTGACGGTCAGCGGCGCCCGGCCCTCGCTGCCCGCCTACATCCGGCAGCTGTGGGGGCGGCGGCACTTCATCGCCGCGTTCGCGACGGCCAAGCTGACCGCCCAGTACAGCCAGGCGAAGCTCGGCCAGATCTGGCAGATCATGACGCCGCTGTTGAACGCGACGGTCTACTACTTCATCTTCGGCGTCCTGATGAACACCAAGCACGGGGTGGAGGACTTCGTCCCGTTCCTCGTCACCGGGGTCTTCATCTGGACGTTCACCGCCAGCTCGATCACCGCGGGCACGCGGGCGATCAGCGGCAACATCGGCCTGGTGCGGGCCCTGCACTTCCCGCGCGCCTCACTGCCGGTGGCCCTCGCCCTCCAGCAGTTGCAGCAACTGCTGTTCTCACTCGGCGCGCTGACCCTGATCCTGCTGGTGTTCGGCCAGTACCCCCGCCCGTCCTGGCTGCTGGCCGTCCCGGCGCTCGCGCTCCAGGCGGTGTTCAACACCGGGGTGTCGATGGGTGTGGCCCGGCTGACGGCGAAGACCCCGGACATCGCGCAGCTGACGCCGTTCGTGCTGCGGACCTGGATGTACTCCTCCGGCGTGATGTGGAGCCTGGACCACCTGCTCAAGGGGGAACGGGTGCCGCACGCGGTGCTGGTGGCGCTGGAGTACAACCCGGCGGCGCTCTTCATCAACCTCATGCGGTACGCGCTCATCGACAGCTACACCTGGGCGCAGCTGCCACCCTTCGCATGGGCGGTGGCGGCGGGCTGGGCGCTGCTGTGCGGAGTGGCCGGATTCGTGTATTTCTGGAAGGCCGAGGAGACCTACGGACGTGGCTGACCTCAAGGATTCCCCCGGGGACGACCGTGTCCCGACGGTCGTCGTCGACGACGTCCACATCACGTACACGGTCAACGGCGCCCGTACGGGCAAGGGCAGCGCCACCTCCGCGCTCAGCCGGCTCACCTCCCGGCGCCGTACCCCCGGCGCACGCCAGGTGCACGCCGTGAAGGGCGTCAGCTTCGCCGCGTACAAGGGCGAGGCGATCGGCCTGATCGGCTCCAACGGCTCGGGCAAGTCGACGCTGCTCAAGGCGGTCGCGGGCCTGCTCCCGCCGAGCCGGGGCAGGGTCCACACCCAGGGCCAGCCGTCGCTGCTCGGCGTGAACGCGGCACTGATGGGCGACCTGACCGGCGAGCGCAACGTGGTGCTGGGCGGACTCGCGATGGGCATGACGCGCGAACAGATCCGCGAACGCTACGACGGGATCGTCGACTTCTCCGGCATCAACGAGAAGGGCGACTTCATCACGCTGCCGATGCGCACGTACTCCTCGGGCATGGGCGCGAGGCTCCGCTTCTCCATCGCGGCGGCCAAGAGCCACGACGTACTCCTGATCGACGAGGCGCTGTCCACGGGCGACGCGAAGTTCCAGCGCCGCAGCAAGGACCGCATCAAGGAACTGCGCGCCGAGGCGGGCACGGTCTTCCTGGTCAGCCACAGCAACAAATCGATCACCGAGACCTGCGACCGGGCCCTGTGGCTGGAAGCGGGCACGCTGAGGATGGACGGCCCGGCAGAGGAAGTGGTGAAGGCCTATGAGGCCTTCACCAAGCGCAAGTAACCAACTCAGACCAGCCACAGCCGGCCCACCGCCCCCAGCCCGCCCGGCGATGGAGGGCATCTTCTCCAGCCGGTCCGGCGCTTGAGGACATCTCTTCAGCCCGTCCGGCGCTTGAGGACGGACCCCACGCCGAGGGGGCCGGCACCACCACGTGGCGCCGGCCCCCACAGACGTACACGACCCCCTACGCGTGCGTACGCAACAACGTCCGCATCGTCCGCATGGCCACCGACAGATTCGCCAGATCGAACGCGTCCGACCCCTGGATCTCCTCCAGCGTCGACCGCGACCGGGCAAGGATCGCCGCGTTCTGCGACTCCCACGCCCGGAACCGCTCCTCCGGCGTGGACGACCCGTTCCCCACACTCAGCACGTCCGAGGTGAGCGCCGCGTGCGCCGCGTAGAGGTCCTCGCGGATGGAGGCGCGGGCCATGGACTGCCAGCGGTCGGCCCGCGGCAGCTCGATGATCCGGTCCATCAGCTGGGTGATCCGCAGCCGGTCCGCGAGGTCGTAGTAGACCTCGGCGACCTCCAGCGGATCCTGGCCCGTACGGTCGGCGATGGCCACGATGTCCAGCGCCGGGAAGGCGGAGGAGAACCCGGCCACCCGGACCGCCAGCTCGTCCGGCACACCGGCGGCCGTCAGCTCGTCCAGGATCGAGTGGTACCAGTCCAGGTCCGCGCCCTTGACCAGCTTGGGCAGTTCGTCCCAGACCCGCGCGACACCGTCCCGGAAGCTCCGAATCGTCTCCGCGATGGCGACGGGCTGCGGCCGGTTGCCGAGCAGCCAGCGCGAACCGCGCTCGACCAGGCGCCGCGAGTGCAGCCGGATCCGGGTCTGGACATCGGCGGCGACCTTGTTGTCGAGCGCCTCGACCGCGTCCCACACCCGGGACAGGCCGAAGATCTCACGGGCCGTGAACTGGGCCCGCACGATCTCCTCGATCGACGCCCCCGTCTCCTCGCGCAGCCGGTGCAGGAAGGTCGAACCGGCGGTGTTCACCGTGTCGTTGACCAGGACCGTCGTGATGATCTCGCGCCGCAGCGCGTGCCCGTCGACCGCCTCGGGGAACCGCTCGCGCAGCTGGCTCGGGAAGTAGGCGTGCACCAGCTTCTGCAGGTGCGGGTCGTCCGGCAGGACGGTGGAGATCAGCTCGTCCGCCGTCGTGATCTTGGTGTAGGCGATCAGCACGGCCAGCTCGGGCTGGCTCAGCCCCTTCTCGTTGCTGAGCAGCTCCCGGATGTGCCGGTCGGCGGGCAGGAACTCCAGCGCCCGGTCGAGAGCACCGTCGCGCTCCAGGCGGCGCATGAAGCGCTGCTGGGCGTGGAGCAGGGACGGGGCCTGGGCGGAGGCGTTGGAGAGCGCGACGTTCTGCGCGTAGTTGTTGCGCAGGACGAGCGCGCCGACCTCGTCGGTCATGTCGGCGAGCAGCTTGTTGCGCTGCTTGACGGTCATGTCGCCGTCCCGGACCAGACCGTTGAGCAGGATCTTGATGTTCACCTCGTGGTCGGAGGTGTCCACACCGGCGCTGTTGTCGATCGCGTCGGTGTTGATCCGGCCGCCGCCGCGGGCGAACTCGATCCGGCCGAGCTGGGTGGCCCCGAGGTTGCCGCCCTCGCCGACGACCTTGGCCCGCAGGTCCTCGCCGTTGACGCGGATCGCGTCGTTGGCCTTGTCACCGACGTCCGCGTTCGACTCGGTGACGGCCTTGATGTACGTACCGATGCCGCCGTTCCACACCAGGTCGACGGGGGCCTTGAGGATGGTCTGCATCAGGTCGGCGGGCGTCATCTTGCTCACCGAGGGGTCGATGCCCAGCGCCTCGCGGACGTGCGAGTTGAGCGGGATCGACTTGGCGCTGCGCGGGTGGATCCCGCCGCCCGCCGAGAGCAGGCCCGTTTCGTAGTCGGCCCAGGAGCTGCGGGGCAGATCGAAGAGCCGGCGTCGCTCGGCGTACGAGGTGGCGGCGTCCGGGTTCGGGTCGATGAAGATGTGCCGGTGGTCGAAGGCGGCGACGAGTCGGATGTGCTCGGAGAGCAGCATCCCGTTGCCGAACACGTCACCGGACATGTCGCCGACACCGACGACGGTGAAGTCCTCGGTCTGGGTGTCGTGGCCCAGCTCGCGGAAGTGCCGCTTGACGGACTCCCAGGCGCCCCGGGCGGTGATGCCCATGCCCTTGTGGTCGTAGCCGGCCGAGCCGCCGGAGGCGAACGCGTCGCCGAGCCAGAAGCCGTACGCGACGGCGACCTCGTTGGCGATGTCGGAGAAGCTCGCGGTGCCCTTGTCGGCGGCGACGACGAGGTAGGTGTCGTCCTCGTCGTGCCGGACGACGTCGGAGGGCGGCACGACCTCGCCGGCCACCATGTTGTCGGTGATGTCGAGCAGCGCGGAGATGAACGTGCGGTACGCGGCGATGCCCTCGGCGAACCAGGCGTCCCGGTCCACGGACGGGTCCGGGAGCTGCTTGGCGACGAAGCCGCCCTTGGCGCCGACGGGCACGATGACGGTGTTCTTCACCATCTGCGCCTTGACCAGTCCGAGGATCTCCGTACGGAAGTCCTCGCGCCGGTCCGACCAGCGCAGCCCGCCTCGGGCGACCTTGCCGAAGCGCAGGTGGACGCCCTCCACACGCGGCGAGTAGACCCAGATCTCGTACGCCGGCCGGGGCGCGGGCAGGTCCGGGATGGCCTGCGGGTCGAACTTCATCGAGACGTACGAATGCGGGGTGCCGTCGTCCGTGTGCTGGAAGAAGTTGGTCCGCAGGGTGGCCTTGATGACGGTGAGGAAAGACCGCAGGATCCGGTCCTCGTCGAGCGAGGCGACCTGGTCCAGGGCCCCGTCGAGCTCCTCCAGGAGTCCGTCGGTCAGCTCGGTGCCGGCGCTCTGGCGGCCGGGCGACATGCGGGCCTCGAAGAGCGAGACGAGCAGCCGGGTGGTGTGGACGTTGTTGCGGAGCGTGGACTCCATGTAGTCCTGGCTGAAGGTGGATCCGGCCTGCCGCAGGTACTTCGCGTAGGCGCGCAGCACCATCGCCTGCCGCCAGTTCAGCCCGGCGCCGAGGACCAGGGAGTTGAAGCCGTCGTTCTCCGCCTCGCCCTTCCAGACGGCGGCGAAGGCTTCCTGGAAGCGGGCGCGGGCGTCGTCGGCGAGGTAGCCGCCGTTGCCGTTGGCCAGCGGCATCCGCAGCCCGAAGTCGTAGATCCAGGCGTGGGTACGGTCCGCGCAGCGCAGCTCGTACGGCCGCTCGTCGACGACCTCGACGCCGAGCTGCTGGAGCGCCGGGAGGACGGCGGAGAGGGAGACCTGCTCGCCGGTCCGGTAGATCTTGAAGCGGCGCTCGCCGGGGCCCGCGCCGACCGGCTCGTACAGGCTGAGGGCGAAGTCCTTCTCGCCCTGCTTGAGGGTCTCCAGGTGGACCAGGTCGGCCACGGCGGCGCGCGGCGAGTGGTCGGCCTTGTAGCCCTCGGGGAACGAGTGGCCGTACTGGCGCTGGAGTTCCGCGCCGCGTTCCTCGCCCAGCTCGGCGGTGAGCGCCTCCTGGAAGCCGTCGGCCCAGGAGCGGGCGGCCTCGACGAGACGGGCCTCGATGCGGTCGGCGTCGGCGTCCGTCAGGTGCGGCAGCTCGGTGCCGGCCGGGACGCGGATGACGAAGTGCAGCCGGGAGAGGATCGACTCGGTGTTCCAGGCGGTGAAGTCCACGCTGTTGCCGCCGAGCTCCTCCTTGAGGATGTCGATCAGCCGCAGGCGTACGCCGGTGGTGTACCGGTCGCGCGGCAGGTAGACGATCGCGGAGTAGTAGCGCCCGTACTCGTCCTGACGCAGGTAGAGCCGCAGCCGACGGCGCTCCTGGAGGTAGAGGACGGAGGTCACGATGGAACGGAGCTGGTCGACGGGCGTCTGGAACAGCTCGTCGCGGGGGTAGGTCTCCAGGATCTGGAGCAGGTCGCGGCCGTCGTGGCTGTTGTACGAGAAGCCCGCGCCTTCGACGACCTCGGCGACCTTGCGGCGGATGACGGGCACCCGGCGCACGGACTCGGTGTAGGCGGCGGAGGAGAAGAGCCCGAGGAAGCGCCGCTCGCCGACGACGTTGCCCTTGGCGTCGAACTTCTTCACGCCGACGTAGTCGAGGTAGCTGGGGCGGTGCACGGTGGCCCGGCTGTTGGCCTTCGTCAGGACGAGGAGCTTGTGCTCGCGGGCCTTGGCGCGGGCGTCGGCGGGCAGCCGGTCGAAGGACGGGCTGACCGGGTGGGCCTCGTCCTCGCTGTGGTGCGGGTCGGAGCGCAGGATGCCGAGCCCGGTGCCGGGCACGGCGGCCAGCGCGTCGCTGTCCTTCAGCTCGTACTCGCGGTAGCCGAGGAAGGTGAAGTGGTCGGCGGCCAGCCAGCGCAGCAGCTCGCGGGCCTCCTCGACCTCCTCGTCGGCCAGGTCGTCCAGCGGTTCGCCGGGCAGGTCGTCGGCGATCCGGAGGGCGGCTTCGCGCATCTTCCCCCAGTCCTCGACGGTCTCCCGCACGTCGGACAGGACGCGCAGCAGGTCGGCGGTGATCTGCTGGAGGTCGGCGCGGTCGGTCTCGCGGTCGATCTCGACGTGGATCCAGGACTCGACGAGCGCGTCGTGGGGCAGCTCGGGCTTGGCGTCCTTGGACTTCTTCCGGCCCTGGGAGGCATTGGGGAGACCGGGGCCGCCGGAGAGGACCTCGATGAGCTTGCCGGTGACATCGCGGCGGACGGTGACCTGCGGGTGGATCACGACGTGGATGCCGCGCCCCTGCCGGGACAGCTCGTTGGTGACGGAGTCCACCAGGAAGGGCATGTCGTCGGTGACGACCTCGACGACGGAGTGGCTGCAGGTCCAGCCGTTCTCCTCGACCGTCGGGGTGTGCACCCGGACGTTCGCGGTGCCCTGCGGACGGTTCTCGGCCAGCCGGTAGTGCGAGGCGGCGGCGCCGAAGACGTCGACCGGGTCACGGCCGCTGAGGTCCTCCGGAGCCGTGTGCAGGTAGTAGCGCTGGAGGTAGGCGAGCACCGTGTCCTGACCGGGACGGGCGCTCTCGTCGGCCCCGGCAGCGGAAGTCCGCGCCCGGGGGGCACCTCCCGGGCCACCGACACCACCGCCCGGACCGTTTTCAGCTACCTTGGCGGCCCCTGCGAGCAGCTCGGCCTTGGCTTCGTCCAGCTTGGTCTGCATGTCCTCTGGCTCCTGTCGCGCGCCGTTGCGTGACGTAGGTGAGAAAAGCGGCGTACCGCCACGACGCGGGGTTTCCGGTCTGGGTCGACGCTATGCCGCTTCGAGAGATACCCGGGACCATATTGGCCATTTTCGGCAGCCGGTCCGGAGTCGGGAGATCGCGGATCGCCCGGGTGCTGTGGCACTCCGGGCGGCGGCCGGGGGCTTCGCTGCCCCCGAGGCGTATCGCGCTGATCACGGCACCAGGCTATCGCCCTCGCACCCCGTTGCGTCATGAGCTGCTTGTGTACAAAAGAACCCCCCGAACTTTGACACTCTGGACAGTGCGCCGCGCCGTCTTGGCGAACTCCCGAAACCGGGGCAGTCTGTCCGTACCGCAAGGATCCAGGCCCTCGGCACACCAACGGGGCCACCGGCCCCGAGGAGTCCCGCCATGCCGCAGAAGATCCTCATCGTCACCGGCGACGCCGCCGAGTCCCTCGAAGTCCTCTACCCGTACCAACGGCTGCTGGAGGAGGGTTACGAGGTCGACATCGCGGCGCCCGAGCGCAAGACGCTGCGTTTCGTGGTCCACGACTTCGAGCCCGGCTTCGACACGTACACGGAGAAGCCCGGCTACACCTGGCCCGCCGACCTGTCCTTCTCCGAGGTCGACCCCGGGGCGTACATCGCCCTGGTGATCCCCGGCGGTCGCGCCCCCGAGTACCTCCGCAACAACGCCGAGCTGCGGAAGATCGTCGGCGCCTTCTTCTCCGCGGACCGCCCGGTCGCCCAGATCTGCCACGGCCCCCTGATCACCGCCGCCACCGGCAGCCTCAGCGGCCGCAACGTCACGGCCTACCCGGCCCTGGAACCGGACATGCAGAGCGCGGGCGCGACCTTCCAGGACACGGAGGCGGTCGTGGACGGCACCGTGGTCTCCTCCCGAGCCTGGCCGGACCACCCGGTCTGGATGCGGGAGTTCCTGAAGGTGCTACGCACCCAATAGAACCCGCCCACACACCC
>NZ_JAAXYC010000340.1 GCF_018619185.1 Streptomyces sp. McG3 | reverse complement strand
GAGATGTGTATAAGAGCCAGCCCCAGCCCCAGCCCCAGCCGTTCCGTGCACTGCCGTTCCGCGCACCGTCGTTCCGGCGGCCCGTTCTCTGGAGCCCACCGCATGAACAACCTGACCGACCTGACCCACCTGAACCGCCCGGCCCGCCCGGAGCTCCGGTCCGTCGTCGGGATCCCGAGGTCCACCCCGGCCCGCCCGCTCGACCTGCGCGTCCGCGCCCAGCGGATCCAGATCGACGAGCTCATCGTCGACGACCCCCGTCAGGTACTCGCTCACGCGGGGCAGGCCGCCCTCAACGACCCGGACACGGCCGCTCTGCTGGGGCACAATCCGGCCACCCCGTTGTCGTTGCCCGCCGCGGCGGCGCTCCTGTGCGCGCTCTACGACACGGACGTCCTCACGGCCATGGGGCTGCGCCTCACCCGCCACACCACCCGTGTCTCCGCCTCCAACCAGCAGACGGAGCCCGTCTCGCTGGTACGGTCCACCGCCCCGGACCAGGAGGGCTGACCCGCTTCCCCGGCCCGGCCCCTTGTCAGACCGACGCAGACCGACGCAGAGCGGCGCAGACCGAATCGGACTCACTCGGACCGACGTGGACTGACGCAGGTCGGCTCGGAGTGACTCAGGTCGACTCAGGCCGACTTCCCCGGGGCGGTCACCCACGCGGCGAAGTCTTCGATGCCGTCGATGAGCGCCTCGAAGCGGAAGGAGTGGAAGAGGTCGAAGGCATGGTGCGCGCCGGGCAGTTCGACGTACACGACCGGCGAGGCGGAGACGGAGCGCAGAGCGGTGACCAGGGCCCGGGGGTTCTCGGTGTCCACCAGTTCGTCCAGGTCCCCGTGCGCGACGAGGAACGGTGGCGCGTCCGCCCGGACGAGGTTCACCGGCGAGGTCGCCGGGTCTCCGTCGAAGTACTCCGCGAGAAAGCCGTTGAGGACGACGGCGGCGGTCACCGAGGTGTCGGCCTCCTCGAACCCGGGCTGGTAGGCCGGTTCATCGGGGGTGAGTGCGGCTTGCGCCGCCATGTGCCCACCCGCTGAGCTCCCCGCCACGAACAGGGCCGCCTGGGGCGCCGCGCCGTACTCCGCGGCGTGTTCGCGCGCCCAGGCGATGACCTTCTTCGCGTCGATCAGATGGGCGGGGTGCGGAAAGTCGGGCCGTAGACGGTAGTTGGCGCTGATACAGACCCAGCCCCGGGCGGCGAGCCGGTAGAGCAGGGGCAGCGACTGCGTGTCCTTGCGGCCCTGGTCGTAGTGGCCGCCGTGGAAGTGGATCATCACGGGGCCGCCCTCGGGGCGCGAGCGGTGGTGGTAGACGTCGAGGAGGTTGCGGCGGCCCCCGTCCCCGTAACCGAGGTTGCTCACCCGCTTGACGTCACGGCGGCGGCGCAGGACGGGCCTGAGCAGGATGCGGGCCAGTGGCGGCCGGCGGCGCGTCCCCGTACCGGCGCCCAGCGCGTCGTCCAGGGCGAGACGCACCACGGCGGCCGCCCGCATCCCGCGCCGGGTGACCACCACGAGCCCGCCGGACGCGACCGCTGCCAGCCCGACGTTCACCCGGTCGGCGGTCGTGGCGATGTCGCCCTCGGAGAAGGCCAGCGCCGTCGACGCCACCAGCGCGTAGAGGGCGACGTGCGGGATCTCGTTGAAGACCAGGCCGAGCCGGTAGCTGAAGTAGAAGAGCGGCTGCGGCCCACGTATGCGCACCAGGCAGAACACGACGATCAGCAGGGCCAGTACCACGGTCACCAGATAACCCACAGCCATCACAGCACCCCGCTGGACACGCGCCCCGGCAAAACCCCTCTGTGATACCACGGATGGGGTGGCCATACCTGCCGGCCTAGGGATTAGCATCCTCCGCGTGCCCGATATCACCGCGCATGCGCGACGAGACGACAGCCCGGAGGAGTCGCGGCGGGAACTGCTGCGGCGGACCTTCGAGGACGACGCGGAGCTGTACGACCGGGCCAGGCCCGGATATCCGCCGGAGCTGTACGACGACCTCGCGGAGGTCACCGGGGTCCGTCCGGGCTGTCGCGTGCTGGAGATCGGCTGTGGGACGGGCCAGGCGACGGTGCCCCTGGCCGGGCTGGGCTGTCGGGTCACCGCTGTCGAGGCGGGGCAGCGCATGTCCGCGATCGCTCGCCGCAACCTGGCCGGGGCTCCGGCCGCGGAGGTGGTGACGGCGGAGTTCGAGAGCTGGCCACTGCCGGCGGAGCCGTTCGACGTGGTTCTCGCGGCGACCGCGTTCCACTGGATCGATCCGACGGTGCGCGTGCACAGGGCCGCCGATGCCCTGCGTCCCGGTGGGGCGCTCGCCGTGGTGCGCAGTCAGCACGTGATGGGCGGCACCGAGGAGTTCTTCGTTGAGGTCCAGCGCTGCTACGAACGGTTCGATCCGGCGACGCCGCCCGGGATCCGGCCTCCGGCGGCCGGTGAGGTCGACCATTCCGACCACGCGGAGGAGGTGGCGGGCAGCGGGCGGTTCAGCGGCACCGTCTTCCGCCGCCACGCGTGGGAACTCACCTACACCACCGCGGAGTACCTGGACCTCCTGCGGACCTACTCCGGCCACCGGGCGCTTCCGGAAGCCGCCAGGAGCGGGCTGCTGGCGTGCGTCTCCGCCCTGATCGACGGGCGCTACGGTGGTCGGGTGACCAAGCGCTATCTCATTGAGCTGGGAGTGTCGTACCGGCTCTGAAGCCTCCGCGAGAACGGGTGGTCACTGTCCGGGCCGGCCGGTCCCGTTGGCCGGCGAGCGGTGAAATGACGGTCAGGGGTGGTTGCCGCAAGGCGGACGGGGCCCAGGAGCGTCAGTGGATCGGCGTCCAGTACGGGAGGGCTTCGTCCAGCAGCGGATGCTCCGGGTTCTCCCGGACGAGGCAGCCCCGCACCGGACCGGGCACCTGCGGGCCCATCGCATCCGCCGGCCCTTCGGTCACGGTACGCAGGACGGCATCCAGCCTCGATGGCCGGCTCGGCAGCCGGAGGAAGCAGCGAAGCGCAGGAGACCGGAGCATGCGACCTCAGCCGGCCGGTGAGGCCGCGCCAGGCTTCCACGACCTTCTGTTCATCGTTCACTCTGCCCATTTTTGACCGGCCATGACGTCGCTGAGCGACTCTTCGAAGAGCCGCATGAGTTCGCGTCACCGCGGGGCGTCGGTGGCCTCCCGCCGGGGAAAGACAGTGGTGGTCCGTCCGGCTTACCTGACACGATCCGGACGTGACCACCTTGTTCCTGATGGTCGGCCTGCCGGGGGCCGGAAAGACCACACGAGCCCGGCAGCTCGCCGGGGAGCACGGCGCGCTGCGCCTGACGCCCGACGAGTGGATGCTCCCCCTGTTCGGCGAGGCCGAGCCGGACGGGAAGCGCGACGTGCTGGAGGGGCGCATGCTCTGGCTCGCCCTGGAAGCGGTACGGCTGGGGACCGACGTGGTCGTGGACTACGGCTGTTGGTCCCGCGACGAGCGGTCCGCGATCCGCTGGTTGGCGGAGGCGGAGGGGGCCTGCTTCCGCATGGTCTACCTGCCCGTCGACGACGAGACGCAACGCGCCCGGATCGCCCACCGCCGGGCGACCGCCGCCGGGGAGACCTACCCGCTCGCCGAGGCCGACATCCTCCACGGGCGGGAGCACTTCGAGGAGCCCGGCGCGGCGGAACGGGAAGGCCGCGCGAGCTCCGTCCCGCCTCCCGGGTGGCCGGGCTGGCCGGAGTGGGCCGCCGACCGGTGGCCGTCGTTCGCCCGGCCGTCCACCCCGTGACCAGTCCCTGCGGCAGGGCCGTCCCCACGAGGTCGCCCGCCGCCCGCCTATTCTTGTGGCCATGACAGCCCAGCTTCCGGAGCCCTCTCCGCGCCCTGTTCCCCCAGGAGGGCTTCGCGCCTCTCACGACGACCGGGAAGCCGTGGTGGACCGGCTGCGTGATGCGGCGGCCGAGGGCCGCATCGATTTCGATGAGCTGGAGTCGCGTCTGGAGCTGGCGCTGACGGCCAGGACGCACGGCGAACTGGCAGCTCTTACCGATGACTTGCCGACGCCGTACTCCTCCCCGGCCACGGGCTCGGCCTTGGTGGGCCGGTCGCCACTGGTGCTGAAGGGCGGCATGCTCGGTGCGTCCCGAGGCCCCGGGCGCTGGGAGGTTCCGGGACACGTGATCGCTCACGGAGGCGTGGGGGGTGTGAAGCTCGACTTCACCCGGACCGAGTGCCGCCTCACGGAGGTCGTCGTGGAGGCGTACGGGGAGACGTCCGGTGTCACGGTCGTCATCCCCGACGGATGGGTCGCGGACACCGGTGGCATCGATCCCGGCTTCGGCGGCCTGACGGACAAGACCACTTCCGACCGACTCCCGGGAACGCCACTGGTCCGGCTCACCGGATCCGGCGGCGCGGGCGGAGTGGTCGTCCGCCACCCCGACAAGCGGGAGCGCCGCAAGCTGGACGCCCTCTAGGCGCTGCTCGCGGTCGGCCAGGACCCGAGGCGCCGGGCCCGCCACGGTCGTGGTGGACCCGACACCTTCCCCGTCGCAGCCGCTACCGCCGGCCCGCCGGCACCGCGGGGATCACTTCACCGCGACGTTGTCCCCGGACGAAAGTGAGCGGGGCCGGCTTGTCGTTCTCGGGTGGGTCAGGCCACCGGCGCGTAGCGCACGACGGTGTCCTCGCACGGCCCCTCGGCGTACACCTTCAGCGCTTCCAGCTCGCGGTCGTCCGCGGTGAGTTGCCAGCGGAGCTTGGTCGCCACCCATTCCCCCGTGTACCGGCACTGGACCTCCGGGGACGGCGGCATCCAGTCCGCCGGGTCCTTCTCCGCCTTCTGCCGGTTGATGCGTGCCGTCACCGCGACCAGGGAGACGTCCGCCCCCTGGTCGTTCGCGTAGGCCTCCCGCCGTTCCGCGGTCCAGGCGGAGGCGCCGGAGTCCCAGGCCTCGCCGAGCGCGACGAGGTGGGCGACGTCCAGGGACCCGGTGCCGACGACGTCCTGGCCGTCGAAGTAGGACGTCCACCTGCCGCCGGTCAGCTTGCAGCCGGGCTCGACGGTCGGTGCGACGACCGCTTCGGCGAGGAGGACCTCGGCTCGGGTGTCGCACCCGTCCGTCGTGTCCTCACCCGCGTTCCAGTGCCGGAAGGACGAGGAGGTGTAACCGGTGCGGATCTCCTCGGTCACCTTCAGCAGACCGACCGCGTCGGCCAGGGTCGTCACCTCCGCCACCGGAGCAGCCGGAGCGGCGGGAGCTGCCTGCGCGGCGGGAAGCGGGAGAAGGGGGACGAGCGCGAGGGAGAGGGCGAGGGAGAGCGGGAGCGCGCTGAGACCGCGCTTGAGGTTCTTGATCACCACCGCGTTCTACCGGTCACCCCCGGCCCCGGTGCAGCCCGGGCGGTCGCGCTCACCCGCCCGGGTCAGCGAGTTCACCGGAGGAACGCTTCCGCAACCCGTACTCCGCGAGCAGCGTGTACTCCGCGACCGGTCCCCCCCCGACACGCTTCCACCGGCCGCGCCTACCTGATGGCGACCCTGTCCCCGGCCGACGAGCTCGCGCCGGACGTCGTGTTGCCGTAGTACGTCCAGCGCCACGTCCCCGCCCCGGTGGCCTTCACCGTGGTCTTCAGGGCTCCCGTCTTGCTCGACGTCGCCTTCTTGACCGTCTTGTACGAGGAGGAGCCCGCGGCCTTGAACTGCAGGCTCACGGAGCGGCCCCCGTACCCCTGGTACGTGTGGGTGTCCCAGTTCGCCCGGCTGACCTTCCCGGTCACGGTGAGCGTCTTCCCCTTCACGACCGGCTCCGGAGAGGCGTTGACCGTGACACGGGTGGCCCGCTTCACCTGCAACGGGATCTTCATGTCGTCGGTGTCCTCCTTGCCCTTGGGGAGGTACAGCTGCGCGGCGGTCTTCCAGGCGCCGGCGTCCTCGTTACCGAAGTCGTAGTGCCGCGGGTCGATGGTCAGCCACTCCTCGAAGTCGCAGATCCCCTTCGCCTTGTTCACGACCACGCAGTCGTTGATGAGGATGGAGTTCCACAGCGTCTCGCTGGAGCCGAGCTTGCCCCGGTAGGGGAACACCGTCGGGTAGGACTTGTGCTTGAGTTTGGTCGTCATCCGGAAGGTCACGTACAGCTCGACCTCCTTCTTGACCCCGATCACGATCGGCTTCCCGCCGTTCACCGTGACCCGGGAGAAGGCGACCCCGCCCTCCGCCGCCCCGGCCGGCACCGCCGCCACTCCGGCGAACACGGCCGCGGCCGCACCGGCCACCACCGCTCTCCGCGTCGATCTCTTCACGTCGAACCCGTCCTCTCCCCAGCCGCCCGGGGCCGCGCGCGCGGGCGCGCCTGCCCGAGGTTTTCCTCGCGGCTGACCAGGAGACCAGGGAGGGGGGTGCGCGGTTGTGCGCGGTGCGGCAACGATTTGATCACCACGGCAGGGCACGGCACGGCCTTGCTCCGGCTCGGTGTCCGGCCGTCTGCGCCGTGGGGCCGGCCGGCGGGCTCAGAGAGATCGGCAGATCTCGCGGCGGTGGGCGCCGGCGAGTACCCAGACGACGAGCCGGCCGCCCTCCACCGTGTAGACGGCCCGGTCGCGCACGGAGGCGTCACGTGTGCCGAGGAGGCTTCCGGTCAGGGGACCCGGGCCACGGCCACGTAGATGCCGCTGAACTCCTGTGTGGGCGCGGGCGTGCCGTTGAACCACTCCGGGGCCTTCACCAGGCCGGGGTCGACGATCTCCAGGCCCTCGAAGAACCGCGAGAACTCCTCACGGCTCCGCAGGGCCAGCTGGATGCCGCCCTTCTTGTACTCGTCCTCGCTCTGCTGCCCTATCTCCTCGTTCACGTCGGACGCGCCGTGGGACAGCACGACGTAGCTGCCGGGGGCCATGGTGTTCGTGAACGTACGGATGATGCCGATCGGGTCCTCGGCGTCAGGGAGGAAGTGGAGCAGCCCGAGGAGCGACAGGGCGATCGGGCGGTCGAAGTCCAGGGTCTCGCGGGCCGCGTCGAGGATGATCGCGGGCTCGCGGACGTCGGCGTGGACGTAGTCCGTCACGCCTTCCGGATGGCTGACCAGCAGCGCTTCCGCGTGGCGCAGAACGATGGGGTCGTTGTCGCAGTAGACGACCCGGGCGGAGGAGCGGAGTTCCTGGGCCGTCTGGTGCAGGTTCGGCTCGGTGGGGATGCCCGTTCCGATGTCCAGGAACTGCGTCACGCCCTCGCCCGCCAGCCAGGCCGTCGCGCGGTTCATGAAGGAGCGCTGCTGCCGGGCGCCGACCTTCGCCTCGATGGGCAGGAGTTCGGCCACCTGCTGGTCCACCGGATAGTTGTCCTTGCCGCCGAGCAGCGCGTCGTAGACCCGGGCCGAGTGCGGCTTGCTCGTGTCGATCGGGGGGTGAGGCGCCTGTGCCGTCATACCGAACTCCAGATACACGTGGTGTGGACCATTCAGTCGACGCAGTCTGCCACAGCAACTACGGCCCTGGAGCGGGGACGTTGGGAGCCCCGTACTGCACTGGCCGGCCCGTGAAGACGTCCCAGGACGATGCGCCCGTCGACCGGTCGATCGGGTTCAACGCTCACGGATGCGCCAGGGCGGCACCTGCGGTCCATAGAGAGCGGATCTCTATCGGATCTCCTCGGAGCTTCCCGACGCTGCCTTTCTGTGCAGTGAGTGGGCCCACGTTTGCCGTTTCATCATCAATGGCGGGTGAAGAGGGCGTGTGCGCGGGAGGGTCTCATGTCTGTGATGGCTTGTTCTTCGGTGGCGACGGCTGGAAATGGATCACGTTTGAATCGGAGGGGAGTAATCCTCTGCTTGCGGGCGGCGGCTCCCCTCGTCGGCGTATCGCGTTGGGTCGACGTACCGCGTTGACCCGTCCCCGGACGGCAACCGAAGATCGCTGGTGTGAACCCCCCTTCTGACACGCCACCGCCACCGCCACCGCCCCCGTCTCCCTGGTCC
>NZ_JAAXYC010000339.1 GCF_018619185.1 Streptomyces sp. McG3 | reverse complement strand
ACCGCCACCCGGACCGTGGACGCGGACGGCCTCGCGCTCGCCCCCGGCTTCATCGACATGCACGCCCACAGCGACCTGGCGCTGCTGCGCGACCCCGATCACAGCGCGAAGGCGGCGCAGGGCGTCACCCTGGAGGTGCTGGGCCAGGACGGGCTGTCGTACGCCCCGGCCGACGACCGCACCCTCGCCGAGGTCCGGCGCTCCATCACCGGGTGGAACGGCGACGGGAGCGACATCGACTTCGACTGGCGCACCGTGGGCGGCTATCTGGACCGCCTCGACCGGAACTTCGGCGGCCGGGGCATCGCGGTCAACGCCGCCTATCTCATCCCGCAGGGCACGGTGCGGATGTACGCGGTGGGCTGGGACGACCGGCCCGCCACGGCGGACGAGCTGGCCCGGATGAAGGAGCTGGTGGACCAGGGCATGCGGGAGGGCGCGGTCGGTATGTCGTCCGGGCTGACCTACACGCCCGGGATGTACGCGGACGACGCCGAACTCACCGAACTGTGCCGGGTGGTGGCCCGCCACGGCGGCTACTACTGCCCGCACCACCGCAGTTACGGGGCCGGTGCGCTGGAGGCGTACGAGGAGATGGTGCAGCTCACCCGGAACGCCGGGTGCGCGCTTCATCTCGCGCACGCCACGATGAACTTCGGCGTGAACAAGGGCAGGGCGCCGGATCTCCTCGCCCTGCTCGACGGGGCGCTCGCCGCCGGGGCCGACATCTCGCTCGACACCTACCCGTACACCCCGGGCTGCACCACGCTGGTGGCCATGCTGCCGAGTTGGGTGAGCGAGGGCGGGCCGGACGCGATCCTCACCCGGCTCGCGGACGCGGAGAGCGCGGAGCGGATCCGGCACCACCTGGAGGTGCTGGGCTCGGACGGCTGCCACGGTGTGCCGATCGAGTGGGACACCATCGAGATCTCCGGCGTCGGCGCACCGCACCTGGCCGGGTACGTGGGCCGCACGGTGGCGGAGTCGGCGGCGCTGCGGGGCGAGGAGCCGTGGGTGACCGCCCGGCGGCTGCTCACCGAGGACCGGCTCGGGACGACGATCCTCCAGCACGTGGGCCACGAGGAGAACGTCCAGCAGATCATGCGGCACCCGGTGCACACCGGGGGCAGCGACGGCATCCTCCAGGGCGACAAGCCGCACCCCCGGGCGTACGGCACGTTCCCGCAGTATCTCGGCCGGTACGTCCGGGAGCTGGGCATCCTGTCGCTGGAGGAGTGCGTCGCCCATCTGACCTCGCGCCCGGCCGCCCGGTTGCGGCTCACGGACCGGGGGCTGGTGCGCGAGGGGTACCGCGCGGACCTGGTGCTGTTCGACCCGGAGGCGGTGGCCGCGGGCTCCACGTTCGAGGAGCCGCGCGCGCTCCCGGTCGGCATCCCGCATGTGCTGATCGACGGCCGCTTCGTCATCGAGGACGGCAGGCGGACCTCGGTGCTGGCGGGCCGGGCGGTCCGCGGAGCGGGTGCCGGGGCCGGGGCAGCCTGAAGGCTCCCTACCGGCCGTCCGCCGCGCGTTCCGCCGCCCAGGCGAGGTCCTCCTCGGTGGGGGCGTCGTCCTGGGTGAGCGCGCGGCGCCAGTAGCCGCTGAACTCGACGGCGGCCCTGGGCAGTCGGCGCTCCTCCACCAGATGGCGGCGGAGCGCCCGGACGGCGGAGGCCTCACCGGCCACCCAGGCCGCGTCCACCCCGTCGAGCCCCGGTCCGGCCTCCCGCACCGCCGCCGCCAGCGAGCCGCCCCGGTCCCGGTGCACCCACCGGACCTCGGACCCGCCGGCGGCGGACGGCAGCTCCCGCTCCTCCCCCGCGTCCGCCACCTCGGCGAAGACCACGGCCCCCGCTCCGGCGGGCAGCGCCTCCAGCACCGTGGCGATCGCGGGGAGCGCCGTCTCGTCCCCGGCGAGGAGCATCCGCCGGGCGGCGGGCAGCGGGCGGGCGTAGAGGGAGGACGGGCCGACCATGCCGAGGACGTCACCGGCCCGGGCCGCCGCACCCCACCGGGACGCGGGGCCGCCCTCGCCGTGGAGCACGAAGTCCACGGTCATCACGTTGCGTTCGCGGCCGTAGGAGCGGACGGTGAAACTGCGCATCCAGGGCCGCTCCGCCTCCGGGATCGCGAGGAACGACTCGTACCAGCGCATGCCGTACGGGTCATCCGCGTGCTGTTCCGGCAGCCGGGGCACGGTCTGCCCGGCGCGCGGCAGGCAGAGCTTCAGCTGCTGGTCGGGGCGGTCCTCCAGCAGGCCGGGCAGCTCGTCGGCGGTGAAGCCGATCCTGGCCGTCCGGGGAGTGATCCGCTCGACGTCCGTGACCCGCACACAGGTGACCGGCAGTGCCTGGCCCATGATGCCCGACCTCTCTCCCACACTGATAACTTACGGCGTAATGAATTACCCGCCGGACGTTACTTTACGCCGTAAGGAGTCGCAAGTGGTGGTCTTCGCCGGGCAGGGCGACCCGCGTCGTTCCCTCTCCCTCCTGTGGCGCGCGGACACCCCGCCCCCCACGCGCGGCGGCCCGGGGCCCAAGCCCCGGTTGAGCGTCGACGCGATCGTGACGGCAGCCGTGGCGCTCGCGGACGAGGAGGGGATGGGGGCCCTGTCGATGCGCGCGGTCGGCGACCGGCTCGGGCGCACGGCGATGGCGCTCTACACCTACGTCCCCGGCAAGAGCGAGCTGCTGGACCTGATGTACGACGCCGTCCACGCCGAACTCCCCGCCGCCCGGCCGGAGCCGGCGGACTGGCGGGCGGCGCTCACCGCCTGGGCCGGGGAGATCCTGGAGTTCTACGTCCGGCACCCCTGGGTGCTCCAGGTCTCACAGGCGCGTCCGGTGCTGGGGCCCCACGAGTACGCGGGCCTCGACACGCTGGTCGTCCTGTTGCGGGCGACCGGTCTCGACGCGGGGTCGCTGCGCCGGCTGGTGGGGACCCTGTACCCGTACCTACGGGGGTCGGCGCAGGTGGTGGCCGACGCACGGCTGGCCGCGGCGGCGACCGGCAGTTCCGACGAGGAGTGGTGGGCGGCGCGCTCGGCGGCCCTGATGGAGCTGGTCCCGGACTTCGCGGAGCGCTTCCCCGCCGTGAGCCGGCTGGAGGCGGACGGGCCGGTGGAGCCGTACCCGGGTACGGGAGAGGGCGCGGAGAGGGGCTGCGAGGTCATGCCGTATCCGGAGCGGGAGGCCCGGGAGGCGTTCCGGGTGGGGCTCGGGGTGCTGCTGGACGGGATCGAGGCGGCGCGCGCCCGGCGGGCCCGATAGGGGGCGGGCCCGCCCGGCGCGCGCCGGAATCACCGTGGGCTACCGCTACGGCTTGGGCAGCGCGCAGCCCTCACGGGTGAGGTCGATCGTGCTGCCGGCCCCGATGCACGGGACCATGTTGTACGTCTGCTGGGCGTAGTTGATGCCCTCGCGGACGGTCACCTCGCCGTTCTCGTCGACCTCGCACGGGTTGTTGTCCGTGCACTCCTGGCCGCTCTCGTTACCGGTGTTGTTGACGGCGACCACCTTGCCGGTGGCGTCGTCGATCACCGGCGAGCCGGACGTACCGCCGATGGTCTGGCACTCCGGGGTGTAGCGGACCGAGTCCTTCCAGGTCCACCGGCCCTCCTTGAGCTGGTGGACGAAGCCGTCGACGTCGCAGCTGTAGGTGCGCTTCCAGTAGCCGGAGGCGACCGTGATGGCGGTGCCCGCCGTCGGGTGGGCGGTCTCCAGCTCCAGCGCCCGGATGCCGTAGCTGTCCTCGATCTGCTGGTAGGTGCTGGTGAGTTCGTAGAGCGAGAGATCGGTGTCGGTCATGGTGCCGTACGCGATCTTGCTCGCCTTCAGGGTGCCGACACCGCTGCCCGAGGCGTTGAGCAGGGTGAACGTCCGGGAGGACGGCTGGTCGACCACGACCTCGCCGGGGCCCGGGAAGCCGGACTCCATGCAGTGCCCGTTGGAGAGCACGAGGGCGGGGTCGGTGGGGGCGGCGTCGGGCGAACGGACGACGGAGCCCGAGCAGTTGCTGAGCGCGACGGTCCCGGCGAAGGTCACGGCCTTCGCGGCGGGGCCGGCCTTGGGCGCGGCTTCCTGTGTCCGCGGCGCGGGTGCGGCTGCGGCGACGGGCGCGGCACCCGCTCCCAGGAGCAGGGCAGCGAGAAGCGCACCGACGAGAGGCTTGTTCATGTGGGGGGTCCCCTCCAGTGATGCCAAGGGCCGGAGATCTTCCGGCTTTTGACATGCGCATGTTGGCGCAGATGTCAGGTCATCACAAGGGGTCCCCTCACAAGGGGCCGGTTCCGGCCTCGGGCACGGCTGCCGCTATCCCAGCCCCATCACGGCCTCGGGAGCGGCCCCGCAACAGACCCCGGCGCCGGCTCCGGCATCGACCGCGACACCGACTCCCGCGTCGACTCCGGCCTCCTCGGCACCGTGACAGCCGTCGGCCCCGGCCTCCTCCACACCGCGGCAGATGTGGTCGCGCCCCCACTGCCCCAGCGGTTCCAGCGCGGCGTTCAGCGAGAGGCCCAGGGGGGTGAGTGAATACTCCACGCGCGGCGGCACTTCGGCGTACACCTCGCGGTGCACGATGCCGTCGTCCTCCAACTCCTTGAGATGGGAGCTGAGCACCTTCTCGGTCACCCCGGTCACGGCCCGGCGCAGTTCACCGAAGCGGCAGGTCCGCTCGTTCAACGCCCACAGGATGAGCACCTTCCACTTGCCGCCGATCACGTCCATCGCCGCGTCGATCCCGCAGACGAAAGCCCCCGGCCTCCGTACGATCCGCATCGTCCGCCTCCCCTGCCTGGTCGCTGACCGCCGGCCGCGAGGTAACCACCCACTGCAAAGTGGGCACTTGTTGCCCCCGGCGCCTTCGACCAGCCTAAGCGGCGGGTCCGACAACCCTGCCGCTTCCGCCCCGCCCGCCTCAGACTTCTGTCGCCTCCGCCGCCTCCGCCTCCTTGGCGTACGTCACCGCCTGGAGCAGCGTCAGACCGGGCTCGGCCCGGCGCAGGATCTTGATGGCCTCCACGGAGTCCGCAGGCCCCTCGTGTCCGGCGGCGGTGAGCCGCTGCCGCACCCACCGGCCGCGCAGCTCCGCGTCCGGGCGCGCGGCGGCGCCCTCGGCCAGGGCGAGGGCGCGCTCCAGGCCGGGGCGCTCGGAGCCCGTGGCGGTCTCCAGCGCACGCCGGAGCCCGGCGACGACATCGGGGGCGTCCCGGAGGACGAGTACGGCAAGGGGCTGGGGCTTCCGGAACATGCTCATATGACCACCGCTACCCGGCCCGGTCGGGTTCTCACCCGAGTTGAGCAAGATCTGAGCGAGCCGCACCTCCCGCCACCTGCGCGGACCCGGGGTCTCGGTCCCGGGACCGAGACCGTCCGGGCGCGCACTTCGGTCCGTGGTCGGAGGCGCGCCCGCGCCCCGGCTGCGTACGGTCGGCGTATGACTCTTGACCTCGACGCGTACTTCGCCCGCATCGGCTGGACCGGAAAGCCCCGCCCCACGCTGGAGGTTTTGCGGTCCCTGCACCGCGCCCACCTGATCGGCATCCCGTTCGAGAACCTGGAGGCCGTCCTCGGCTCCGCCCCGTCGCTGGCACTCGACGACCTGGAGGCGAAGCTCGTGCACGGCGGGCGCGGCGGGTACTGCTACGAGCACAACACCCTCTTCTCCGCCGCGCTGAGGCAGATCGGCTTCTCCGTGACGCCGCTGACGGCCCGGGTGGTGCTGGGCGCCGCGCCGGGCGACATCCGGCCCCGTACGCACATGCTCATGCGGGTGGACGTGGCGGGCGAGCCGCACCCGTATCTGGCGGACGTCGGATTCGGGGCGGCCGGGGCCCTGCTGGAGCCGATCGAGCTGGTGGAGGGCGCCGAGCTGTCCGACGTACCGCGCCGCCACCGGCTGGTCCACGCGCCGCACCACGGTCCGCTGCCGCTGTGGGAGCTCCAGGCCGACCAGGGCGGGTCGTGGGAGCCGCAGTACGACTTCACCCTGGACCCGTACGAGAAGCCGGACTACGAAGTGATCAACTGGTTCATCGCGACGCACCCGCGCTCACCGTTCCGGCAGGCCGTGTACGCGCAGCGCACCCGGATCGGCTTCCACCTCGCGCTGTCGGGGCTCGACCTGGTGGAGACGGCCGACGACGGCACGATCCAGGAGCGGCGGCTGAAGGACGGCGACGAGGCGCTGCGCGTCCTGGCGGACGACTTCGGCATCCGCCTCCCGGAGGGCGTCCGGCTGCCGGAGTGACGCTCCCCGGCGGCCGGAACGGGCGCGCCGGTACGCGTCGGCCGTGGTGACGGCCGGGACGACAGGCGCCGGAACGGGCGCGCCGGCCCGGACGGGCTCGGCGCGGGGCTCCGGTACGGGCCCCCGCGTGGCGCATCTCACCCGGTCCGGCCGCCCACGCCCCGTTTCCAAGCCGCGACGCCGCCCCGACCGGGCGATCCCACGGTCCGGGGCGGCGGCGGGCATGGCGATGGAAGACGGGGCGGGGCGGGGCGGCGCCCCGGAGGGAGTACGCCGGGAGCAATCCCCGCGCACCTCGCGAAACGCCGCCGTAAGCTCGCGGACATGCAGGTCATCCAGTCCACGAAGCTCTCCAACGTCTGTTACGAGATCCGGGGTCCCGTGCTGGAGGAGGCGATGCGGCTGGAAGCGGCCGGTCAGCGCATCCTCAAGCTGAACACGGGCAACCCCGCCGCGTTCGGGTTCGAGTGCCCGCCGGAGATCCTTGAGGACATCCTGCGGAACGTCGCGGGCGCGCACGGTTACGGCGACGCGAAGGGCCTGCTGTCCGCGCGCCGAGCGGTGATGCAGCACTACCAGACCAAGGGCATCGACCTCGACGTCGAGGACATCTACCTGGGCAACGGCGTCTCCGAGCTGATCCAGATGTCGATGCAGGCTCTGCTGGACGACGGCGACGAGGTGCTCGTACCGGCTCCCGACTATCCGCTGTGGACCGCGTCGGTCTCGCTGGCGGGCGGGACGGCCGTGCACTACCGGTGCGACGAGCAGGCCGACTGGATGCCGGACCTCGCGGACATCGAGCGGAAGATCACCGACCGCACCAAGGCCCTGGTGATCATCAACCCGAACAACCCGACCGGTGCGGTGTACGACGACGAGATGCTGCGCGGCCTCACCGAGATCGCCCGGCGGCACAACCTGATCGTCTGTTCCGACGAGATCTACGACCGGATCCTCTACGACGGCGCGACCCACACCCCGACGGCGGCACTGGCCCCGGATCTCCTGGTGCTGACCTTCAACGGGCTCTCCAAGAACTACCGGGTGGCCGGCTACCGCTCCGGCTGGATGGCCGTCTGCGGACCGAAGGCGCACGCCATCTCGTACATCGAGGGGCTGACGATCCTCGCCAACATGCGGCTCTGCGCCAACATGCCCTCGCAGCACGCGGTGGCCACCGCGCTCGGCGGCCGGCAGTCGATCCAGGACCTGGTGCTGCCGGGCGGCCGGATCCTGGAGCAGCGGGACGTGGCGTACGACCTGCTGACCTCGATCCCCGGGGTGACCTGTGTGAAGCCGAAGGGGGCGCTGTATCTCTTCCCCCGGCTCGACCCCAAGGTCTACAAGATCAAGGACGACCGGCAGATGGTGCTGGACCTGCTGCGGGCCGAGAGGATCATGGTCGTGCAGGGCACCGGCTTCAACTGGCCCGAGCCCGATCACTTCCGGATCGTCACGCTGCCGACGGTCGAGGACCTGACCGACGCGGTGACCCGGATCGGCACCTTCCTGGACGGTTACGGACAGCCTTAGGGCCATCACCCTTCCAGACCGCGCACAACTTTAGACTCATTCCAATGTAGGATGGTTCCACGCATCATCGGGAGGCCATCCATGTACGAGCCGATCCGCAGCCCCTCGGTCCACACCCCGGCCGACGAGGCGGACTTTCCGCACCGCAGCCGCGAGGAGGAGCTGGACATCCAGCTCGCCGGGCACCTGGCCGCCCTCCTCGCGGTCACCGACGAGCTGGGCCTGACCCCGGCGGGCGACCGGATCGCCGAGCAGGTGGCCCGGCTGCGCGGCGCCCCGCCCGCCCGGCACGCCGGCCTGTCCGCCGC
>NZ_JAAXYC010000033.1 GCF_018619185.1 Streptomyces sp. McG3 | reverse complement strand
GGCGGGGAGGACCCGGCGACGGTTGAGCCAGGCGACGCCGGCGGCGGACGCGACGCCGAAGGCCAGACAGCACGCCCACGGCAGCCAGGGAGAAGCCGTGCGGTCCCCCGTGTCCATGGCCCAGCCGATGACCGTGTTACCGACGGCGGCGGCGATGCCGGAGAGCACGTAGAACAGGCCGAAGTAGGTGCCGGTCAGCTCGGGCCTGCCGAAGCCTGGGATCAGTTCCATCACGAAGGGCTGGGCAGTCATCACGCCCAACTGGAGCAGCACGGCGCCGCCCAGCACGGGCAGTGCGCGCCATGCTGTCTCCACCAGGCCTTCCGGGGGCGTGCCGTGGCCCGCCAGGGTCATCGGCGGGACGAAGGAGAGGGCCATCAGCGTGAGTCCGACGCTGATCCAGCGCCCTCTGGTTCCCCGTCCCTTCAGTGCGCGAGTGATCGGCAGCTGGAGACCGAGGTGGGTGAGGGTGCCGACGAGGAAGACGAGTCCTGCCGCGCCTTCCCAGCCGGTCGCCCGTCGTGCCCCGTCGGGGAGCAGCAGGTACAGCTGGTTCTCCAGGGTGAACATGCCGACCATGGCCAGGGCGAAGGCCACGAAGCCCCGATTGCCGATCACCTCGCGCCAGTCGGCCATCACGCTGTTCCCGGTCGTCGTGACGTGACGGGCCGGGAGTGCCAGTGCCTGGGCGATGGTGAGCACAGCGAAGATCCCTGCGGCGGTGAGCGCCGAGGCACGGAAGTCGACCAGCAGCAGGGCGCTGCCGAGCAGCGGCCCGATCAGGGCGCCCGTGGTGGCGAAGAGGTTGAACAGGGCGAACGCCTCCACCTTGCGTTCCCCCGCCTCCAGGGCGAGGTAGGCCCGCACCGCCGGGTTGAACAGTGCCCCGGCCAGGCCGCTGAGGACGGAAGCGGCGAGGAGCACGGGAAGTCCGTCGCCGAGCGCGAACAGGCCGAAGCCGACGGTGCGCAGGGCGCAGCCGGTGATGATGACGCCGCGCGCTCCGAGCCGGTCGGATGCCGTTCCGCCGATGAGGAACAGCCCTTGCTGGCTGAGGTTGCGCACGCCGAGCACGATGCCGACGACGGCCGCCGACATCCCGAGGTTCTCGCTCATGTGCAGGGCGAGGTACGGGATCAGCAGGTAGAAGCCGGTGTTGACGCCCAGTTGGTTGACGAGGAGGAGCCGTATCGCGGGTGGGAATGCGCGTATCTCGTGCCAGGTCTTCATGCCGGAGGCTCCTCGGCGTCGCGCCGGCGCACGCCGAGGCCCGGGCCGCGGCCGACGCGTACCGTGCCGTCGTTGCCGCCGATGCCCGCCCACGGGTCGGCGGCGAGCAGCAGGTGACCGTCGAGGTCGACCCAGCGGGCGCGGTCGGCGATGTGGACGGCGGGGGCGATGCCGAGGGTGCTGGCTGTCAGGCAGCCGAGCATCAGCTCGGTTCCGGTGCCCGCGATCAGTTCGGCGATGCGGAGTGCGGCGCCCACTCCCCCGCATTTGGCGAGTTTGACGTTGATGCCGTGGACGCGTCCGGCGAGTCGGCGGGCGTCCTCGAAGCCGATCGCGTCCTCGTCGGCGATGACCGGCAACGGCGACCGTTCCGCGAGCTGTGCCAGCGCCTCGGGGTCGCCGGGGGGCAGGGGTTGCTCGACGGCCTCTACGCCCAACTCGGCGTAGAGCGGCAGCAGTCGCTCGGACTCCTGGACGGTCCACGCTCCGTTGGGGTCCAGCAGCAGCCGGGTGTGGGGGGCGGCGTCGCGGACGGCCCGTACGCGGGCCAGGTCCTCGGCCGGGTCCGGCGCCGCGCCGGCCTTGAGCTTCAGGATGGAGAAGCCGTCCCGCACCAGGCGTCTCGCCTGCTCTGCTGCTCGTTCCGGTGTGGTGATGCCGATGGTGCGGGCGGTCGCGACGGAGGGCGGCGATCCGTAAGGGTCCAGGAGTCGGTGCACGGGGACTCCCGCGCGCTTGCCGACCAGGTCGAGGAGTGCTGCCTCTACGGCCGCGGCCACGGAGGGAGGATCGGCGGACCCTGCGGCGCCGGCCCGAAGGTCGTCCAGGGCGGTCTCGGGGTCACTGAAGCGTGTCAGCCACAGGGATCGCGTGTGCAGCAGCCGCCCGAGGGTCTTGGCGTCCAGGTCGTAGTACACGCTGCTGACGGCCTCTCCGTGACCGCGCAGTCCCTCGTGCTCGATGGTGAGCCAGACCGCCTCGCGGGCCGACATGGTGGAGCGGGATATGCGCAGCGGCTCGGTGAGTTCGAGGCGCACGGTGCGCTGGGCTGCCTTCACGGGCTCTCTTCCCGGATCGCGGCGACCGGGTCGGTGACCGCGCCGCACCGGGCCCAGCCGGTGACTTCCACGGAGGTGGGGTGCGGTATCTCGACGGGACGCGTGGCGGCGGTGGCCGGGTCGATGCCATGAGTGGCGGCGAAGTCGTCGTCGAACACGCTGCCGAGGTAGCGGTGCGGACCGTCGGGGAAGACCGTGGCGACCACGGCACCCGGGTGGACGCGGGCGGCCCAGGCGGCGACGAGCGCGACGGCCCCGGTGCTCCAGCCTCCGCTGACGAAGGAGGAGCGGGCCAGCCGTCGGCACGCGTCGGCGGCCTCGGCAGGCCCGACCCAATGCACCTCGTCGAAGGCTTCGTAGGCGACGTTGCGAGGATGAATGCTGCTGCCCAGGCCCCGCATCAGCCGGACGCGGGCGGGCTGGCCGAAGATGGTCGAGCCGGTGGCGTCCACGCCGATGAGCCGCAGGCGGGGCCAGCGGCGCCGGAGCGGGCCGATGATCCCGGCGCTGTGCCCGCCGGTTCCGACGCTGCACACCAGTACGTCGAGGTGGTCCAGCCGGTCGGTCAGTTCGGCCGCGAGGGAGGCGTAACCGGCGGTGTTGTCGGGGTTGTTGTACTGGTCGGGCCAGTACGCGCCCGGTAGCCGTGTCAGTAGTTCGTGCAGCCGGGCCAGCCGGGCGGCCTGCCAGCCGCCTTCGGCCGCCGGACGGTCGACGAGCTCCAGCCGGACTCCGTGAGCACGTAGCAGCTGCCGCATCGAGGGCTCCAGCTCGATGTCGCCGACCAGCACGACCGGGTGGCCGAGGGCCTGCCCGGCGAAGGCCAGTCCGATGCCGAGCGTCCCGGAGGTGGACTCCACCACGGGTGCGCCCGGGCGCAGTTCACCGCGTTTCTCTGCGCCCAGAAGCATGGAGACGGCCGCCCGCGCTTTCATGCCGCCGACGCCGAGTCCTTCGAGTTTGGCCCAGAATCCGGGCTGCGGGCACGGCAGGTCCACGGTGACGTGGGCGAGCGGGGTCCGGCCGAGCAGGTCGAGGAGTCCCCGGTTGCCCCTGGTTTTCGCGGTCGGTAGGACTGCCGTGGTCACAGGGTGCTCCTGTAGCGGTGGATGGTCCCCGGGCCGCCGTCCAGCCAGAAGAAGGGGTACGGCTCCGCGCACACGGCGGTGACGCCGGAGCCGATCAGGCGGGGCAGGACCGCGCTGCCGGTCTGCGCGAACATCACCAGGGGCGTGCCATGGTGCTGGGCGTGCTGACGGAGCGGTTCGAAGCTGCCGTTGCCGAGGACCATGCCGGAGGCCAGGACCGCGTCGCAGCGCTCCAGCTCCGCCAGGGCGTCGGTGCGTACGGGCTCCCCCCATTCGGTCGTACCGCCCTTGAGGTCGCAGGGGATGTACACGAGTCCGCGCGACCGCAGGGCCTCCAGCAGCGAGTTGACCACGCCGACCATGAGCACCGTCGCTCCCGGCGCGGCGTCGATCAGCCCGACCACGGCCTCGGCGCGCGCCCGGGACTTCTCCAGCGACGTACCGGCGGGCAGTCGGCAGGGCTGGGCGCCCTGGGCGGGGCCGTGCGGCAGCACGTGCATCAGGTACGCGTCGAGAGCGGCGACGCGGACCGGCGTCAGCTGGTGTGCCAGCAGGCCGGCGACGTCCGCGCCGACGCAGTCCTCGGCGGCACCCTCTGGCAGTTCCCCGGGCTCCACGGCACAGGAGCCCACGGATGCGCCGAGACGCAGACTGAGCACTTCGTTGCGGTAACCGGAGCCGCGGCCCACGTGCCGGACCGCCTGCCGGGTGGTGAAGGCCACCGAGATCCGCAGGAAGCGCGGGTCAGGGCCGAGGACACCGGCCAGGACGCGCTCTGCGAGATCGTCGTACGAGGTGGCCACGGGGCCCGCGCCGGTGAGGGCGGTCATCGGGTCGCCACCCGGGGGCTCAGCTGTGCGAGGAGGACGTCGACACTCGCGCGGGCGCCCGGGCCACGGCTGTCGCCCGCCATGACGTGGCCGAGGTAGTCGTTGTTGCTCCCTGCGGCCCTGACGGCCCTGCCGGGGTCCGCGAGCTGGAGTTCGAGCAGGCCCTGTGCCTCGCGGACCACTTCCGCGCCGTCGACGGTCTCCAGAACTCCGTCCTGGTCCGGCACCAGGAAGCCGATCGCCGCGCTGGCCAGTCCGGTGGCACGACGGCGCAGGTCCGGCTCGCGGCCGAGCGCCACGTCCACGCAGGCGGCGGCGAGGTCGATGCCGGTCACGTGCCGTACGAGCTCGGTGATGCGGTTGCCGGCCGGCCGGGGGTTGACTTCGACCAGGCGTGGCCCGTCGGCCGTCAGCTTGATCTCGGTGTGAGCGACGACCTCGTCCAGGCCGAGGGCCTCAAGTGCCCGGCGCGCGGTCTGCTCCGCGGCCTCGGTGTCCGCGGCGTCCAGGGCGGCCGGGAACATGTGTCCTGTCTCGATGAAGGCGGGTGCGCCGCCGACGCTCTTGTCGGTGACGCCGATGACGTGCACGGCTCCGCCGAACGACACGGTCTCGACGCTGACCTCCGGCCCGTCGAGAAGCTCCTCGATGAGTACGACGGGTGCGCGGCGCTGCCCGCGGGCGTTGACGGGGAAGGCGGCGAGGGCGCGGTAGGCGTGCGCCAGCGCGGCCTCGTCGTCGACACGGCGGACGAACATCCCGGCGCACAGGTCCACGGGCTTGAGCACCAGCGGGTAGCCGATGTCGCGGGCCTCGGCGGCGGCTTCGGCCCAGTCCGCGCACACCGCGAAACGCGGCCCCGGCACGCCGGCCCCGGCCAGGACCCGGCGGGTCGCGTCCTTGCGGCACGCGTTCCCGACGGCCTCCGGCGTGGGGCCGGGCAGCCTCAGCATGCCGGCGATCCGGGCGGCTGTCGGGAGATAGTAGTCGCAGGAGGTGATCACGCCGTCGAAGCGCAGCGATGCGTGGGCCTTCTTGACGAAGTCCAGAAGCGCGTCGGTGTCGTTGGTCTCGGTGGTGAGCACATGGCGGGCCGCGAGGAGCGGATGCGCCGTGCCCTCGGGGGCGGAACGCAGATAGTGGTGCAGGTCACGGGTGAGGAAGGTGAACTCGTGGCCGGCCTCGCGCACGGCCCGCGGCAACAGTCTGCTCATGGATCCGACCCAGCTCTCGACCATCAGCAAATGAGCCACGTTCTCCCCTTGACACAGCGCGATTGAGGCGTTCAGCGGTCATGGCGACCGTGTCGTCACTTGACCAAGCAGGACACTATCGATAATCGTTTTCATTGTCACCTAGCGGGTGGGGCTTCGTCGTGCCCCACGCAGAACCGCAGGCGTTCACAGGAGAGCCCATGCACCGCCCCTCACACCCCTACACCGTGCGCCCCGCAACCTCGGCCGACGCCGAAGGCGCCCGCCGGGTCATGCTCGACACCTTCTACCGGGACTTCGGATACGGCTACGTGCCCGCGTGGCACCAGGACGTCATCCACATCGAGAGCACCTATGTGGATGACCCGCGCCATGTGCTGATGGTCGCCCTGCACAACGGCGAGGTCGTCGCCACGACAGGCATCCGGTCGGTGGGACCGTCCCATCCGCCACACCCCCGTTGGCTCGCCGAGCGCTACCCCTCAGGCACCACCGCGCAGCTCGTACGCGTCTACGTGCGCCCGGACCACCGGCGTCACGGCCTGGCTCGCACCCTGGTGGACCGGGCCTGCGCCTTCGCCGCCGAGACCCCCGGCTACGACTGCGTCTACCTGCACACCAACGTCAACGTCGAGGGCGCCGAGGCGTTCTGGCGCAGTGTGGCCAAGGAGATCTTCGACGCCCGCACGACCGGGGAGCACGGCCCGGGGGTGGGCACCGTGCACTTCGAGATTCCGCTGCCATAGGCGGGAACGGCGAAGCCCCGGCTTCCGCCAAACGCCGGAAGCCGGGGCGGGCAGCACGTCAACGCACCCGGTCGTCGATCCGCACCAGGTCTGTCGCCCTGAGGGTGTAGAGCATGCCGCGCTCGTCCCGGTTGAGGTGGGGGCCGCTGTACCAACCGCCATTGATGTCCGCCACCACGGTGCTGACGGCGAAGGTCCGGGGATCGAACCGGAAGAGCGTGGTGTCCGACACTCCGTAGACGGTGCCCCGGTTGGTAACCATGGCGGCGAACCCGGGCGAGATGCCCTTCAGGTCGGCCGTGTGCACCACACGCCGGACCCGCAGGTCGACGACGAAGAACTCCCCCCGCTTGGACAGCCCGTAGAGGTGCCGGTCCCGGACTGCCATCGCGGCCACGCCCCAGCTCTGCGGCAGGTCGATGCGCCAGAGTTCCCGACCGCGGACCGGGTCGAAGGCGACGACCGTGGCGCGGGGGCCCTGATCCTGCATGTTGTCGCCGCCGAGGTAGGCGACGCCCTCACGGGTGGCGACCGCGCGGACGAGCTGCCGATCGTCGACGGGATTGGTGTGGATGGCCGACCGGCCGGTCCTCGGGTCGTAGATCCACAGGGATCCGCCGCCCTCGGTGTCGGACTGGACGCCGACGAGC
This sequence comes from Streptomyces sp. McG3, assembly GCF_018619185.1. GTDB lineage: Bacteria > Actinomycetota > Actinomycetes > Streptomycetales > Streptomycetaceae > Streptomyces. The sequence continues at coordinate 36,110 of NZ_JAAXYC010000033.1, read as the reverse complement.
AGGAGTCCGTTGCACGGGTCCCAGCAGGTGTCCAGCGGGCGGTTCTGCTCGCTCGCGAACTTCGCCACCCGCTGCGGGGGTTTACCGTCGGTGGGGTCGTAGGCCCAGATTCCCTGCGCGTTGTACTGGCCGGTGTACAGCACCCCGTCTACGACATCGGCGTCCTTCGCCTCGCCGGGCACGGCGAAGTTGACCACCGCGCCGGTGCGCGTGTCGTGGCGGGCGATGGCCCCGGTGCCTCCGACGTATACGTAGCCCCCACCGGCGGCGATGCCCATGCCCAACTGCGGCCCGACGGTGGCACCCGCCCCGGCCAGATCGGTAACCACCGACGTGCCCTCCGCCAGGTCGATCTCCGCCACGAAGCCGTAGGCGGAAACGACCAGCAGCTTGCCGTCACGGTGGTCCACGCCCCAGACCTCGCCCAGCTCCGGCCCGTCGAACTCAACGCGGGAGACCGTTTTCGAAGCCATGGAGTAGGCGTGCAGGCCGGACTCGTCGGTGAAGTACACCTGCTCCCCGTCGGAGGTCATGGTCTTGACCATGTTCCCGCCGGCGGAGACCACGGTGTACGAAGAAGGGTTGGCCTGGTCCATCACGGCCAGCTTCGCGGGCTCGCCCGACCCGGAGGTGCCGATCACCAAGCGGTCACCGACGACAGCCAGCTCCCGGAGGGACGGGTCACCCTCCAGTTCCTTCGGCACGATGGAGGTGAAGCTCTTCGCGGCCCGATCGAAGGCGAACAACGAGGCTTTGCTCGTGTCACCCCCGCCGGCCAGCATGCTCCCCGCCCCGAAGTAGACGGTGGTCTCCGTGGCCGCGACGGCCCGTGCCAGGGTGGCCTTCGGATCGGGCACGCCCAGACTGACGAGGGCACCGGTGGACGGGTCGTACTCCCACAGGGCGGGCGGGATGCCGGGGTTGCCGCCCACCGCGTAGACCTTTCCGTCCGGGGCGACGGCCAGATCACGGACGTTGGGCTCGGCGCCGATCTTCCCGAGGGGCTCGGCAGGCTTGTCCGGACTCGCCAGATCCCACCGGAACAGGTTGGGCTTGCCCTTGGCCTTGCTCAGGACTCCGGCGTACAGGAACCGGCCCGTCGGATCCACGGCAAGCGCCGCGACCGTGGACCCCGCAGGCAGATCCGTGCGGGACACCACCTTCCGGCTCGGCACATGGAAGCCGATCACCCGGGCCGGCTCCAGGTTGCGGGATCCGATGTAGAGAGTGTCACCGACCAGCAACCCGCTCATCAAGGAGAACTGGACGACGGCGGGCCCCAGGTCGGTGACCGTCGTACGGGGCTCCCGCGCGGGCGAAGCCGTCGCGGAGGACGCCCCCGCTGTCACAACGGCGGCAGCGAGCCCGCCCGCACCGGCGATCTGCAGAATGCGGCGCCTGCTCGGGGGCGGTTGACGGAGCATAGGTCTCCTTGATGACAGGGGGACGAGGTCGGCGGGACGGCCGTCGTACGGCCCATGACCCTCGTTGTGCCACGAGGAGCAGCACTCCAGAGCAGGTCCGACGGCGGAGAGAGGCTCGCGATCCGGGCCTGAAGCCTGGGGCGGAAACTAGTCAGCCCCCCGTTCTTTTGTCAATGACTAAAGCATGTTCGTCCAGGCCATTGACCGCCCTCCGCGAGCCGTGGAAGCATCCGCAGCCATCGCCTCGAAGGCCACGGACGAAACCATCGCCCGTCGGTAATCGGGACGTCCCCCACCTGGTCGACCACGCCCGACTCCCGTATGGGCGACGTCGGTCCGGCACGAAAGAACCGGACGACGTCGATGCCCGCCGACCCATCACCTGCCTCTGGCGACAGGTACGCCCGGCACGGTCGGCCCATCTCTCACCGCTCCTTGGAAGGAGCTCCATGAAGTTCACCCGTTCCACCGCGGCCCACCACGGGAACCGCCGTCGCCCATCCCGCCGAACGCGTCTCATCTGCACCACGGCCCTCGTCGCGGGCGCGACTGCTCTGACACCGGTCGCCTTCGGCGCCGCGACCGCGCCGGCCGCCCCGTCGGCTCTTCCCTCCTCGTGCACGGCCCCCGTCAACGGGAGGACCGTCTTCAGCGACGGATTCGAGGGCTCGGCGGAGAACTTCAACTTCGTCAAGCACCGCTACGACGGCGCTGAAGCCGGCAGTTCGATCACCGCTGCCACCTCACCGGCGCTGGCGGGCAAGCAGTCGGGGCGCTTCACCGTGCCCGGGGACGGCAAGTCGTGGCGAGCGGAAGTGGCGAACGACGCCATGGGCTACGGCGCGTACCGCTTCAGCTTCTCCAACTACCTGCCCGCAGACTGGGAACGGACCAACTTCGACACCGTCGTCGCGCAGTGGCACGGCAAGCCACTGTCCGACGGGTCCAACACCAATCCGCCTATCGCGCTCTCCGTGCGCAATTCCGAGTGGCTGCTGAGCGTGTTCCACCTGGAGAACCCGACCGACACCAAGCCCGTACGACGCGAGTACCGTCTGGGCACCGTGAGCCTCGGCAGGTGGAACAACTGGACGTTCGACATCGACTGGTCCACCGCTGGCCACGCAGGGGCTCTGCGGGTGTGCCGCGACGGCCGACAACTGGTGAACGACTCCGGGGAGAACAATTTCCACCAGCCGAAGGAGCCCTACTTCAAGGTCGGCATCTACCGGCCGTCCTGGAACCCGGCCAAGGGCCGTGACTTCCCGATCGGCGTCTCCGTCGCCACGGTCCACATCGACTCTGTCACGGTGACCGACCTGGACTGACAGCGCGTACTGGCACGGCACTTCGAACCACCACCGGGGCTAGGTCGACCTCGTCCGGTCGGGTCGGCGGGCCGATGGGTGCCACCTTGAGCGGCCCTCCGGCGAGGTGTCGGCTCAGTCTCGGCCCTTGCCGGAAACGTCTCCGGCGAGGGCCTTCGCTGCCCGCGGGATGCGGTGCGGGGAGCTGGCCCGGTCCGTCTGCGCTGCTGTGACGGTTCGCTTGGAGGATTCCGGGGCGATGACGACGGACTTCATCGACCGGCCACGTGGGCCAGGTGCCGTTCGACGACCGTCTGGAGGGTCCGATCGCCGGGGGGTGTCCCAGATCTGCTCGTTGAAGATCTCGACCTCGATCCACCCCGCGTAGCCAGCCTCGGCGACCTGCTGGGTAAGAGTGCGGAAGTCGATGTGTCCGTCCCCGACATGGCCCCGACCCAGGAGGGCGTCAGCTGGCAGGGGCAAGGTCCAGTCGCAGACCTGATAGGAGGCGATACGCGGTCCCGCACGTTCGATCTGTCGCGGAAGCTCCGGATCCCACCACACGTGGTAGCTGTCGACGACCACGCCCACCTGGTGCACCGGGTGCTGCTCGGCGATGTCCAGCGCCTGGGCGAGGGTGGACACGACGGCCCGGTCCGCGCAGAACATGGGGTGGAGCGGCTCGATCGCCATACGCACCCCGACGTCGTCGGCGTGCGGAGCGAGTTCGGCGATCACATCGGCGACGCGAGCCCGGGCGCCCACGAGATCGCGTGAGCCTTCCGGTAGGCCGCCCACCACCATGACGAGGGTGTCGGTGCCGAGCAGCGCCGCCTCCTCCAGCGCCGCGAAGTTCTCCGCGAGGGCCGCCCGGTGCGCGTCCGGTCCATCGACGGTGAGGAAGCCGCCGCGGCAGAGGCTGCTGACAGCCAAGCCTGCGTCGCGGACCAGCTTCGCCGCCTCGGCGACTCCCGTTTCCGCGACCTTGTCCCGCCACAGGCCGATCGCCGGGACGCCGGCGTCAACGCACCCCTAGACCGCTTCGGCGAGACTCCACCGCTTGGTGGTGATCTGATTGAGCGACAGGCGCCCAAGAGCGGCGTTCACGCGTCCACTCCCGCCAGGGAGAGGAACTGGCGCATCCGGTGGACGGCGAGCTCCGGGTTAGGAAGGATGCCGGCCGCGTCAGCGAGCCGGAACAGTTCAGTCAGATGAGGAACGGAGCGGTTGCTCTGGGCGCCGGCGACCATGGTGAAGTGGTTCTGATGGCCGGCCAGCCAGGCGAGGAAGACCACCCCGGTCTTGTAGTGGAACGTCGGAGCTGCGAACAGATGCCGAGCCAGGGGCAGCGTCGGGGTCATCAGCGCGTCGTACCGCTCGGTGTCGTCCGCGTCCAGGGCACGCAGCGCGGCAGCCGCGACCGGAGCGATGGGGTCGAAGACCCCCAGCAGCGCGTCGCTGTGACCGGCCTCGTCCCCCCGTACGAGCTCGGGGTAGTTGAAGTCGTCACCCGTGTAGGGGTGCCGTTAACGAGCGGCGAACCAAGTGACAAGTAGCACTCTGTAGTCAACGTGACGGTCGGCCGCTTGCTCGGGGTGAGGACGAATCGAGCAGCGGATAGCGGTAGCAGTGATTCCGCTTCGAGGTCGGCTTATCGGACTTCTGGGCCCTGGCGCCCCGTCAGCATGTTGCCGCAGTAAATGCCGGATTTACTGCGGCGGAGCCTCTACCGTGATCATCGCGACCTGCGGCGGGGCATTCCGGCCGCCGGGGTGAGGTGTACGCATTTACTGCGGCAGTTCCGGGAGGCGGGGCGGACGTGACGATCGAACCAGTGACCGAACTCGGAGGCGGGGGCGCGCTTCGGTTGCCGCGCGCCCGGGTGGTGCCCCTGTCCGCCGCTCCGGCGTCGTACGCCGCGGCGGTCGAGCGGTACCTCACTGGTGCGGGCATCGCGAAGTCCTCCGCGCGGATCTACCGGATCTCGCTGACGACGTGGGGGTGGATGTTCGTCGGCGAACCGGCGCCGACCGGACCCGCCCGCCGGGGCGCGAAGCCGCCCGTCTTCCCCGTCGCCGCGATCGACGACCCGGCGCTGCCCGAGGTGCTGGCCGAGCTGGCGGCGGCGCGGGCGGACGAGATGGACGCCGACACCGTCAATCGGGAGCTGTCCATCGCGCGCAAGACGATCGGCTGGTGGCAGCGCCAGGGCTGGATCGCAGGCGATCCGACGATCGGCATCGAGCGGCGGCCGGCGCCACCGGACCGCACCAAGGCCCTGGCGGAGAACCAGATCGCCGGCCTGTGGCGCCTGGACGTCGGGCTCCGGGAGAAGACGCAGTGGAAGATGCTCTACGAGTCCGCCGCACGGGCCGATGAGGTGCTGTGCCTGAACGTGGAGGACCTGCACCCGGGCGACAAGCGCGGCCGGACCTTGGCCAAGGGCGGCGCGACCGAGTGGATTCACTGGCAATCCGGCACCGCCCAACTGCTGCCCCGCCTGATCGCGGGCCGCAGTCGTGGCCCGCTGTTCCTCACCGGCCGCAAGGCACCGGCCGGGACGCCAACCCTCGATGTGTGCCCGGAGACCGGCCGGGCGCGGCTCTCCTACCGGCGGGCCGAGGAGATCTTCGAGGAGAACACCAGGCTGCTGGCCAACCCGCTCGCCTCACCCGAGGACATCGAAGACCTGGACGGCTGGACGCTGCACCGGCTCCGCCACAGTGCGCTCACCCACGATGCCGAGGGCGGCACCTCCACCCCGATGCTGCTGGCCCGCTCCCGCCACGCCTCCGTCCGCTCCCTGGAGCGGTACGCACGCCCCGGCGTCGACGCGGTCGCCCGGCACGTCGCCGCACGCGACCCTGCGGTACGTCGCCGGGGCTGAGAGTCAACCGGGCCCGGCATGCGGGGCTACTTCTTGCCGGAGGACACCGCGACCAGGCGGGTCGGTTAAGAGTCGTAGGCCCAGGACCGGCCGGATTGCCGGTATTCCTCGACGGGGATCGGTTCGACTCCGGGCCGCATCCGGGCGGTGTAGAGCAGTCCGTCGAGATGGTCGATCTCGTGTGCCACGAGCCGCGCGAGCCCGCGTTCGTACACCGTCGTCACCGCGGGTGGTGTGGACGGATGCCCGGTCGCCGGTCGGGCGTCGCGCGATTAGCGTCGAATCGTCCGTTGGCGTGGAGGTTGGAAGGGGCTGCGATGTCGTCGAAGAGTGTGGGCGTGGGTTCTCCGGCCCGGATGCCGGAGTCGTTCGTGCGGGCGGTCGGCCGGATCGCGTACGTGTGGGGCTGGCCCATGGTGTCGATGATCAACCGGCGCACCGCGTTGACGTCGGTGTCGGAGCCCGGCCTGCGGGGCGGGGTGCTGCCGAACGCGCCGCTGGGTCGGGTGTGCATGATGACCGACTACATCCCCGCCGGGCAGCGGTTCGTGGCCTGCACCAACCAGGACGTGCTGTACGGGTTCGGGTTCGGGAGCCTGGACGAGCAGCCGGCCGTGTTCCAGATTCCCGACTTCGGCGACCGGTTCTGGGTCGCGGCCGCGTGGGACCACCGCACGGACTCCTTCGCGCGCCTGGGCAAGCAGTACGGCACCGCGCCCGGGTTCTACGCCGTGCTCGGCCCGAACTGGGCCGGCGACCTCCCCGAGGGCATCACCGGATCGTTCCGGTCCACGACCGCGTTGGCGGCGTTCTGCCCTCGGGTGTTCATCGAGGACACCGCCCAGGACCGGGCGAGGGTCATGGAACTCCTGCCGTACGTCACGATCTACCCGCTGGACGAGTTCGACGGCACGATGAGGAAGGACGACTGGGCGAACGTGCCCACCTTCCCGGTCCCCGAGGCCGCCGGCGACGGCGAGATCCGCTGGGTCGACCCGGACGCGTTCTTCGACCGGTTGCCCGAGGTCCTGGACGGCGTGCCGCCGCTTCCCGGCGAGGAGGCCCTGTACCGGCAGTTCCGCGACCTCCTCGCCGCCGCCGACGCCTCACCGGAGGTCAAACGGGCGCTGGTCGACGTCGCCCGCGAGACCGAGAAGGAGATCGTCACGCCGCTGCTGCGGTGGGAGTACAACGGTCCCGCGGCCGGGAACAAGTGGTACTCCCCCACGAACAACTCGGCGTTCGGCACCGACTACCTCACCCGCACCGCGCTCGCCCGCTCGAACATGTTCGAGAACACGCCGCAGGAGACGAAGTACCTGTTCACCGACACCGACATCGACGGCGCGCAACTCGAAGGCGCCCACGCCTACACGGTGCGGTTCGACGCCGGCGAACTGCCGCCCGTGGACGGCTTCTTCTCCGTCACCCTCTACAACGAGCACCACTTCTACTACGAGAACGACCTGGGCCGATACTCCCTGGGCACCAAGAACCCCGACCTGGTGCACGGGCCGGACGGATCACTGACCCTGTACGCCGGCCACACCCCGCCCGACGGCGCCCCCACCGAGAACTGGCTGCCCGCCCCCGAAGGCGCGTTCTCCCTGTACATCCGCGCCTACTGGCCCCGACAGCCCATCCTCGACGCCACCTGGACACCACCCCGCGTCCAACGCACCCACTGACCGGCATCCTCGTCGTCTCCCCGCGCGGGACGGTGGTGGGGTGTCATCGGCCGCCTTGTTGCATCCAGGTCCACAGGTGCGGCCATTTGGCGGAGATCCTGCGGGGTCCTTCGGCGATGCCGGCGTCGGTGAGGAAGAGGATGTCGCCGCCCTTGGCGAACAGGTATTTCCAGCGCGGGGCTTCGGGAACGAGGGCGACGGCGTCGATGTCGCGCGTGAAGCCCGCCGGGAGGAACGGCCATTTCTCGGCGATCCGGCCGGATTCCAGGAGGCCGGCGTCGGTGAAGAAGCAGTACTCGTCCCCGGTCAGCGCCAGGTACTTCACCGGGCCGGTGGTCGGGCGCGCGGGGGCGAGGGCCTGCAGCGGGGCGGCGGCCGCCCAGTTCCGCACGGCCGGCCACCTCCCCGAGATCGTGTCCTGTTCCAGGAGCGCGTCGTCGGTGACGAACACGACGTCGTCGCCCTCGACGAACACGTGGATGTCGGGATCCCCGGTCCCGCCCGAGAGCGTGGCCGGGTCCTGGACGACGCCGCCGACGGGTGCGTCCCGCAGGAAGGCGGGCGGCAGGACGGCGCCCCAGCGGCCGGAGGCCCCGGCGATGTCGCCCGTCCGCAGGATCCGGCGGTCGTCGAACTCGACCCATCTCCCACCCGACAGGACCGTGTAGACCCAGCCGGAGCGCCGGACGATGGCGATCGCGGGGAGGCGGTCGGAGGGGACCGCCGACTCTTCGGCGGTGGCGGCCTGGTCGCCGTAGGCGTATCGGGAGACGAGGTCGCCGCGCGCGGTGCGGAGTTCGGCGACCTCGCCCTTGTCGTTCCAGATCGAGCGGCCGATGCCGAAGGAGTGGCCGCCCCATTCGGGATGGTCCTCGTTGGTGTAGACGCGTAACCGGTGTCCGCCGTGCAGGTAATCGTTGTGGGAGAAGACGAAGTCCTGGCCGGAGTCGCCGGCGCTCAGCCGGTAGCCCTCCAGTTGGACCAGTCCGGTGTACGGGTTGGAGATCTCGACGTACTCGTCGGCTTGGCCCGCGGCCGAACCCTTGTACCGCACGGTGTCGATGCGCGGCCGTGCGTCGTTGTTGCTCGGCAGGCACATGGTGGCCATCACCCAGAAGGAGCCGCCGGGGCCGCTCGGGGGGAAATCCCAGAAGGCGCCCGCGTAGACCGCCGAGGTGCGTTCGAGTTCGTCCACGGGCACCAGGCGCGTGATCACCGGTTCGTAGAGGCCGCCGCCCATGTCGACGGTGTCCCGGGTCCTGCTCTGCGCGTCGAAGGAGGCGTTCTCGGGATCGCCCGGGTCGCCGTAGTCCCGGTCCGAGTGCACGATCGGGTAGCGGAAGTCGTGACCACCGCCGTCGGGGAGGGACAACCGCACGGTCATCGTGAAATCGAACTGGATCGGCGGGTCGGTGATCGGGTGGTCCTCGTGGGTGATGGTACCCAGGAGGAACTCCGAGCCGTCCAGGGGGATTTCCGTGGTGCGGCCGGTGAACCGGTACGACTTGGGCGACCCGCCCGGCGGTGGCGTCCCCCAGGTCATGCGGTCGGTGTTCTGCCCCGCGACGCTCTCCGGCGTCGAGTACATGCCCGATTGGATTCCGATGGCGAACGTTCCGGTGATGGTCGCGGTCGGCACGCGGTCATTCCTCTCCGTCGTCGGACGAACCCCGACGCGTCCCGGGCCGTGACGTTCGCGGACACCGCCCGCGAAAACGAGTACCGACCCGAACACGTCCGGTGACATGGTCACAGCACACCGGCCGTCCCCACAAGAGCGGCGATCGATCGCGAGCGGCCACCTGCCGACGCCGTCCACCGTCATCGGCACGAGACGTCGTGTGACCACCTTGATCAGCCGGAGAGGTCGCCGTCGTTTCGACACCGTCACGAACACCGTGGGCACGGGATGCGTCCCGGTGAAGCCGGGCCTCACCGGCCGGGACACCGACGCCTGACCCGGAGCCGAACCGGAGGTCGGGACGCGGGACCCCTCCCGCCGGTGAGGACCTCCGACACCCCATCGGCCTGTTCGTGCCGGACCTGCGCGGGCGACGGGGCCCTTGCCCGCACAGGTCACCGGTCGCGGGACGGTGGGACGTCCCACGCCCCCACCTTCCGGGCGCGACCGCCGCGACCCGGTTCCGGGCCGGTCGAGGGGCCGAGCGCCCGGGACAGGGTTCCCGGGCGCTCCGCACGCCCCAAGAACTACGTCCCGGGACAGAGCACTCCTCCCGGGGTGTGTCTATCGGCCGTCGTTGTGCATCCAGGTCCACAGATGCGGCCATTTGGCGGAGATGGGGCGAGGCCCCTCGGCGATGCCCGCGTCGGTGAAGAAGAGGACCTGGTCCCCCTTGGTGACCAGGTACTTCCAGCGGGGGCTCTCGGGCACGACGGTGACGGAGTCGACGTCGGCCCGGAAGGCGGCGGGCAGGAAGGGCCACTTGGTGGCGATGCTTCCCGTCTCGACCACGCCGCTGTCGACGAAGAAGGCGTAGCGGTCCCCGGAGAGGGCGAGGTATTTGCGTTTCCCGCCGGCGTCCTGGGTGGGTCCCAGGGCCTGGAGTGGAGCACCGTTCAGCCACTTCCTCACATCCGGCCATCGGACGTCGAAGCCGACGTGCTCGACGAGCGCCTGGTCGGTGACGTAGGCGATGTCGTCGCCCTGGACGAACACGTATGTCGGCGCGGGTGTGGGGGCCCCGTCGAGGGTGGCGGGGTCCTGGGCGACGCCGACGACGACGGGGCCCTGCCACAACGTGCGGGGCAGGGTCTTGGCCCACCGGCCGGTGGCCTTGCCGGCGGCGTCGGCGGCGACATCCCCGGTGCGAAGTATCTGGGTGTCGTGGAACTCCACCCATCGGCCGCCCGAGACGACCGTGTAGATCCAGCGGCCGGAGGTGCGGAGCACGGTGATCGACGGGATCCGCTCCGTGGCCACCGGGTCGGGCACCGGCGGTCCGGACTCGGCCGGGGTCGACGGGGCCTGGCTGCCATAGCTGTAGGCGGAGACGAGGGTTCCGTCGGGACCGTGCAGTTCGGCGGTGTCGCCGGTGTCGTTCCAGATGGACCGGCCTGACCCGAAGGAGAATCCGCCCCACTCAGGGTGTGTCTCATTGGTGTAGATCCGGCAGCTTTTTCCGGCATGCAGCACGAGTTGAGGGAAGACGAAGTCCTGGCCACTGTCCCCGGCGTTCACCTTCCACCCCGTCAGGTCCCGGCCCTCGGTGCTCTGGTTGGTGATCTCGACGTACTCATCGGCCTGGGTGGACTTGACCTGGCCCTTGTAGAACACGTTGGTGATCGCGATTCCCGTGGCCGCGGACTCCACCGCCAGCGGGAAGCCCAGCATGACCGCCTCCCTGCCGTAGCGCTCGTTGTCGTCGAACCCCCACTCGCACCAGCCATCGAAGACACCGGCCTTGTTCACCGTCGCCGTCATGGTGACGTCCACCGAACGGGCCGGCTTCTCCCGGCCCCGGTACCAGCCGGTCTGCCCGAACAGGTCTCCCTCCGGCTGCGGGTCGTCCCGCTTGTACAACCACCCCGGCACCGGGCCGGCCGTGACCGTGTCGGCGAAGGCCACGCAGTTACCCACCGCGCGGTCACCGGTGTAGACGCTGAAATACAGCTCCCTTACCAGATCCCCGATTTGCGTGCCGTCCCCGCGAGCCGGTATACGCGCCCGGAGGGTGAAAGGCTGCCCAGCCTGCACCGGTCCGTCCGGCACCGTGATCGTCACCCGACCATCCGCCGAGGTTATTTCCTTGTAGGCCATGTGCGACTCCCCTGTTCACAGGCGACCGCCAGGCCCTCCCGGGGGTCGCCGCGCGTACATGCCTCTCGTAGTGTCCACGCCCGATGCCTCCGTGTCATCAGGACGGAACATAAAGCGACGAAGACGGGCGGAGGGGCGCGTCGGTGGCGAACTCCCCTGCCCGGCAGCCCTGTTGGGATGACCGGCCGCAGGCGACCGTGCGGCGACTGCGTCTGCGTGGACCCGGTGCGGGCGCCGGTGCGGGTGTACGAACCGTGACCCCCTGCGGGCCCGCGCACCGAAAGCGGGTCCGCGGGCGTCCTCGAACCCTGTTCACACGAAGGTGATGACGCCCACCGTGTGGATGCCGGAGACGGTGCCCAGTCCCAGGGTGCACAGGAGGACGTCGGTGGCGGGGCCGGTCAGGACGGAGGTGTAGACGGCTCCGACGATGGTGGTGGTGAAGTTCAGGGACAGGGTGCTGTTCTGTCCGGTGTTCCAGGTGATGGTCGAGGTCGAGGTGCCCGCGCCGGCGAGGGTGAGGCAGCTGCGGTTGGGGACGTGGAAGGTGCCGCCGAAGGTGCCCGAGGTGATGCCGGGCACGATGGTCGAGGTGCACCGCCGACGGCGATCGTCGCGACGGTCGCCCGGGTGGCCAGGTCCACGACCCGGACGCTGTCGGCGTCGAGGTCGGCGACGTACGCCTGGGTGCCCGATGGGCTGACGGCGACGTCGAAGGGGGAGGTCCCGACCGGGAAGGTGACGGTCACCGTGTTGGTGTCGGTGTCTATGACGGTCAGCTTCGCGGGGTCGGTGTGGGTGACGTAGGCGTGCTCGCCGTCGGGGGAGAGCGCCACGCCGGAGGGTGTGTCCTCGGTGGGGATGGTGGCCACGGTGGTCCCGGTGACCGTGTCGATCACGGGACGAGGGCGCGGGCGAGGCCCTCGTCGAGCACCTCCTCCAAGGGGGCGTCAACCTGCCGCCCGCCGCCGCCCGGGAGTTCGCCGCCCCTGTCGCAGGTCGGGCAACCACGAGGCCGGAACCACGGGACCGGACCGATCCGTCGGCTCCACGAGGATTGGAGTCGCATCAGTGCAGGTCAGCGATATCCGTTGTTTTTCGGCGAGTACTACGGAGAGGCCTTCTTCCGTAGAAGCCAGCACTTGTACCAGGTCCGCCCGCCCGGCCGGGATGCTTCACCGATATCCGCGCCCGCCCTGCGTCGGCGGCTCTACCGTCCAGCCCGAGAGTTGATCACGCGGGGCGGGCGAAAGGGGCCATGCAGTGGGGCGGGACCTGGGTCTGGACGGGGTGGTGGACCACTTCACCCTGGGCAGCGACGAGGCGGGCTGGTTACGGAACAAGGCGGGGGCCACGAGGCTGGGCTTCAGCGTTCAGCTCAAGTTCCTGACCTGGCGCGGGCGGTTTCCCAAGGCACGGCACGAACTCCCCGACGACGCAGTCGAGCACCTCGCGAAGCAGACCGGGGTGCCGGCCTCGGAGCTGGCTTTCTACGACCTCACCTCCCGGGCCGCGAAGCGGCACCGCAGTGAGATCCGGGATGCGACCGGCTGGCACGAATGCAGCCAGACGGACACCACCAAGACCGTCTCGCACCTGGTGGACGCGATCTGGCACGACGAGCGGCGCGACGAACAGGTCCGCATCGAGCTGTACCGGTACATGCGGGCCGAACTGATCGAGCCTCCGACCCCGGACCAGATCACCGCGATCCTCAAGTCCGCGCTGCACCAGGCCGACGAGCGGGCCGTCGCCGAGGTCGCCGCCCGCCTGGCGCGGGCCGAGGGGTGTCCGCAGCGGCTCGACGCACTGGTCTTCACCGACCTGCCCGGCGACACCACAACCGAGGGCGCCGACGAGGACAGCGACGACGGCGACACCGCGGATGGCGACGAGGAGGACGTCGAAGCTGTCCTCTCGCAGATCAAGGCCCATCCGGGCAACGTCAGCCTCAACTCGCTGCTGGACGAGACCACCAAACTCAAGCACGTCGGTGCCGTCGCCGTCCCGGCCGACGCCTTCACCGGGATCGGCGTGCGGGTCGTCAACGCCTGGCGGGCACGGGCCTCGGCATCCTCCCCGAGCCACCTGCGCCGCTTCGACGCCCCCGTACGCCACGTCCTGCTCGCGGCGCTGCTGTTCCAGCGGCAGCGGGAGATCACCGACACGCTGGTGGAGCTGCTGAACTCCACCGTGCACCGCATCAACGCGCGGGCGGAGAAGAAGGTGACCGAGGCGTTCGTCGCCGAGTTCACGAAGGTGAGGGGCAAGGCCGGGCTTCTCGGGAAGATCGCCGCCGCATCGCTCGGCGCCCCCGAGGGCTCGGTGAAGGAGGTCATCTACCCGGCCGCCGGCGGGGAGAAGACGCTGAAAGACCTGGTCGCGGAGCTGAAGGCCACCAACGCGGAGTTCGCCCGCAACAAGCGGGAGGTGTTCAGGTCCTCCTACAGCAACCACTACCGCAGCGGGCTGATGAAGCTGCTCGGTGTGCTGGAGTTCCATTCCTCCAATCACCGGCACAAGCCCGTCATCGACGCCCTGAAGTTGATCGGGCGGCACAAGGACTCCTCCACCACCTACCTGCCGCTCGGCGAGACCATCCCGTTGGACGGCGTGGTGCGCAAGGACTGGATGGAGTTCGCGATCTTCACCCCCGACAAGGGGCCCAAGCGCGTCATGCGCACGGTCTACGAGGCGTGCGTCTTCCAGGCCCTGCGCGAGAGGCTGCGCTGCAAGGAGATCTGGGTGACCGGCGCCGACAAGTGGCGCAACCCCGACGACGACCTGCCCGACGACTTCGAGATGAGGCGCGCGGAGTACTACGAGAAGCTCAACAAGCCGCGCGACGGCAAGGTCTTCACCGCCCAGCTCCAGAGCGAGATGCGCGCCGAGCTCGGCGCCCTGGATACCAAGCTCCCGAAGCTGCCATGGGTCACGATCAGCGGAAAGCACCGCAACGGGGCGATCAAGTTCACCGAGCCCGAGCCGCAGAAAGAGCCGAAGAACCTGCGCAAGCTCAAGAAGGCGATCCGCAAGAAATGGGGCACCGTCGCCCTCATCGACATCCTCAAAGAGGCCGCCCTGCGCACCGGAATGCTCAAGGCCCTCGCCCCGGTCGGCACGAGGGAGTCGATCGACGAGGCGAAGCTCCTGGAACGCCTGCTTTTGATCGCGTACGCGTACGGCACCAACTCGGGGATCAGCTCGGTCGCCGCCGGCGCCCACGGACACAGCGAGGAGGACCTGCGCTACACCGCCCGCCGCTACCTGACCGCCGTCGGCCTCAAGGCCGCCGGCGTCGAGATCGCCAACGCCACCTTCGCCGCCCGCTCCGAGACCGTGTGGGGCCAGGGCACCACCACCGTGGCCTCCGACTCCACGCACTTCAGAGCCTGGGACCGCAACATCTTCACCGAATGGCACTCCCGGTACGGGGGCCGCGGAGTGCTCGTCTACTGGCACATCGAAAAAGGCTCGATGGCCATTCACAGCCAGCTTCTCAACTGCACGGCCTCCGAGGTCTCCGCCGCGATCGAGGGCATGATGCGGCACGCCACCACCATGCAGACCGAGGGCAACTACGTCGATTCGCACGGCCAGTCGGAAATCGGCTTCGGACTGACCAGGCTCCTGGGCTACGACCTGCTGCCCCGCATCAAGCAGATCAACAAGGTCAAGCTGTACCGGCCCGGCCGCGAGGACGAGGACACCTACGACAACCTCGCCGACGCGATGACTCGCCCGATCCGCTGGGACGTCATCGAGAACAACTACGACCAGCTCATCAAGTACGCCACCGCGATCCGGGTCGGCACCGCCTCCACCGAGGCCATCCTGCGGCGCTTCACCCGCACCGCATCCCACCCCGTCTACCAGGCCATGCTCGAAGTCGGGCGGGCACAGAAGACTATCTTCGTCGCCCGCTACCTGCGCGACCGCGACCTCCAGCGCGAGATCCAGGAGGGCCTCAATGTCGTCGAGGGCTGGAACGGCGCCAACGACATCATCTTCTTCGGCAAGAGCGGCGAACTCTCCTCCAACCGCCGCGACCAGCAAGAACTCTCCGTTCTCGCGCTGCATCTCCTGCAAACCGCGCTCGTCTTCGTCAACACCCTGATGATCCAGGACATGCTTGCCGACCCAGAATGGGCCGACGTCCTCACCGACGAGGACAAGCGGGCTCTGACCCCGCTGTTCTGGATGCACATCCAGCCCTACGGCGAGGTACGACTGAACATGGGCAGTCGCCTCCAGCTCGCGGTCGCCGCCCCCATCGACCCTGAGCCGGAGCCGGCCGCGGCCTGAACACCAGCGCGCACCACTCGGCCCCCTCGCCGCGTCCCGGCGAGGGGGCCGTCTTCGATCCAGCTACTGACGGGTTACTTGTCACCTGGTTCGTCGCTCGTTAACGGCACCCCGTGTACAGGCGTACGCCCTCGGGCAGCGCCCGGCGGAGCTCGATCTCCCGGCCGGCGTCCAGGAGAGACACCTTGATGCCGTCGACGCGCGGCGCGTTCTCCCGGATCAGGTCGAGCACCGTGTCCGTTGCGTCGTCCAGGCTCGCGCCGCCCCAGTAACCGGCCAGCGCCGGATCGAACATGTCGCCGAGCCAGTGCAGAATCACCGGTTGCGCGGCCGAGTCGATGACCTCGCCGTATACGTGAAGGTAGTCATCAGGTCCCTTGGCCGCCGCGGAGAGCGCGCGGCTGGCCATCAGGACCGGCTGTGCGCCGGACTCCTCGACCACGGCCAACTGCGCCCGGTAGGCGCCGATGATGTCACGCAGGGTGTGGTCGGCCCCGGCGAGGTGGTCGGTGCCGACACCACAGGCCAGGAGCCCGCCGACGGCGCGCGCCTCCGTTCCGGACCGGGTGATGAGCTCACGGGTGGCGGGCCAGTCAAGGCCCATTCCGCGCTGGGCAGTGTCCATGGCGTCGGCGACGCCCAGGCCGAGGGACCACAGGTGCCGTCGGAAGGCGAGCGTGGCGTCCCAGTCGACGGCCGCCGGCGCTCCGGGGCTGTTCTGGCCCAGAGGATCGGCCACCACATGGGCGGCGGCGTAGACACGGCGGGAAGTGATCGGGCGGTCGGGCGCGTCAAGCGCGATCGGTGTCCGGAGTCGGTGGACACCGCCCGGGAGGCGCAGTTCGAGTGTCATCGGAGCTCCAGCGCGGGGACGTCGAGCCGACGGCCCTCACGGGCGGACCGCAGCCCGAGCTCGGCGAGCTGGACGCCCTTGGCGCCCTCCAGCAGGTCCAAGTGGTACGCGGAGCCGGTGACCACGTGCTTCAGGAACAGCTCCCACTGCACCTTGAAGCCGTTGTCGAACGCGCCGTTGTCCGGGACCTGCTGCCACTGGTCGCGGAACGGTTCGGTCACCGCCAGATCGGGGTTCCACACCGGCTTCGGCGTCTGCGAGCGATGCTGGACGCGGCAGTTGCGCAGGCCCGCGACGGCGCTTCCCTCCGTGCCGTCCACCTGGAACTCGACCAGCTCGTCCCGGTCCACCCGCACGGCCCAGGAGGAGTTGATCTGGGCCGTGATGCCGCCCTCCAGCTCGAAGAAGCCGTACGCGGCGTCGTCCGCTGTCGCCGCGTAGCCGTGTCCCTGCTCGTCGACCCGCTCGGGGATGTGGGTCGCGGTGTGCGCGTACACGGACCGGACCTCGCCGAACAGCCCGTCGAGCACGTACCGCCAGTGCGGGAACATGTCGAGGATCATGCCGCCGCCGTCCTCGGCCCGGTAGTTCCAGGACGGACGCTGGGCGCTCTGCCAATCGCCCTCGAAGACCCAGTAGCCGAACTCTCCCCGTACGGAGAGGATCCGGCCGAAGAATCCGCTGTCGATGAGCCGCTTGAGCTTCAGCAGGCCGGGGAGGAAAAGTTTGTCCTGCACCGCGCCGTTGCACACTCCCGCCGCGCGTGCCAGCCGCGCCAGTTCCAGGGCTGCGTCGAGGGATTCGGCGGTCGGCTTCTCGGTGTAGATGTGCTTGCCGGCAGCGATCGCGGTCCGTATGGCCTGCTCCCGTGCCTGGGTGACTTGGGCGTCGAAGTAGATCTGGGCGACCGGGTGGGCCAGGGCCTCGCCCAGGTCCGTGGTCCAGTGCTCCAGACCGTGCCGGTCGGCCAGTTCCTTCAGCTTGTGGGCGCTACGGCCGACGAGGATGGGCTCGGGCCAGATGACGGTGCCGTCGCCCAGGGGCAGGCCGCCCTGTTCACGGATGGCCAGGAGGGAGCGGACCAGGTGCTGGCGATAGCCCATGCGGCCGGTGACACCGTTCATGACGATGCCGATGACATTGCGGGACATTTTTGGCGTGTCCTTCTTCTGTGAGGTGGTGGCGCCCGAGCGGATCGCCCAAGAGGGAAAGCGCTTGCTCTCAGGTGGGCGGAGCCCGGACGACAGGAATCGGGGGTGCGGTCAGTCGGCTGCGGCCACGCAGCGGAAGCCGATGTTGCCCGCGCTGCTGTCCGGGGTGTTGGAACTGCGGGCGTCGACGCGGTAGCGGAAGCAGTAGCTCTCGTGGCAGAGGTAGGACCCTCCGCGCATCACCTTGCGGTCCCCGCTCGGTGGACCGGTGGGACCGTTCCGGGGACCGGTGGCGTGCCATGTGGGGTGGAACCAGTCGGCGCACCACTCCCACACGTTGCCGCAGGTGTTGTACAGCCCGTATCCGTTGGGTTCGTAGGCGTCGGCCGGTGCGGTGCCGAGGTAGCCGTCCTCGCCGGTGTTGCGTGCGGGGAACTCGCCCTGCCAGACGTTCATCCGGTGCGCTCCACCGGGTTCGCGCTCGTCGCCCCACGGATAGCGGGCCCGGGCCAGACCACCACGGGCGGCATACTCCCATTCGGCCTCGGTGGGCAGGCGCTTGCCTGCCCACTTCGCGTAGGCGCGGGCGTCACGCCAGGTGACGTGGACCACCGGGTGGTCCATGCGGGCGGCGATACCGGATCCGGGACCCTCCGGGTGGCGCCAGTCCGCGTGCGCGACCTCCCGCCACCACGGTGTCGTCGGTACGGGGCGACCGTGGTGTGCACCCGCGGGCAGCAGGCCGGCGAACACGAAGGACGTGCCGAACCGCTCCGCCAGCGTCACCCAGCCGGTGGCGTCGGTGAACTCGGCGAACGCCTTGTTGGTGACGGTCGTGGTGTCCATCAGGAACGGCGCGAGGTGGATCTCACGCACCGGGCCCTCGCCGTCGGCCGCGTACCCGTCGCCGGCGTCCGTACCCATGAGGAAGGTGCCACCGGCAAGGTGCGCCATGTTCCGACGTTCTACGACATCCTGTTTGCGCGCTGACGGCGCGTCCGGCACACGGGGCTCCGGCCCTGCCGCGGTGGCACGACTTGCGGAGCAGCACGAGGTCTGGAGCATCGGGGCAACACCTGATTCGGTACGGACGGTTGATGGAAGGGCACGCCCAGGTGGGGGGGGCGTCGCTCTGCCAGCAAGTACGGAGAGAAGTGGGTCAGCCGGGCAGCGTGACGGGCACGCCTGCTGCACGGCTGCGGCGGGCGGCCTCAACGATGGAGACAATCTCGGACACCTCGGCCAGGGGGACGTTGGGGGCGCCACGTCGGCAGGCGTCCACGATCGAGGTGAGCAGGCCACTGAGCATGGGCGGCCCCGCCTCGATGGTGAAGTGGCGGTCTCCGGCCGGGCCGCTCAGTCGTCCGGTGGTGAGCGGCGACCATTCCTCGTCCCCGCCGAGCGTCGCGACCCGCCCGTCGGACCAGGTCAGTGTGGTGCTCCCGCTCGCCGACGCGTCGACGCCCACGCATCCAGGTCCGAGCGCCGCGACGGCGAGGTCGACCAGATGTACGCCGTACCAGTCGAGGACCGGGTGTCCCGGCTGGGTGGGCAGCGGACCGGTCAGGTCCACCCGGTCGATCCGGCCGGAGCCGACGGCGTCGCGGAATTCGGGGGTGAAGCGCTTGGGCGAGCCGGCCAGCGGCAGACATCCGGAGGCGGAGGCGCAGCCCAGCATGTGACGGGCGTCGCGCGTCGTGAGTGCGAAGCGCGTGTCGACGTAGACCGGCTTCCCCAGCGGGGCAAGCCGCGTGAAGTACCCGGCGTGGGTGCGGGCGTCGGAGGCGACGACGAGCAGGGCGTCGCAGTGCTCGGCCACCTCCTCGGGGCTTGCCCGCAGGGGGACCCCGAGTGCCGTCACCTCCTGCGCGAAGGATTCGATGCGGTCCCGACCGGGAGGGAAGTCCGCGGCCGCTTCGCCCTTCCACGCGGCCGTGATCGTGCCGCCGGGGACGGTGCCGGTGACTCCGTCGCCGAAGAGGCGAATGAAGGAAGGCGCGTGCGGGGAGTCGACGCCGATGAGTCCGAAGCGGAGCGGAGCGGCAGGCGAACCGGGGATCATCCCTTCACCCCCGACGAGGTGATGCTGGCGACGATGTGCCGTTGCAGCAGGATGAAGATGACGAGGCACGGGATGAAGCTGACGAACGCGGCGGACATGATGCCGGCCGTCGACACGGTCTCGGTGTGCAGCGTGGCGAGTCCGACGGTCAGGGTGCGGGCCTCGTCGCTCTGCCCGACGATGAGGGGCCAGAGCAGGTCGTTCCAGTGCCACAGGAAGACGAAGATGGCGAGCGTGGCGAGCACGGGGCGGATGAGGGGCAGCACGATCCGGGTGAAGGTGCGCCACTCCCCCGCCCCGTCGATGCGGGCCGCGTCGAACAGTTCGTCGGGCAGGTCGCGGACGAACTGCCGGATGAGGAAGACGGCTTGTGCGTTGGCGAGGGTGGGCATGATCAGCCCCCACAGCGTGTTCACGCCGTCCATGCGGGCGACGAGGATGAACGTGGGGATGAGCGTGGCCTGCATCGGCACCATCAGGGTGGCGACGATCGCCCACAGCATGGCGTTGCGGCCGGGGAACCGCTTGCGCACGAGGGCGTAGGCGGCCATGGACGCGGTGAGCAGGATGACGACCACGGAGACGGCCGAGTAGACGAAGGAGTTGAACAGCCAGAGCGGGAATTCGCCGACCTCGAAGATCCTGGTGACGTTGTCGAGGGTCAGGGAGTCGGGGATCGCGTGCGGCAGCGTCGGGGCGCCCTCGGGCGAGAGGGCCAGGACGACGACGGTGAGCAGCGGCGCGACCGTGAACAGTGAGATGACGGTCAGGGCTGCGGCGGGCAGCCACTTGCGCGGCCGGTGGGCGCGTGCCCGCCGGGAGGCGACAGCCGAGGTGGAGGTGGTCACTTGGTCTCCTTGCCTTCGACGAGGCGCCGCTGGATGAGGGACAGGATCAGCACGATGACGAAGAGGACCATGCCGATCGCCGCCGCGTAGCCGAAGTCGAGGAACTTGAAGCCCTCGTCGTAGAGGAAGTAGATGAGGCTGTGGCTGGCCCGGTTGGGGCCACCGCCGGTCATCACGTAGATGGTGTCGAACACCTGGAAGCCGATGATCGTCTCGATCACGAGGACGAAGAAGAGCACCGGTTTGAGCAGGGGCAGCGTCACGTGCCGGAAGGCCTGCCAGCTGCTCGCCCCGTCGATGCGCGCGGCTTCGTGCACCTCCGCCGGCTGCGCTTTCAGTCCGGCGAGGAAGACGAGCATCGAGTATCCGAAGCCCTTCCAGACGGAGACCAGGGCCAGGCAGGCGAGCACCAAGAGCTGGTCGCCGGTCAGGAAGGGCACGGGGCTGAGTCCGATTCCGCCGAGGGCGGCGTTCAGCGGACCGTCGGTCGCGAAGATCCACGACCAGATGATGCCCGCCATGACGAAGGAGCTGAGGTAGGGCAGGAAGAGCACCGCCCGGAATGTGCCGGTGAACCGCACCAGTTTGTTCAGGAGCAGCGCGCCGACGAGGGAGACGACGATGATGAGCGGTACGAAGATGAGCACGTAACTCATCGTCACGCCGAGGCTCTTCCAGAAGTGCGGGTCGGAAAAGAGGCGCGTGTAGTTCTCGCCCCCCAGCCAGGTGACGTCGCCGTTGAGGCGGTAGCGCGTCATGCTCATGGCACCGGCGCCGGCGATGGGGAAGAACTTGAAGACGGCGAAGATGACGAGCGTCGGCAGCACGAAGAGGATGCCGGCCATCGCCTCACGGCGCCGCAGGCGGCGGGCCGCGGGGTTGCTGGGAGTGTGGTGCATGGGTGCAGGATGGCGGAGCGGTCTGCTGTCCGAGCCTTTGCTCGGAGGTGTGTGCACGGACATGGCGGCCTATCAGCGTGGAGGAGGCGGGTCGGGTGGAGCGTGTGGTCCCGGGGCCGGGCCGCACGCTCCACCGAGCAGGTCAGGACCGGGCGAGCAGCGCGCGTGACTCCTCGGCGGCCTTCTTCAGTGCCTCCTTCGGTGAGAGGTCACCGCCGAGGGCCGCCTGGATGTACGGGGCGAGAATGGCCATCACCTGGCGGGCGGCGGGAGAGGGCTCCCCGGGGTTGGCGTCCTTGAGTGCCGCGTTCAGAACCTCGAAGTCGGGGCCTCTGCCCGGTGCCTTCACATCGGTCCGGGTCGGGAAGTTGCCCGCGGCGGCGTTGAGCGACTCCTGCGCCTTGGGCGAGCTCAGGTGGGCGAGCACCTTGTAGGCGGCTTCGCGGTTCTCCTCTTCGTTGATGGAGGTCAGGGAGAGCAGACCGGGGTTGCCGTAGGTCGCCCGCACCTCGCCCTGGAGCGGCGCGCCGAGGGACACGTTCTCCTCCCCCAGTGCCGCTCGCATCTGCGCCAGCTCCGGCAAGGAGGTGACGGGACGCAGCGCGACCTTGCCGGCGGCGATCGGGGCGCCCTCGACTGCGGGACCCTCGGTCGCCGCGTCGACGGGCAGGCCCTTCATCTTCTTGAGGTCGACCAGGAACTGGAGAGCGGAGACGCCGGCGTCCGAGTCAAAGGCGATGTCCTTGCCGTCGTCGGTGAAGACGGTGCCGGCGGCCTGCCAGAGGAGGGGGTAGAACGACATGTTCAGGGTCTGCTCCGGGCTGCCGGAGTAGTCCATGACGGCGATGCCCTTCTTGGCGAGCACCGGGGCGGCCTTGCGCACGTCGTCCCAGGTCCTGGGCAGTTCGAGTCCGGCGTCGGCGAAGATCTTGGTGTTGTACGCGGTGGTGTTGATGTTCTGGAAGAGGGGCACGCCGTAGAGCTCGTCGTCCAGCGTGGCCGCCTTCAGGGTCTCGGGGAAGAATGCCTTCCGCTGGTCGTCGACGGCGTCGCCGACGGGCAGCAGCCCCCGCACCTTGTGGTAAGTCGCGGCCTGGTCGGGGGTGATGAGCACGATGTCGGGGCCGGAGCCGGCGGCGAGCGCGGCGGAGATCTGTGCGTCCCGCTTGTCGAAGGTCTGCAGCTCGATGCTGAGATCGATGTCGGGGTTGGCCTTCTCGAACGCGGACTCGGTCTGCGCCCAGTACTTCTTGCTCGCGGCTTCGTCCTTGATCACGGGGTACATCCACAGCGTCACCTCGGCCTTGCCGTCCCCGCCGGAGCCGGAGCAGGCGGTGAAGACGAGTGAGGCGGTGGCGGCCAGTGCCGCGAAGCGGAGCGGTCGTGTCCTCATGCTGTTTCTCTTTCTCTGGGCGGTGCGACGCTACGGCCCACGGCGGTGGCGGGACGGTCGGCCGAGGCGGGTGCGGGGGAAGGGAGCTCGCCGGACTGTTGCGCGGTGGCGTGTGCCGCGTGGGTCAGCGCGGTGAGGGTGTCGTGGTGGCGGGGCTGAAGCGGGTTCGGGTTCAGGAGGGGGTCGTCGGTGTCGTGCATCCAGCGGAGCAGGGCCGCGGCGAGCTCGGCCCGGACGGGGGCGAGTGCGGGGTCGAGGGCGAGGTTGTCGCCTTCGTGGGGGTCGTTCACCAGGTCGTACAGCTCCAGTACGGGGCTGGAGCCGAGGGTGGGGCCGTTGAGGGCTGCGGGCAGGCTGCGGTGCACCCAGGACTGGGTGGGGTCCATTGCCAGCGGGGCGTTGGCGAAGTTGGCGACGAGCTTGTGCGAGGAGGACCGGACGGCGCGCTTTGGGTCGTAGTAGATGTGGTGGGTGAGCTGCCCGAACGTGTGGGTACGGGCGGGTCGGCCCTGTTCGACCAGGGGGACCAGGCTGGTGCCCTGGCAGTCCCCGGGGTGGGGCAGACCGACGAGTTCGAAGAGGGTGGGCAGTACGTCGACGTGGCTGACCTGGGCGTCCACGCGGCGCTCCCGCCATGCGGGCCGGCCGGGAGCACGCATCAGCAGGGCGACTTCCAGCCCGGGGTCGTAGAGCGTGCACTTCGCCCGGGGCAGCGGCAGCCCGTGGTCGGTGGTGAACACCACGACGGTGTCGTCGCTCAGGCCCAGCGCGTCGAGACGTGCCAGGATGCTGCCGACTCCCCCGTCCATGTGCCGTACGGCCCCCTGGAGTTCGGCGATCTCCTCACGGGAGCCGTCGTCGTCGCGCAGGTAGGGAGGGACGGTGAGCCCGCGCGAGTCGTCCGCGGTCACGGAGTCTCCGAGGAAGCCCATCACTCCGGGGCGGTCACGCGCCGACGGTGTGCGGTGCGGTTCGTGGAAGCCGACCTGGAGGTAGAAGGGGGCGTCCGACGTAGCGACGCGGTCGAGGGCTTCGACGGTGCGCTCGACGACCGTGTCACGGTCGCCGCCGGTGCGGACCCGGTCGAAGCCAAGGCGTCCGGCCACGACGTCGTCCGGCAGGACCCGGGATTCGTGATGCACGCCGATGAGTTCGGTGGTGTATCCCGCCGCGCCCAGACGGTGGGCGAGATGCGCCGAAGGATCGGTGAGATCCCATCCGAAGGGGTCGTGCGTGAGGCCGAGGACGCCGTTGGTCTGCGGATAGGTGCCGGTGAACAAGGAGGCTCGCGCCGGGCTGCAGTGGGGCGCGGTCGCGAACGCCGCTTCGAAGAGCGTCGACTGCGCGGCGAGCGCGTCCAGGTGCGGGGTGACGACCGTGGGGACCTCGTAGGCCCCGAGGAACCGCCCCAGGTCGTGGCAGTGGAGCAGCAGGATGTTGCGTGCCGTGGTCGTGGTCATCCCATCCTCGCCAGGTCCTCGCGCGTCAGCGCGTGCTCCAGGGGCTCCCCCGCCAGGTGGCGGCGGATCTCGTCCACGACGATCTGTCCGGCACGCTGCCGCGAGTCGCTGGTGGCGCCGGCGAGGTGCGGTGTGAGCAGCACGTTGGGCAGGCCGCGCCAGCGGTCGTCGACGGGCAGCGGCTCGTGGTCGAAGACGTCGAGCGCAGCGTCGATCCGGCCGGACGCGACCACGTCGAACAGCGCGTCCATGTCCACGATGGAGGGCCGGGCGGTGTTGACGAACCGGGTCCCGTCGCGCATCGCCGCGATCTCGTCGGCGCCGATCATGCCGTGCGTCTCCGGGGTGGCGGGGGCGTGCACGGCGACGACGTCACTCGTCTCCATCAGCTCCCGCAGCCCGACGGTGGACGCGGCGA
Organism: Streptomyces sp. McG3; assembly: GCF_018619185.1. Taxonomy (GTDB): domain Bacteria; phylum Actinomycetota; class Actinomycetes; order Streptomycetales; family Streptomycetaceae; genus Streptomyces. Next base: position 11,637 of record NZ_JAAXYC010000033.1, on the reverse strand, counting down.
GCGGATCACCGGGCGGAACGTAGGGATCGTGGACGCGCACCTCCGCGCCGAGGGCCCGGGCCATCCGGATGTAGTGCCTTCCGGTGCGTGAGGCGCCGACGACTCCGATCCGGGCGCCGCTGATCTCACGCGCCCGCCCGGTCCCGGCGGCCGTCGCCCAGTTGTGGCCGGAGCGCAGGGCGTGGTCGTGCCGGTGGGTGCGGCGCAGGAGGGACAGGGTGAAGCCGAGCGAGAGTTCGGCCACGGCGGGGGCCATCGCGGCTCCCGCCTGGGAGACAGGCAGTCCGGTGGCCCAGAAGTCGTCGTTCACGAGCCACTGGATCGAGGAGGCGGCGTGCATGACGAAGCGCAGGTCGGGGGCGAGCCGGAGGCGGTCGGCGTCGAGCCGGGGGAAGCCCCAGGCGGTGACGAGTACGTGCACGCCGTCGAGCGCCCGGCGAAACCTGTCCGCGTCGTGCAGTGCGGCGGGTTCGCACTCGGTGACCTCGCCGAGAGCTGCCAGGGCGTGGAGTGTCGGGGGCGGGAAGAACGCTTCCCGCTCCGCCGCGGGGACGCTGAGAAGGATTCGGATGTGCGAGCCGTCGGGCCGTTGGCCCTGGCCCACTCCGAGGTGGTGACTCATGCCGTGGAAGCTAATCACCGTGTTAACTTCTGTCAATGACCGAATAAATTAGAGTGTTGCTCCCCGCCCTGACGAGGGAGACCCTTTCCGTGCCGATCGATCACCAGAAGGAAACGTCACCCATGAGGCCACGCGCCGGGAGCAAAGCCCTGATCCGCGAGATCAACGAAGCCCTGGTCCTCGACGTCGTCCGCGCCCACCGACCGGTGGCGCGGGCACGGATCGCGGCCGAGACGGGACTGAGTCCGGCCACGGTCACCGGTATCACGGCTCGGCTGCTCGGTGCGGGGCTGCTCACGGAGGCCGAGGCCGTACGCAACACCGGCGGCCGGCCCGCGCGGCTTCTGGACCTGGGGAGCGACGCGGTCCTCGCCGCCGGGGTCAGGCTGTCGGCGACGGAGGCCTACGTGGTGCTGGTCAATCTGCGCGGTGACGTCGTCGCCTCCTACCAGGAGCCGCTCGCCTCCACGGACCCGCAGGACGTCGGCGAGAGCGTCGCCCGTGCGATGCAGCTCGCCGCCGAGGGCAGGGCTTCCTCCGCCCTCATCGGCGTCGGCGTCGCGGTGTCGGGCGTCGTCGACCAGCAGTACGGCCTCGTCCGCCACAGCGGATCGATGGGCTGGGAGAACGTACCGTTCCAGCGCCGTCTCGCCGCCCTGATGGAGACGCCCGTCATCCTCGACAGTTACGTCAACTCGGTGGCCTCCGGCCTGCTGCTCTTCGACGGCAGACTGGCCGGCCGTAACCTGATGATCTTCAGCGTGGGAACGAGCCTGGGCGTGTCCGTGGTGGTGCAGGGGCGCATCCACCGCGGCTTCAGCGGCACCGCGGGCGGGTTCGCGCACTCGTGCGTCGGTACGGGGACAGGTCGCCCCTGTCACTGCGGCGCCCAGGACTGCCTGGAGACGTGGGCCAGCCACTGGGGCATCCAGCGTGAGCTGGAACGGCGCGGAGAGACACCCGCAGGTCTCGCCGGACGGGACGACGACGTCATCGCGAGCGCTGCCGACCGACTCGGCGTCGCCGTGGCCAACTCGGCCAAGATGTTCGGCCCGGAGCGCGTCGTGATCGCCTTCACTCCCGAGATGAACGTGCCGGCCCTCACCGCCCGGACCGAGCAGGTCTTCCGTAGCCAGTACACCCACAGCACCACCCCGCCCCCTTCCTTGGAACTCGCCGCGACCGGTCCTTCCGACCACGCCTCCGGCGCCGCCTACACCGTGCTGGCACAGCTCTTCACCGCCAGCACGTCCGACGCGGACACCGGCGGCGGCACGGCCACAGCGGGATGATCCGGGAGCGAGGGGAGCGACGCCCGCGTCGCTCCCCGCATCACTTGAGGCTGTGGTTCTCCCCGGAGCTCATACGCGACGACGGCGACACCCCTGACTACCGCTTCTCACTCGCCAATGAACGAACGTTTCTCGCGTGGATCCGCACCGCGCTCGCGCTCATCGGCGGCGGCTTCGCCGTCGACCAGTTCCTCCCGGACATCGCCGACGCGGTGCGCACGGGGCTGGCCCTGGCGGTGATCGGCACCGGCTCGCTGTGCGCTCTGCGGGCGGTGCACCACTGGGTCCGCTGCGAGCGGGCGATCCGCAAGGGTGAGGACCTGCCCGCGACGGCTTTCCCCGCGGTGCTGTCCGTCCTCGTCACCCTGGTGTCACTCGTTGTGGTGGCCGTCGTGGCCATGGGCGGCGCATGACCACTCCTCACACCCGTGACCCCGGGCTCCAGCCCGAACGCACCCGGCTCGCCTGGCGGCGCACCACCCTGACCTGGACAGTCACCGCAGCACTGGTCGGACGCCAGGCTCTGACGTCCGATGCCCTCGCGCCGACGCCCCTCCTCGCGGGCACGATCGCCGCGCTGCTCGCCTTCTGGCTCGTCGCTCACCGCCGCATCGCTGCCCTGTGCCGCGCCGAGACGCCCCGTTCCATGAGGCCGACTACGGCGGCGGCCGCAAGCGCCGCCGTGCTGGCTCTCGCGGCACTGACCGCCGCCCAGCTGCTTTGAATGAACCGGGCACGCTCCCACGAGGGTGCGCCGTCTCGGGGCCGATCATGGCGCGAGTGGCAGCGGCGGTCGACGGCTACGGATCGTCCAGGAGCCTGCCCTTGAGCGCGTCACGGTGCGGGAGCCCGAGCTTGCGCAGAACACTGGCGACATGGTGTTCCACGGTCCGCGGGGACAGGAACAGGGCTTGTGCTATCTCGCGGTTGCCGACTCCTTCGGTGAGATACCGCGCGACCTGCCGCTCGCGTGGCGACAGGGCCGAGCCGTAGCCCCGGCGCCCGCGCCTGTTCGGCTGCACGTGCCCCAGAACGCGCAGGGCGTGCCGACACCGGGCGGCATCATGCTCAGCTCCGAGTACGGCGTACGCGTCGGCGGTGTCGGAGAGGCCGGAGATGATGTCGTCGGACGGTGCTGAGGATGCGCGCAAGCGCAGGGCACGCTCGGTGGCCCGAAGGGTCTCGTAGGGGCGACCGATACGCCGGAACGCCTCGGCGGCCTCGTCACATCGCGAAGCGGCTGTCCCAGGGGCGTCAGCCATGGCGATCAGGGCCTTGCAGAGCAGCAGCTCGGCGTGCGCCGCAGGCAGATCGCGTCCTCCCGTCAACTGTTCGAACCGGGTCACCAGGGCTTCGGCATCGGTGCGATGCCCGCTCGCCAGAGCCGCTTCAACGGCTACGGGCATAAGGTCGGAGCCGAACCACACCTCTTTGCCGAGGTAGGACCGCAAGGCCGGCTGGACCTTCTGCCAGGCCTCCCCGGTGGAATCCGGCTGGTCCAGCAGTATCCGACCGATCTCCGCGGCTGCCTGAGAAATTCCGGTGAAGGCCGCACGTTCCTCGGCACGTTCAAGGATCTCGGTGAAGTGCGCCAGAGCCGTGTGCTGTTGTCCGCGCGCAGCCATCAGCCGTGCCAGGACCAGAGAACTCTCGATCTCCCGGAACATGAAGGAGCGATTCTCGGCGCGCAGGGCTTCGAACCGTTCCTCCAGTCCCTCCCATTCGCCCCCGAGGAAAGCAAGCTTCAGCAGTTGGTTGTCCGCACTGGTCACGAGCATGGCGCTGCCGAGGAGGCGTGACATTTCCCGTCCCTCCTCGATGAGCCTCCGGCCACGCTCGTCATGCCCCAGGAAGACCGCTATCCCGCCGAGGAAGAAGACCGTGCGCGCGTTCTGTACGGCCGCTCCCGGCGTCTCAATGTGGCGCGGCACGCTCTCGACGGCGTCCCAGACGCCTGGGTCCCCCGCCGCCGCTCGCAGAGAGAGCCGGGAACACCGCACGCTCGCGACTACCCCGGGACTGGCGCCCCCCGAGATAGTCTGCTCGGCGCGTGCGAGCCACTGCTCGTCGACCGCCAGAGGCCGTTCGCTTTCCGGCAGGGCGAGAGCTGCCATGGCGCAAGCCGCGAGGTGCGGCTTCTGGGACAGCTCGACTGCCGCCCGCCTCAGTTCGTCGCCACCCCTCCGTTGGTCGCGGCCCTGGTTGATCATGAGCAGCCCGAGATGGAGGCGGATCTCGCCCCGGACCACTGTCGGCATCCGGACGCTGTCCAACAAGCGGCGCAGTGCGCTCAGGGACGTTGTGTAGTCGATGCTGTGGCTGGCGATGCCGACGAGCCTCAGCGCCGCGCGGGAGCGTATGTCGTCCGCGAGGCCCGTGTCGGCGAGCACCTCGTGCAGGAGGCCGGCCGCCGTGCCCTGGTCGCCCAGGGCGACCGCCTGGTCAGCGGCTTCCTGGGCGACCAGCATCCATGCCTGGCGGTCGCCGAGCGCCCGGGTGTGGTGGGCGATCTGCACCAGCGGCGGAGAGGGCAGCCGCCGCAGCTCCTCGATGGCCTGACGGTGCAGGCGCCGGCGTCCGGGGCCGGGGATGCCCAGGTAGACCACACGCTGGGCGAGGGCGTGCCGCAGTCCGTACTTTCCATCCGGCAGCTCGACGAGAACGGCGGCCCGCAGGGCGTCGGTCACCGCCCGGGCTGCCTCATTCGGTTCCAAGCACGCGGTTCGCGCCAGCAGAAGCTCATCCGCGGGGACATCGAGCACGGCCGCCGCCTCCACCAGGGCGAGTGCGGGACCGTTCAGCGTGGCGAGACGGGCACTGACTGCCTCACGCAGCGTGCGGGGAACCTCTGCGCGCTCAAGGACGGAGGCCAGGGCAGGTCCACGGCCCCCGGAACCGGGCTCGTGCGCCGACTCGACGAGGGTGATCAGGTCTTCCTCCACGATCAGGGGGAGCCCCGCGCTGCGGCGGTGCAGCGCTTCTGCCAATTGTCTGTCGGCCTGCCCGCCGAGCGCGGCGGACGCCAGCTCCTGGACCTCACCGAGGCCGAAAGGCCGCAGGCGGATCTCGCATCCACCGGTGCTCGGTCCCCGCCGGTACCCCGAACCGAGCATGGGCTCACCCGGAGCAAGGTCCTCGCGCCGGTAGGTCAGAACGAGGGAGAGGCCGGCCGGCGGGTCACGGCCGAGGAGCAGCAGGAGTTCCTGCGTCGCCTCGTCCGCCCAGTGAAGGTCCTCGACACAGAGCACGAGGGGGCTGAGGACATCCAGCAGCGCGCGCACGGCTTGGATCTGCTGGAGCCGCTGCTGCTGACCCGCGGTCCGCCCGGGCGGGACCGGGGGAAGCAGGTCCGCGAGATCGGGCAGGAGCGGACCGAGGCAGCCGACCACCGGCGGAATGTCAGCGGTCGGCGGCAACCAGTTCCCGGCGGACCGAAGCGCCTCGAGGACGGGCCCGAACGGGAACGGCTCGCGCAAGGGGTGACAGTAGCCCACGAGGACACGACGCTCTTGCAGAGACAGCACTCGTGCCGCCTCGTGAACAAGGCGCGACTTCCCCGCTCCGCCCTCCCCTTCGACCACCACGACGGAGGACGGGCGGCGCACGGCGGCCGTCAGCCGTCTCAGCTCCGTGCCGCGCCCGACGAAAGGAAACCCCTCGCGCTCCCCATTCCTCCAGCGGTCGGTGTCCGTGACCCTAGTCATCCACAGCCCTCCGGGACATCCCTGCCCCCACGGGTTCGGCCACTTCCAGTGAAGCACCCCGCCACCGCACGCGCTCTGCGTCGCGCCCACACCAGGGCATGACGCCGGCGCGGGAACGCCACCCGTTTATCGGGCCCGGACCGATCCCCTACCGTTCCCTCATTGCTACGCATCCCCGTTCGGAGCTTGGATGTTTTCGAAAGGGCGACATCTTCCGACACAGGAGATTGATGGCGATGTCCAGCGAGCTGTTTCCGGCACCCGGCACGGGTTGCGCAATCTACCTGCGCTGCTTCCCTTACGACATATGGGCCATGGAAAGTCACCGGCTCGCCCTGACCGACTACGCACGACAACTGAATCTGTTCGAGCCCGCCGTGTACTCCGACAACGGGGCCCGGTCCGGCTCGCCTCTCTGCCGCTTCGAGGCCCTGGTCAGCGCTGTCCAGGCCGGTTGGTACCGCACCGTGCTGGTCACGGGACCGTGGGTGTTCGACAGACGAGCACAAGAAGCGGAGGGGCTGATGGGGCGCCTCACCGACAGCGGCTGCACTGTCCTGGAGCTGCCTCGACTCCGCCGCCCGCGTTCCGTCGCCGCCAGTGACGGCCGGCCACCGGCCCCCGACACGCTTCTCTCGCCACTGCTGTGACGCCACCCCGAGCGCACGGCGACGACGAACGATCCCGGCCGCAAGGGTTTCCCGTCGAATCCGGGGCACCGGCGGCCAGGATCGCCACCCCTCAGCCTCACCACCGTGCGAGGCCTTTGCCTGCCCTCACGGTTCGTTCCGGACTCCGTGATTAACATCCCGGATGTGCACAGGGATGATTTACAGCGCTTCTCACGACGGTGAAACTGGCGTGCAAGTGCAGTGCCGGTGATGGTCGAGAACGAAACGTCTCCAGCAGAAGCGGTCGCCCGGTGGTATGTCCAAACCGGATCTCCGCCGAGCACGGCGCCTCCCATGGGGGCGTATGACCTCGGTTGCCACGGTGACGAGGGTCGCTCCAAGACGTCGCGGCTTGTTGTGGGTCACCTTGCGGTGAGCGGCCTGCCGGGGCAAGACCTTGTGATGCGACATCGTTTCTCCTCGTCGATCTTCGGAGGGACGAACTACTGGGGACACAGCAGGAGACCCCGGCGGCGAAGAGCGACAACAGAAAGTTGTACGGAGCTTCTTTGCTGACGGGTGTTTCGTCTGTCGCTTCACTCGCCGCTCCGCTGGTCGTTACCGGCGGCGCCATCGTCCTGGAGCTGCGGGTGGGGCGACTGTGTCTCCGCTTCAAGACGCGCACGCGTACCGGGGCCGTAGTGCCCGGGACGGTCGGTCTCGATTTTGCGGGTCCGCTGGTACTGTCCGACCGCCAGGGCGAGGTCAATTCCGTACTCGGCGTCGATCGGGCCCTGGTACGCCGACAACTGCGTCAGCCTCAACTGCAGCTCCTCCACGGCCGCGCCCGTGGCCCCGAATCGCAGTGGCTCGGCGGATGGTGAGGGCAGTCGTGTTCCGCGTGGCTGTTCCGTCATGGTCGGAGCGGGAGAGGCAGAAGCCGCTGGGCTGATCGACGGCTCGGCGGAGGCTGAGGGCTTCGAGCGGGAGGACGCGGTGGTGGGGGCGGCGGGAACGGCGGTGGATGTTGGCCGAGATGCCGACTCCGAGGGGCCTGGGGGCGGGGCCATTGAGGAGGACAGGCGCGGTTCCTCACCCGCCGTTGCCGGTTCGTGGTTGTCGGTCATCAGAAGAACACCGACGACCGCCATCCCGGCGGCACCGGCCGCCGCGACCATGACGGCTACGGTCCGAAGCGAGACACGGCCAGAGTTGCGGGCCCGCCCGGGGCGAACCGACCGGTCGGCGGTGCTACCCGGCACGCGCCGCAGCCTCGGACTCGTCCCGGCGTCCCCGTGTGGCCGGGCCACCGCGCCGGGCGCGTGCTCCTGCGGATGCTCGACGAAGACGTCGCATTCGGCAGCGCGCCGCAGTTCCGGAAAGAGCGTTGGGGGAACTCCCTCGGAGCCCGTCCGCTGGCCGGCCTGCCGCGCACGGCGCAGTTGTGACACGGCACTCCAGACGCAATCACACTCCGGCCCGCCGGGCCAGTGCGGCCCGAGGTCCGTACCGCACTCGGGACATGTCGTACCCACCAGCGACGGCCCTCCCTTGTCAGGGCCCTCGGCACTGCGGTGAGAGTCTCGGTTCACCTCAGTCAACGGTCCTCCGTAAGCCGGCGGCCTCGGTAGCAGGCCGCAGGGTAGCTGGACGCGTGGCTCGCAGCGTCCGGACACCGGTCAGTGGTGGGCCAGGTCATTGGCCAGGGGACCCGCCCGCCCGGTTTTCGTTGTCGGACCGACCTTGACCTGTCTCCGAAGCGTGGACGCCCGGGCAGGACCGGTCCGGGCGCAGGAGGCATGAAAGGCGGGCAACCGATGCTCAGCACGATGCATGACGGCTACAACGCAACGGAGTCGTCCACCGTCGTCCCCGGTGGCAGCGGGGACCCCGCAGACGACGCGTTTCCAGCAACACTGCGGACGGCGTTGCGCAGGAGCGGGCTGCCGTTGGACCGCGTGAGCGAGCGTCTGCGAACCCAGGGGCTTTTCGTCAGCCCGGCGACGCTGAGCAGTTGGCAGCGCGGTCACCGTCGTCCCGAACACGCCCGCTCGCTGCGCGCCCTGGACGCGCTGGACGAGTTGCTCGGCCTGTCGGACGGCACGCTGCGCTCTCTGCTCGGTCCGCGGAAGCCTCGTGGCAGGGTCGCGGACAGTCCTCGGCGGAATCCGGGCCCCCACGGTCACGTGGAAACGGTCATGGGAGACGGGCTGGCTGCCGTACTGCGTGACGCGGACCAGCGGACACAGGCACTCATCGCCAACGAAGTGGTCAGAGTCGGGGCGGACGGCGCGGTGACTGCGGTGGCGTCGACCACCGTCCTCCGGGCACATCGACACGGAGCTACCCGGGCAACTTTCGCTCATATTATCGACCACGAGGCAAACGAGCCCCCACACATCAGTGTCACTTCCGGATATGTAGAACGAAGCGTGTACATGAAAGACCTGAACCTCCTGGTCATCGATGTTCATTTCGGCCATGTGCTCGCCAAGCTCGCCACAGAAGTCACCAGTTACACCATCGAGGTCACGCCGTCAGGCAACCCGTCAACACATTACGGCCGTTGGGAGGGATCGCCAGTGCGCGAATACCTACTGGAAACCCGATTCCATTCCTCTGCGCCACCGAGATCCTGCAGACACGTCTACAGCGAACAGATCGGAGCCTCACCCCTCACAGATAAGTGCCTGGCGATGAACGCTCCGGACCGCGCGCATTTCCTGGTTACGCGGTGCGCGCCGGGCGTGCACGGTATGGCGTGGGGCCTTGCCTGATGAACGAGGGCGAGCTTGGCTACTCACCCGGAGCTCCCTAAATACCTTCCGTAGGGCGGCAGGCGTTCCGGAGAATCGGAAAACTGTGGGCCCCGGCATCCAGTCCGGGTGCATCACTGGGGATGCCTGCCGGGCCGCCACAACATTCTCGCTCCGCAGCACGCACTCTGCCCTATCTGAAAACCCGGCGACAAGGCCGTCCGGCCCTCGGCCTCTCTACAAAGTCCGGGGACAACTGTGGAGGGCCGCTCGGCGTTCGCCGTGCATGTGGATGCCCGGCCCTGGCCATCGGGGTCACAGTGTCAGGTCCGAGATCCTCACGACTGCGTCCGCGGCCGTTGGGTACCGGCTGATGTCGCACGAGGCGGCGACCAACAGGTCGGCCGCGGTTCCCGGTTGGGACCCGCGGCCGACATCGCTGTTCCGGTGTCCCGACACTCCTGGTCAGCTCTCGCGCTCCGGCGGCAGGAACCCGTGCTCCGACAGATCGAACCAGTTCCCTTCCGGGTCCGTCGCCCGGTACTCGGCGAAGGGGCGGTTGCCGCTGCGTCGCTCAGGGCGGGGGGCACCACGAGCCGTCATGAGGTCCATGGTGTCTTCGACATCGGCGACCTCGAAACCGAAGTGGTTGAACCCGGCAGGTACGTCCGAGTCGAGGCGCTGCTGGATCAGGGCCAGATTGATGTATCCGTCGGTGAGGAACCTGCTGCCGTCCGGATCCGCGTGAAACTGCTCCATGCCCAAGGTCTCTCGATAGAAGGCAGCCGTAGCGGCTGCGTCCTGAACGACCAGGGCAAGGTGGCGAAGGCGTGGGCGCGTCATGAGCGTTCTCCCGTGGGCGGGGGGAGCTCGACATCGCTGAACTCCATGTTATGGAAGGCGGTGATCGTCCAGGCGCCTGCCGTACGGATCACGAGGGCCTGCGCGTGGGTGGCGTATCCCGACGGACGTATCAAGGTGACGGCATGGACCAACCATGTGTCGTCAGCCACTTCACGGACCGGGCGGACGTCGGCCTCCAGCCGGGTGCCGCGGTGGACGGTGGCGAAAAGGTGAGCATGACGGTCCACGACCTGTTGTCGGCCGTGGAGTTCCTCGCCCCGGACCGTCACGAAGTCGACGTCCTCGGCGAAGACGCTGCCGAACAGCACAGCGTCGCCCGAGCTCCACGCTTCGGCCATCGTCCGCCACACGGCGCGCAAGGAGACGTCATCATGCACGGTCATCACCGATCCCGGGGACCCGGGCAGGCCGGCGCAGTCGGAGGGCGACAGCCCGGCAGTCCGCGTCCCAGGCCGACAGGGCATAGCAGTAGATTCCGTCGTCGCGTTGGAGGTAGCAGACCACGTTCACCGGCCAGGCCGTGTTACGGAACACGTAGGCGTCCATCTCCGTCGGCTGCTCGTCCAGCGGATGCGCGCGGGCCGCCTCCGGACCGATGCGGTGCCAGTCGGGATGCATGTGTATGGACCCGAGCACGTCGAGCCCGCCGTTCTCGCCCTCCCTCGTGATCCGCAGGAGGTCCTGCGGGTCTAGCCACCAGGCCCGCACCGGGTTCTCGTAGGCGGGCCCGAACCGCGGCACGATGGACTCCTGGAACTCCTCCCGGGCGCTCGGATGGACACCGCGGACGTTTTCGCCGAAGGCCACGTCCTCCACGAACCACTGTTCCCTGTCGCCTGTTCCCAGGAGAACGGCGAAACATGGCAGGGGATCGCACGGAGTGATGCGGTCGTAGACGTCCGAAGCGGCTTCCAGGAAGGTGTCGAGAGCCGCTGCGGAGAACAACACCGAGGCCGGAAGATTCATTTCGTCGAAGCCCTGCAACAGCTGCCCGACCGCTGTACTGCCCTCGGCCATCAAGACGTCCCGGCCCACGCCAGGAGGCCGGGACTCTGGATGCCGACGAATCGCGGTCCGCCTGCGTTCCGTTCCCCGAAGATCACAGTCACGGAAAGGCATTTGCTCACAGCAGACTCCTCTATACCAAAACGTGGGGGTGGCCAAGGAGGCCTTCATGTCATTTCTTGAACATGCCACTTGAGCATAGAGAAACGCTTTGTTGACTGGCAACGGCGCAGGGCAGGGATGCCGCAGGAAGCTTTTCGATTTTGACCGTTGGTTCGCTGCCTCGAAAAGGAGTACACCCAGCGCGACGTGAACGCTCACGGGGCTGGATGACGCGCGCGTCGGCGCTCTTTTCATGTGGCCCGCAGTTGCATATCAGCTCGGCGTGGCGAGAACCTGAGCCCAGTACGGCCCGCTCGGCGACTCGACGCGACCTACCCCCACGTGTCGGTAGGCGCAGTTCACAAATTGCGGGTTCTGGCCTGATTCTCGCATCCATCTGTCCACGGCGGCCTCCGGGTTCCGCGGACCATGGACGAGGGTCTCGCCGACGGCGGACCACGCGTATCCGGCACCGCGCACGCGTTCGGCGGTGTCGCGCCCGGCTGAATCCGTGTGATCCACGCGCCGGTGCGCCGCCATGTCCGCGGCGTGCCGCTCAGCAACCCCGGTGAGACGGGCGTCCACGATCAACTCCGCACACCCATTGCGTTTCCTCAGCGCGTTGACCTGCTCAACCAGTCGCCGCTGCGGTGGCGTTGCCGCGGAGGGCGGGGCGGAGGG
>NZ_JAAXYC010000338.1 GCF_018619185.1 Streptomyces sp. McG3 | reverse complement strand
GTGCTGGTGCTGCGGGGGTGAGGGCGGCTGCCGGGGGCGCCGGGGGCCGCCCGGACTCCCGCCCCTCTCCGGGTTCACGGCACGGTTCCCGGGGGTGGGCCGACCGGTACTGTTCCGGCTGGGGCCTGTCCGTTCCTGATCCGCCGGACACGCCCTGGGGGCCCGTCGCCGGGTTCCCGGACCGGACCCGACGTGACGACCCGCGAGGCAGACCTCCGTGAACCTGGACGACTTCTCCGACCTGATCCAACGCCCCGACGGGGGTGTGCGGCGCGATGCCGAGGAGCGGCGCGAGCGGCTGACCGTACCCCCGGGGGCGCTCGGACGGCTCGACGAGCTGGCCGAGTGGCTCAGCGCCGCGCAGCAGTCCGTGCCGGTCAGGGCCGTCGAACAGCCGCGCCTGGTGCTCTTCGCCGGTGACCACGGGGTGGCGGAACTGGGCGTCTCCGGCCGGCCCGCGGGAAGCGCGCACGAGCTGGTGCGGTCCGCCCTCGACGGGGCGAGCCCGGTCTCGGTGCTGGCGCGGCGCTTCTCGGTGCCGATGCGGATCGTGGACGTCTCCCTGGACTGCGATCCGGAGCTGCTGCCCGAGTCCGTGGTGCGGCACCGGGTGCGGCGGGGTTCGGGGCGGATCGACGTCGAGGACGCGATCAGCGCGGAGGAGGCCGAGCAGGCGGTCCGCCTGGGTATGGCGATCGCCGACGAGGAGGCGGATTCCGGCACCGACCTGGTGGTGCTCGGCGACCTCAGCGTGGGCGGGACCACGGCCGCGGCCACCCTCGTCGCGGCGCTCTGCGGGACGGACGCCTCCGTGGTGACCGGTCGCGGCGGTGCGGGCATCGACGACCTGGCGTGGATGGTCAAGTGCGCGGCGATCAGGGACGCGCTGCGCCGGGCCCGGCCGGTGCTCGGCGACCAGCTGGAGCTGTTGGCGACGTCGGGCGGGGCGGATCTGGCGGCGATGACGGGCTTCCTGTTGCAGAGCGCGGTGCGCCGGATGCCGGTGATCCTGGACGGGGTCGTCTCTGCGGCCTGCGCGCTGGTGGCGCAGCGGGCGGCGTTCCGGGCGCCGGACTGGTGGCTGGCCGGTCAGGTCAGCGGGGAGCCCGCGCAGACGAAGGCGCTGGACCGGATGGCGCTGACCCCGCTGCTGGACCACGGCGTGACGGTGGGCGAGGGCAGCGGTGCGCTGTTGGCGCTGCCGCTGGTGCAGGCCGCGGCGGCGCTGGCCGCCGAACTGCCGGAGCGGGAACCGGAGAAGGCCGTGGACGGCGAGACCGCGGAGGACATCGAGGACGCGGGGTCCGAGGCGACGGCCCTCGACGGGGTCTGAGGCTCCCGGCTCCCCGCCACGCGGACGAGATCGGCATCACTCGGGAGCCGCTCAACTCCGCCCTGGCCCGGTCCGTCTTCGAGAGGGGATCGCAGCTCGGCGCGCTTCCTCACCGATGCCGCGTACCGACCCGACCGGGGGCCCGTTCCATGCTGTTCGAGAAGAGCGGATGAGCCGTCTCCCCGCCCTGCGCCGGGCGGCGGTACGGGAGTGGGGCCCGCTGTTCACGACCGTACGGCGGGGGCTCGCCGGACGCGGTGCGCGGGCGCTCGCGCTGACGACGGTCGCGGTGGCGCTGACCGCGACCGTGCAGGTGGCGCAGGTCCAGGCCTGGGGCTACCGGCCGGTGCGGCTGCTCGGAGCCGTACGGGCCGAGGACCCGCTCTGGCTCGCCCTCGCGCGCACCCCGCTGTCCCTGTTCGTGGCCGCGCCCGATCTGCCGGTGTGGGGCGCGCTGGCCCAGATCCTGGTGGTGTTCGGCGTCGCGGAGGTGTGCCTGGGGCGGTGGCGCACGCTCGCGGTGGCGTATCTGGCGACGCTGGCCGGGACGCTGTACGCGCGGATCGGCGTCGCGCTCGGGCCGGAGGTGTTCCCCGGGCTGCCCGCATCCGACGCGCAGGTGGTGGACACCGGCCCTTCGGCTGCGGTCGTGGGGCTCGCGGTGTACGTCTGCCACCGGCATCGCGCCCGGTTCACGGGGGCGCTGGTGGTCCTCGCGATGGTCGTGGAGGTCCTGGTGAAGGACAACCTGGCGGGGCGTGAGCATCTGGCCGCCATCGTCGTCGTCCTGGTGGTGTGCCGCGTACGGGAGTGGCGCGGGCGGCGGCGCGTTCAGGACCGGGGCGCGGGCGGTGGCGGGACGCGGTCCGGGGCGCCGCCGATGAGGTCCTGGAACTTCCGGCGCGGCCCGGCCCAGCGCACGTCGTGGTGGTAGGCCCGCAGCAGTGCCCGGGAGCGGGCCCGGTGGCGGTGGCGGTAGAAGCGCCTGGCCCAGGGCGAGGTGGGGCGGGCCAGCCGGATCGCGCCGACCAGGGCGACGAACGGGACGAGGGTGCCGAGCACCGCCATCCGCAGCTTGCCCTTGAACAGGGCGATCAGGACGAAGCAGAAGTTGATCACGTAGCTCGTGATGAGGCTGAGCCTCCCCTGTTCCTCCTCGTCGGTGACGTCGTCGACGCCGAGCGGCGAGAAGCCCGCCAGGACCAGCGCCACCAGCGAGACGGTCAGCACGACCACCTCCACGCTCTGGCGGCCCTCCTCGGTCCAGTACACGTCGTCCAGATGCAGGATGAGGGCGAACTCGTCCAGCACCAGACCGGCCCCCACCCCGAAGATCACCGCGAAGATCCCGGCGGCCACGCCGTGCCGCCCGCTGCCCACCGCGCCGAATCCGCCGACCACCGTCAGCACGACCCCGGGCACCACGTGGTGGATGTGCACCCCGCCCGGCGTGATGTTGCGGAACGGGCCCTTCCCGGCGCGGATCATGCGGGTGATGGTGCGGGTGATCGCGAAGGTGAGGACGAAGGCGGCCAGCGCGAGGAGCAGCGGCACCTTGCCCGGCTCCGCGATGTTGTCGTGCCACCAGTGACCCATGCCACCCACTCCCGATACGTCAGGTTTCACGGCGTTCGGCGCGTTTCGCCCAATCTATCGGTGGGGCGCAGCGGCTAGCCTGCGCGCGGTGACCTCCCTGAACAGCCACGGCATACGTTTCGCCTTCGGCACCCTGACCGTGCTGCCCGTCCGCGTGACCCGCTGGGACCGCGCGACCGCCCGCTCCGGCATGCTCTGCGCCCCGCTCGCCGGGCTCGTCGTGGGGCTGCTCGCCGGGACCCTCGGCTCGCTGTCGCTGCTGGCCGGCTCGGGGGCGCTGCTCGCGGCGGTCGCCTCCGTCGCGGTGCCCGCCGCCCTCACGCGGGGGCTGCACCTGGACGGTCTGGCGGACACGGCGGACGGCCTCGGCAGCGGGAAGCCGGCCGAGGACGCGCTGCGGATCATGAAGCAGTCCGACATTGGGCCGTTCGGTGTCATCACCCTGCTGCTGGTCCTGCTGGCCCAGGTCGCCGTCCTCTTCGAGCTGTACGGGCAGGGCTGGGCGCACGGGGCCCTCGGGGCCGTCGTCGCGGGCGTCGCCGCCCGCCTCGCGCTGACGCTGGCGTCCCGTCAGGGCGTCCCGGCGGCCCGGCCGGAGGGGCTCGGCGCGGTGGTCGCGTCCACCGTCCCGGCCGGGCGGGCGCTGCTCGCGGCGGTGGTGACGGTGGCGCTGTGCGCGGCGGCGGGCGCGCCGCTGGGCCCGTACGGGGTGCTGCGCCACGCGCTCGCGGTGCCCGTCGCGCTCGCCGCCGGCGAACTGCTGCTGCGGCACTGCGTGCGGCGGTTCGGCGGGGTCACCGGGGATGTCTTCGGGGGGGTCGAGGAGACGGCGGCGACGGCGGCCCTGGTGGCGCTGGCGCTCGGGACCTGACGGAGGCGCACATCGGCCGCCGTGCTTCCCGAGGACCGTTCCGGACCGCCGTAACAGTCGGAAAAGGTCCGGGAAGCCCCGCCGACGTCACGGAGCAGGAACCGCGCGCGTAGGCTCATTCCCGGCACATCGTCGGG
The DNA here is from genome assembly GCF_018619185.1 of Streptomyces sp. McG3. Classification (GTDB taxonomy): domain Bacteria; phylum Actinomycetota; class Actinomycetes; order Streptomycetales; family Streptomycetaceae; genus Streptomyces. Next base: position 4,193 of record NZ_JAAXYC010000338.1, on the reverse strand, counting down.
GCGTCTACGATGCGCCGGGCACGGTCGGCCCACCCCTCGACCGAACTCGAACTCAACGGAAGCGAGATTTCACCACCGTGACTGCTCTCACTCTCAGCACTGCCGGTGCGGCGACGCTGCGCGCCGACGCACTCGTCGTCGGCGTCGCCAAGGGCGTCAAGGGACCGGTCCTGGCACCCGGCTCCGAGGCCGTGGACAAGGCGTTCGACGGAAAGCTCGCCGCCGTCCTCGCGACCCTGGGTGCCACCGGTGCCGAGGGCGAACTGACCAAGCTGCCCGCCGCGTCCGGCCTCAAGGCCCCGGTCGTCGTCGCGGTCGGTCTCGGTCCGGTCCCGGACAAGGAGGACGCCTACGACGCCGAGGCGCTGCGCCGCGCGGCGGGCACCGCGGCCCGTGCGCTGACCGGCTCCAAGAAGGCCGGCTTCGCGCTGCCCGCCGCCTCCGTCGAGGACGCCGCCGCCGTCGCCGAGGGCGCGCTCCTGGGTGCGTACGCCTTCACCGCCTACCAGGGCGGCGAGAACAAGCTCGCCCCCAAGGACGCGAAGTCCAAGGACAGTGGCCCGAAACTGCCGCTCGCCGAGGTGGCCCTGATCGGCGCCAAGCCGCGCGACAAGGCCTACAAGGCCGCCGTCGAGCGCTCCCTCGCCCTGGTCGAGGAGATCAACCGGGCCCGCGACCTGATCAACACCCCGCCGAACGACCTGTACCCGGAGTCCTTCGCCGCCGTGGCCACCGCCGCGGGCAAGGAGCACGGCGTCAAGGTCCAGGTCCTCGACGAGAAGGCCCTGGTCAAGGGCGGCTACGGCGGCATCCTCGGCGTCGGCCAGGGCGCCGTGCGCGGCCCGCGCCTGGTGAAGCTCGCCTACACGCACCCCAAGGCGGAGAAGACCCTGGCCCTGGTGGGCAAGGGCATCACCTACGACTCGGGCGGCATCTCGCTCAAGCCGGCCGGCCACAACGAGACGATGAAGTGCGACATGGCCGGCGCCGCCGCCGTGTTCGCCGCCGTCGTCACGGCCGCCCGTCTGGGCCTCAAGGTCAACGTCACCGGCTGGCTGGCGCTGGCCGAGAACATGCCTTCCGGCAACGCCACCCGCCCCGGTGACGTGCTCCGCATGTACAGCGGCAAGACCGTCGAGGTCCTCAACACCGACGCCGAGGGCCGGCTCGTCCTGGCCGACGCGCTGACCCGCGCCTCGGAGGAGAAGCCGGACGCGATCGTCGACGTGGCGACCCTGACCGGCGCGATGGTCCTGGCGCTCGGCAACCGCACCTTCGGTGTGATGGCCAACGACGACGCCTTCCGCACCTCGGTCCACGAGATCGCCGAGGAGGTCGGCGAGCCGTCCTGGCCGATGCCGCTCCCCGCCGACCTGCGCAAGGGCATGGACTCCCCCACCGCCGACATCGCCAACATGGGCGAGCGGATGGGCGGCGGCCTGGTGGCCGGTCTGTTCCTGAAGGAGTTCGTGGGCGAGGGCATCGCCTGGGCGCACCTGGACATCGCGGGCCCGGCCTTCCACGAGGGCGCGCCGTACGGCTACACCCCCAAGGGCGGCACCGGCTCCGCGGTCCGCACCCTGGTGCGGCTCGCCGAGCGCACCGCCGCCGGCGACCTCGGCTGAGTTCCCGCCTTCCGTCGCGTACGGCCCCGGGCACAGGTCCGGGGCCGTACGTGTTCTCCGAGCGGAAGCGGCAAGGATGAGCGGGACAGGACGGTGGGGCGACGGAGGGAGAGCGGGTTTCGCTCTCGACGAACACCGCCCCGATCCGCAGGCATCTACGCAGCAGTAACCCTCCGGAAGGGACGATCATCCGTTCCGGACCCGGGCCCCGCGTCCCGCCCACCGTCGACAAGTGCGAAGATGGGTTCTCGGCAGGACAGGGCCCCCACCACAGGGCCGAAGACAAAAGCGGCCGCACACCAGCCGACCGGCCGGTCACACCCCAGCGACGGGGCCCGGCGTACGGCGCACATGCATGGAGGACGTGACGTGGCGAACGACGCCAGCACCGTTTTCGACCTAGTGATCCTCGGCGGTGGCAGTGGCGGTTACGCCGCGGCCCTGCGCGGAGCGCAGCTGGGCCTGGACGTCGCCCTGATCGAGAAGGGCAAGGTCGGCGGCACCTGCCTGCACAACGGCTGCATTCCCACGAAGGCACTGCTGCACGCGGGCGAGATCGCGGACCAGGCCCGCGAATCGGCCCAGTTCGGCGTGAAGGCGACCTTCGAGGGCATCGACATGGAGGCCGTCAACAAGTACAAGGACGAGGTGATCTCGGGCCTGTACAAGGGTCTCCAGGGACTCATCGCCTCGCGCAAGGTCCACTACATCGAGGGTGAGGGCAAGCTCTCCTCCCCCACCTCCGTGGACGTGAACGGCCAGCGTGTCCAGGGCCGCCACGTGCTGCTGGCGACCGGCTCCGTGCCGAAGTCGCTGCCCGGCCTGGAGATCGACGGCAACCGGATCATCTCCTCGGACCACGCGCTGAAGATGGACCGCGTCCCGAAGTCCGCGATCGTGCTGGGCGGCGGCGTCATCGGCGTCGAGTTCGCCTCGGCGTGGAAGTCCTTCGGCACCGAGATCACCATCGTCGAGGGCCTCAAGCACCTCGTCCCGGTCGAGGACGAGAACAGCTCCAAGCTTCTTGAGCGCGCGTTCCGCAAGCGCGGCATCAAGTTCAACCTCGGCACCTTCTTCGACAAGGCCGAGTACACCGAGGACGGCGTCCGCGTGACGCTCGCCGACGGCAAGACCTTCGAGGCGGAGCTGCTGCTCGTCGCCATCGGCCGCGGCCCGGTCTCGCAGGGCCTGGGCTACGAGGAGCAGGGCGTCGCGATGGACCGCGGCTATGTCCTGGTCGACGAGTACATGCAGACCAACGTCCCGACGATCTCGGCCGTGGGCGACCTCGTCCCGACCCTCCAGCTCGCCCACGTCGGCTTCGCCGAGGGCATCCTGGTGGCGGAGCGTCTCGCCGGTCTGAAGACCGTCCCGATCGACTACGACGGCGTGCCCAAGGTGACGTACTGCCACCCCGAGGTCGCCTCCGTCGGCATCACCGAGGCCAAGGCCAAGGAGATCTACGGCGCGGACAAGGTCGTCGCCCTCAAGTACAACCTCGCGGGCAACGGCAAGAGCAAGATCCTGAAGACCGCGGGCGAGATCAAGCTCGTCCAGGTCAAGGACGGTGCCGTGGTCGGCGTCCACATGGTGGGCGACCGCATGGGCGAGCAGGTCGGCGAAGCCCAGCTGATCTACAACTGGGAGGCGCTGCCCTCCGAGGTCGCCCAGCTCATCCACGCACACCCGACGCAGAACGAGGCGATGGGCGAGGCTCACCTGGCGCTGGCCGGCAAGCCTCTCCACGCCCACGACTGATCCCCCGGTCCCGGGCGCGACGACCGACCACTTCCGCAATTTCGTAAGGAGCAACTGAAACCATGTCGGTTTCCGTAACCCTTCCGGCGCTCGGCGAGAGCGTCACCGAGGGCACTGTCACCCGTTGGCTGAAGGCCGAGGGCGAGCGCGTCGAGGCCGACGAGCCGTTGCTCGAGGTCTCGACCGACAAGGTCGACACCGAGATCCCGGCCCCCGCGTCCGGTGTCCTGGCCTCCATCAAGGTCGCCGAGGACGAGACCGTCGAGGTCGGCGCCGAGCTGGCCGTCATCGACGACGGCTCGGGCGCTCCGGCCGAGGCCGCGGCCCCGGCTGCCGAGGCGCCCGCCGCCGAGCCCGCATCCACCCCGGCCCCGCAGGCCGAGGAGGCGCCCACCGCCCCGTCGACCGAGACCGAGGCTCCGGCCCAGGCCCCGACCGCCGAGGCGACCACCGGCGGTTCGTCCGCCGAGGGCACCGACGTCACCCTCCCGGCGCTCGGCGAGAGCGTCACCGAGGGCACCGTCACCCGCTGGCTCAAGGAGGTCGGCGAGGAGGTGGCCGAGGACGAGCCGCTGCTGGAGGTCTCCACGGACAAGGTCGACACCGAGATCCCCGCCCCGGTCGCCGGTGTGCTGCTGGAGATCGTGGTCGGCGAGGACGAGACCGCCGAGGTCGGCGCCAAGCTCGCCGTCATCGGTGCGCCCGGCGCCTCCGCCCCGGCCGCCCCGAAGGCCGAGGAGAAGCCCGCCGAGGCTCCGGCCCCGGCCCCGAAGGCCGAGGAGAAGCCGGCTCCGGCGCCTCGGTGGGCGC
>NZ_JAAXYC010000337.1 GCF_018619185.1 Streptomyces sp. McG3 | reverse complement strand
CCCCCCCCCCGCACAGGCTGCCTTTGGGCGCAGTGCATGTAGCTCCGCTGAACGGCGAGACGACGCTGTCGTTCATGAGCAGAGTCGCCTCCCGCTACAGGCTCACCGCCAAAGAGCTCATCGGCGCGCTCGTGGACGTGGGACGGCGGCCCAATCTGTTCACGGTGCGACCCGACGGAGAAGTGGTCTTCAACGCCGAGGCCCGGGCGGTGGTCGCCGCCTTCTGCCGCATGCCCGAAGAACACCTGCACCGTGCCCTGTCGGCCTGGGGCAGGGACGTTCCCTCGAGCAGACTCGGGAGCGGGCCGGCCGCCTGGGTCCGCACCCCAGCCACGATCCCGCCGACCGGCCCCGGATGCCGGGCCTGCACCGCGACCGCCACACAGGGCCAGGAAGAAGCACGCCGCTACCTCCAGCCCCACGGCCGGGTATGCGTCAAGCACCAGTGCTGGATGCTGGAAACACCCGTCGTCGACGGGGCAACGGCGGGCCCCGGGCAGCTCGACCTGCTGTATGCGCCGCAGATCGGGGCGGCCCAGCGCCGTCATGTACGGCTGCTGCGACGCTATCCGCACGCTGCCGAAGCATTCACCGTGGCACAAGCGATTCTGGCTGCATGGTGGGACGAGCCCTGGCCGGAAAAGATCCTCTGGCCCGACCGGCTGCGACTGATGACAGCCGGCAACGACCTCGCATGGCGTGCCGCGGCGCGGGATGCGGTTACCTATCCCAAAGCCGTCACGCTGACCGCGGCCCTCGCCGACCCGAGCCTGCAGCAGCGGCTACTCGATGACGCGGGGCGGCATCAGCCGCACGCGCTCGCCGATGTCCCCGGCCTCGCGGACGAACTGGCTCGGCGTCTTGAGCGGCCACGGATAGCCGGTCGCCTCAGCGCCCTCACGACAGGCCCGCTGAACGCCTGGGTACGCGCCTGCGTACGCACCAGAGCCGGGCACAAGCCGAAGACACGCAGCATGTGGCACGTCTCCCCGCCCCACCGGCCCGCACCGATCACCCGGCTCCTGGCCGAAACCCGGCCCGTCGACGAAGCGCCCGGAAAAACGGAGTCGGCGGGGGCGCCGGCCCCAGACGTGGCTGAGACCGCCAAGGGGTTCGCGCGCGGCCTGCGCCACGCCCGTGCCTACGCCACCGAGCACGGCCACCTCTGCATTCCTTACCGGTACGAAAAGGACGGGTTCCAACTCGGCCTGTGGCTGTCCAACCAGCGCGCAGCAGGCCCCCAGCTCTCCCCCGAGCGCAGCCAGGCCTTGGCCGCTCTTGACCCGTGGTGGAATCCTGCCTGGAGCACGCTGTGGCAGCGCATCTACCTGCGCGCACGACGGCTGCTGGACTCAGGCACTGACATCAGCCCCGAGCAGGGCTTCCCGGGCACCAGCGAGAATCTCGGCACCTGGCTGTACCGGCAGTGCCAGGTCTACAGCAGCCTCCACCCCCAGCAGCGCAGACTACTGGCACAGATCGGCGTCAGTGCCGAAGCCGCCCGCAACGCACTGCCGCGGCGTCGCAACCTCGCCGAGGCCCGTGACCAGGGCCTGACCAACGCACGCGCCTACTGGAAGCAGCACGGGCACCTTTGTGCGAGCGCTGCCGATACGTACGCCGACTTCCCGATCGGCCAATGGCTGTCCAACCTCCGCGTACGCGCCCGACGCGGCATCCTCGATCCCGCCCTCACGCAACAGCTGGACACAATGGATCCGTGGTGGGCACCGCCCTGGCCCTCCGACTGGCAGCGAGCCTGCTACACGGTGACCGAACTCGTCCGCTCCGGCCACCCCCTCGACCCCGGAAGCGCCTTTGCAGCCTTCGACGACGAGCTCGGTCAATGGCTGTACACCCAATGTGTGTCCTACCCGGACCTGGCAGCAGAACAGCGCCAGCAGCTCGCGGCCGTCGGACTGACTGAGCAGACTGTCGCAACCGCCCGTCCCAACCCCGCCACCCACAGGCCGTCCCTGGAGACTGGTCTCTACTACGCCCGCTCCTACGCGGCACTGCACGGCGACCTCAACGCATCACCCTCCGACCGGCACGAAGGCTTCCCCATCGGAAAATGGCTGGCCCGCCAAAAGCACCAGGCCGGCCTTCACACCGCCAGGTCCGCCGCGCCCTACCCGGCCGGCCCACTGCTGGCCGCCATCGACCCATGGTGGAACCCACCGTGGAACGGGGACTGGCAGATCAACCACCGCGCCGCCCGCAAACTCGTCGAGAACGGGATCAAACTCCTCCCCGACCAAGGCTTCCCCGGCGCCCCCGACTGGACTGGGCAATGGCTCTACACTCAGTGCGTCACCTACCAGAACCTCCACCCGGGGCAGCAACACAGGCTCACGCAACTCGGCATCACCGCCACCAATGCCCCCACCGCACGGTCCCGCCGCGTCACCCAGCAGGCATCATTCGACACCGGCCTGGCCCACGCCCGCTCCTACGCCGCCCGACACGGACACCTCGCCGTGCCCAGAAGCACGAACCACCACGGCTACCAGCTGGGGACATGGCTCGCCCACCAACGCAAACGGGCCGCCAACGGCCGACTCCCCCACCACCGCGCCGAGGCCCTCGACGGCCTTGACTCATGGTGGAACCCATCCTGGGGCCTACCATGGCAAATCGCCTACCATGCCGTCAGAAACGAGATCCACGGCCACGCTCTGAACGCGGCCGCAGGCTTCCCCGGACTCCCTCCAGCCGCCACCAGATGGCTGCTCACCCAGTGCACCAACTATGACGACCTCCACCCGGGCCAGCAGGAACTCCTGACCGGACTCGGCATAACACCCCAGGACGCACACGCCGCCCGCCCCCAGCAGGAAACACGCACGCGCCGCAGAACCGGCGCCAGCCAGTCGCGCCCCACAACCGTCTCCTCATCCATCGACGGCGGCCTGCCCTACGCCCGCTCCTACGCACACACTCACGGCAGACTCGGCACCGCCCACTACACCACCGAACACGACGGATTTCCCCTGGGCTGGTGGCTGTACGAGCAGCGCAAACGCGCCGTCGCCCACCTACGCCGCACCGGTCGGCCCTGGCCCCACGACACACAGCTCACCGCACTCGACCCGTGGTGGAACCCACCCTGGCGGGCCTCCTGGAACCACAGCTACCACCAAGCCCACACCCACCACACCGCCGGCCACGCCTTCCCCGGCACCACGACCAAGTGGATCCGCACCCAGCAGCACGCCTGGAACCAACTCCACCCCCGCCAACAACACCTCATGACCACCCTCGGCATCCACGGACCCACACCCCTGTGCCGCTACACAACTCATGCCGGTACAAGCCCGTCCCAGCGAACAATCAGCCGCTCGTGATGCCCAGGAAAGTCGGCACCTGCAAGATCACGTCCTGTCGCATGAAGTAGACAGATCCTGTCGCATCGAGTAGCCTAGCCGGGTGCAGAAACGAGTACTGCTCCGGGAACTGCGGCGAATCGCCGCCGGCAAGGGGGCGGATCTCGTACTCGCGAGACAGGGAGCACGTCATGAGATCTACACCCTGCAGGGTGTGTCTCTTCCCGTCCCGCGACACCGAGAGATCGCCGAAGGGACCGCCGAGACTCTGATCAAGGCGGCGGAGGGAGCGTGATCGACGGGGGGCCGAGTCCAAGTCGGCCCCCACCGATCAGGATCCCACCACTTCGGCGAGGCGTACAAGAAGGGAAGGAGAAATGGGCGACACAACGACATACAACGCGATTGCGAAGCACGATGGCTCCCACTGGGCTGTGACGATCCCCGACCTACCGCAAGGCTTCGTCGGGGTCACTCAGGGGCGCACTTGGAGCGAGGCGAGCAGGATGGCCGCCGACGTGGTGGCGATGCTGCTAGAGATCCCCGAAGAGTCATTCAAAGTCGTGATGCGACCGGCCGATCCCGAAATGGCCGAAGCGATCATCACGGCCGAGGAGGCTAGGGAAAAAGCCGAAGAAGCCGCCAAAGCGGCCACTGAGGCTCTCATGGCCGCCGCACGAACTCTGACCGCGAAGGCCACGGTCAGAGACGCAGGAGCCATGCTCGGTGTCTCACACCAATACATCGCCAAACTCGCACCCAAGAAGGGCTGACGCTGCTCCACTGAAGGTCACGGCGCCCCCGCAGGTTTGTGCACCTGCGGGGGCGCCGCAGTCACCCCACTAGTGAGCAAAACGTCCGACGACCACCGCCGCTCCGACCACCGCAAAAGCCACCGAACGATCATGAGCACTCACCCAACTAGCTGATCAAGCACACCATCAGCCGCTCCCCTGCAAAGAGCCCCAGCTCAGAGCCCACCAGGCATCACTCCCCAGAACGGCACCCCAAATACTCGACAGGCACAGCAAATGAAACACCAACCAGCCAACCGATCAGCCCAGCTCCTCAGCTCGTGAACCGATCAGAAAGAACGGACGGCGACACCCGCGGAGTCGGCGGTCCCGCAACTGCGGTCCGAGCGGGAGCACCACGATGAGTGCGACAAGGACTCCTACCAGGGCGGCACCTGCACCTGCGACCTCATCGAGCAGTACGGACCGCCCTCCGAACACGCGAGCTGCTGGGACAACCTCTGACCCGCTCCCCCACCAGGCCGGGCCCCGGACCTCACTGAGGCTGTTGGCTAATTCGGGGTCCTCTACTTCGCCCCGTCGATCGTTTGGTCGGCGGGGCGAAGTGCTGCGAAGTGGCTGGTGCGGGTGTGGCGGTGAGGTGGGCGTCGATGCGTGCGAGGTTGATCGCGGCGCCGGTGAGCTGGTGCTGAAGGCTAGTCTTCGCAAGGCCACGGTAGCGGGATCTGCGCAGGCCGCAGCGCTGGACGCTTTGGGAGATGGTGCCCGACTCCGGCTCGGATCTTGTAGCGGTCTTTCCAGGCATCGGTTCGCTGTTCGGTCCGGGCCGCCTGAACGACTTCGTGTTCGTCGCGGTGCCGCAGGTTGGGCGAGCGGTATTCGGCCTTGGGTGAGTTCACGCATGCGCGCAGGTGGGGGCAGTCTCGGCAGTCGGCGGGGTCGAAGCGGACCCGGATGACGGGCAGGCCCTGCTGGGAGTGCCGGTGGTGCCACTGCGTGCTGGTGACACCGTTCGGGCAGGTGACCCGTTCGTGGTCGAAGTCGATGGTGAACGCCTCCTGCCCGAAGGGGCCGTCGGTCGAAGCGGCGGTGCTGGCGGCCATTGGCCCGTGCAGGGCGACCCCGTGGTCCCGGCGTGCGGCGACGACCTGGCCGACTGTGGGGTATCCGGCATCGACCCAGTGCTCGCTGGGCAGGCAGTCCCGTTGCGCCAGTGAGTCATGGATCTCGGGGACCGTCACCCTGTCGTGGACGGTGGCGAGCGTGGGTGGTCCAACTTCGTCCGCCTGGAGCGCAGTTGGACGAATCGACTACGTGGTCGGTGGGTCGAGTTCAGGGAGCGCGACCCCCGTGTGCTTCAGGAGATGATCACTGACGCACTCGGCGCTCTTCTCGGCCAGGCGAAGGACAAGATCCAGCCCGTCCGTCGCCTTCTTCTTCCGAACGCCGCCAGCTGGCGAGCGGCGGTGAGCGATAGCACCGCGGAGGACAACGAAGTCGTTCAGCAACTGAGTCGTTCGCTGCTGGTCGTTCTTGTGCCAGAGCCATGCAGCGGTGATATCAGCGATCCCGACATTCTGATCGAAGAAGTCCTTGACCTGGCGAGGCTTCGGCGTGTTCAGGGAGCGGTCATCGTCGTCCGTGAGCAACTTGGCACGAGCACGCAGAGCTGTCCGCCAGCCGTCGTCTGCCAGATCCCATATCGCCAGCTCGTTCTTCTCATCGAGCAGGCTCTTCTTCAAGGTCTTCTTGATCTCCTTGGGTAGCGATGCACCCTTCGGCGCATGGTCGGCGAGGTGGCGCAGGGCCTCCGCGGCCAGGTCCTCGCAGAACGCCTCCCACGAGGCGCAGATCAGCACCACCGCTGAACGGCTGACGACCTGGATATCGGGGCGACGCCGGCCTCGCGCCGTCCCGGTCTCCTTTTCGTGGAACTCGACCAACCGCTCGATGTCGGGAACGGCATCGTCCAGAAGACTGCGATGCGCGGTTCCGAATGCTGCCATGATCCGACTGTCCTCCGCCTCGAACCCAAGGGTCACCCGCCCTTCCGGGTCCGAGGAGCCTACGGGTTCGCACCGTGATCCCTGCGGGAATTCCGGAACCCGTCGGCCGCCGCGCCGGCTTCGACCACATGGTCCGACTCGGCCGGCTCCGCTCCCCGCAGTCCATCGAGGTCCGCCTCGGCACCAGCCGCGCCGGAGCCGTCGACGTCCGGCTCTACACCACCGCCTCCGTCGACGCGGTCATCCCCGCCCACCCCGAGGCCGACTGGGAGTAGCTGCGCGCGGTGAGCAAGGGAGGGCGCTCCCCGCTCGCGTCGCTGCGCCCGGCACCGGCGACCTGAAACGTGGGAGTGAAACGCACACGCTCCACTCCCCGTGGTGGGTGTTCCAGCAGTTCAAAGGTGAAACGCGTCCCCGTTTCGCTTCCCCGTTTACGGTCCGGGCAGCGCGCGGGCCCGCTGGACGGCGCCCTTCGACGAGGCTCTGGGCATCCTTGACACTACGAGGGCAGCACGTGCACCTGCGACCTCATCAAGGAGTACGGATCGCCCTCCGAACGCGACGACTACTGCCCCCTCCCCCACCGCGGCGGCCTGGACCGTTCCCTGGGCCAGCTGCGGACCCGCCGCCGGCACCGGCGCAAGCGCCGTCGCCCCGACCAGCGCCTGACCCGGTTCCGTGCCACCGGCCTGACCATCAGCCAACGGCCCCCGGAGGCCGACGGCCGGATCGTCCCCGGCCACTGGGAGGGCGACCTGATCGTCGGCAAGGACAACCGGTCCGCGATCGGCACGCTCGTCGACCGCACCACCCGCTACGTCAAGCTCCTACACCTTCCCGACGGCGCAGCTCCGAACACGTCCGCGACGCCCTTGTCCGCTCCTTCCAGAGCCTCCCTCCGACGCTCGCCCGCACCCTGACCTGGGATCAGGGCAGCGAGATGGGCCGTCACGACGAGTTCACCAGAGCGACCAGCATCCCGGTCTTCTTCTGCGACCCCGGCAGCCCCTGGCAGCGGCCGACGAACGAGAACACGAACGGCCTGCTCCGCGAGTACTTTCCGAAGGGAACCGACCTCTCGATCTACTCCGCCGCCGACCTGGCCGCCGTCGCCATCGAACTCAACGACCGCCCCCGCAAAGCCCTCGGCTGGCAGACTCCGGCCCTCCACTTCAGTAGGCTCATCGCAACAGTCGAGTGACCAGGTGTTGCGACCGCTACTGGAATCCGCCCGGCGCCGTCTGGCCCCTGCTGAGGAACGGTTTGGAGTGGTCCCACCTTGGCTGTGATGACGTCGACGCCCCTCCTGGACGGCCTGTCTGACCGCCTTGATACAACCTCGTTATGACGTACCGATTCACCGCTCGCGTCGCTACCACGGAGATCGATCCTGACGGCTACTTCACCGAGGCCGCCCTCGCGGAGGGCGAAGACGGCAGCGGCTTCATCGTGATGTTCATGGCGGGCGAGGAAGAGCCCGATGACCAGGAGGTCGCGCTGGGAATGGACACGCACTGCCTCGTCACCGCCGGACAGGGGACGGCATACGGATGCGTGCGCGAAGCCGTCCTGGACGGCAACATCCTCCGCGTCTTGCTGGATCCCGAGGCGCTGGAGAGCCTTCGGCTGGACGAGGGCGAGATCGAGGCCGTCATCGAGGCTCCGGCCGAAGACGTCACCCGGTTCCGCAAGATCCTTGCCCAGGTGCTCGCCTACGGGCGGGCGGACGCCGTGCCCACGCGGCTGGCGGTCTGACGAGAGGGGTAGAGCCACTCGAAACCGTTCTGATGGGGCCAGAACATGCCTTCGAAGACACGGCGCCGGTGGTGGTGAGGGCGGGGGCTTCGCGGAGGAGGACGGCGGCCCGGGCGGCGGCTGTCGTCTGAGTACTGTTCTCGTAGCGGCCGGTCGCCCGCCGGCAGTTCTCGAAGGGGCGCTCGGCCGGAGCGGGAACAGCGCGGCGGCAGACGGCCGCAGCTCACAGGAGCATCCGGAGCTCTGATGTATCCCGGCCCGGGGCTGCGGCCTGACGTTGTGTCACAGGCCGGTACCGGAGTGGTCGGACCGGGGACGCGTCGCAGGGGCGGGGCGATGATGTGGTCCTGGTTTCGAGTAGTGCGGGGGCGTGGGG
>NZ_JAAXYC010000336.1 GCF_018619185.1 Streptomyces sp. McG3 | reverse complement strand
CCCCACGACCCGACACCAACCACGGCACCGGCCCCTCACCCGCCGGCACGGCAGCAGAGGGCTCAGCGACAGGAGGCTCCTCCAGAATCAGGTGCGCGTTCGTGCCGCTCACCCCGAACGAGGACACACCCGCCCGCCGCGGACCTCGCTCACCGGACCAGGGCAGCGCCTTCGTCAGCAGACGTACGTCACCCGCCGACCAGTCCACGTGCGACGACGGCTCGTCGACATGCAGCGTTCCCGGCAACTGCCCGTGCCGCATGGCCATCAGCGTCTTGATGACCCCTGCCACACCCGCGGCCGCCTGGGTGTGCCCGATGTTCGACTTCACCGACCCCAGCCACAACGGACGGTCGTCGGGCCGGCCCTGCCCGTACGTCGCCAACAACGCCTGCGCCTCGATCGGGTCACCCAGCTTCGTCCCCGTACCGTGTCCCTCCACCAGGTCCACCTCCCCGGCGGTCAGCCCGGCGTTCGCCAACGCCTGCCGGATCACCCGCTGCTGCGACGGACCGTTCGGCGCCGTCAGACCGTTCGACGCACCGTCCTGATTGACCGCCGAACCCCGCAGCACCCCGAGCACCTGATGTCCGTTGCGACGAGCGTCCGACAACCGCTCAAGGAGCAGTACGCCCGCGCCCTCGGCCCACCCCGTACCGTCCGCCGCCGCGGCGAAGGGCTTGCAGCGGCCGTCGGGGGCCAGGCCGCGCTGGCGGCTGAACTCCACGAATCCGGCGGGTGTCGACATCACGGTCGCGCCGCCGGCCAGGGCCAGCGAGCACTCGCCGGAACGCAGCGCCTGTGCCGCCAGATGCATCGCCACCAGCGACGACGAACACGCCGTGTCCACCGTCACCGCCGGACCCTCCAGCCCGAACACATAGGCAAGACGGCCCGACACCACACTCGCCGCGTTCCCGGTCAGGAAGTAGCCCTCGCTGCTCGCGTCGCCCGGCAGGGACATGTAGTCCTGGCCGCTGGTGCCCATGAACACGCCGGTCGCGCTGGAACGCAACGAGTCGGGAGCGATGTGCGCGCGCTCCAGCGCCTCCCAGGACACCTCTAGCAGCAGCCGCTGCTGCGGGTCCATGGCCAGCGCCTCACGGGGACTGATCCCGAAGAAGCCCGCGTCGAACTCGCCCACATCGGCGAGGAAGCCGCCCTCGCGGGCGTACGAGGTACCGCTGCGCTCGGGGTCCGGGTCGTACAGGGCGTCCAGGTCCCAGCCACGGTCCGTCGGGAAGCCCGAGATCGCGTCGGCACCGGAGGCGACCAGGTCCCACAGGTCCTCGGGAGATTCCACCCGGCCGGGGAAGCGGCAGCCCATTCCGACGATGACGATCGGGTCGTCGCCGTCGGACCGCACAGGCCCGCCCTGTCCGGCCTGGCCCGACGGACCACCCTGTGCCTGTTCCGGACGCAGCCCGAGCAGCGTGCCACGCAGGTGTACGGCCAGGACGGCAGGGCTGGGGTGGTCGAACACCAGGGTGGCGGGCAGCCGCGTGCCGAGAGCGGCGGTCAGCCGGTCGCGCAACTGGACCGAGGTGAGCGAGTCGAACCCGAGACTGCGAAAGGCTCGGCCGGCGTCGACCTCGTCCGGGTCGGCGTGGCCGAGGACCGCGGCGGCTTCGGCACGTACGAGGTCCAACAGCAGTCCGATGCCGTCGGCCTCCGGCAGTGCCGCCACCCGACGGCCGAGGCCGTCCGGAACCGGCGCGGGATCGACGTTCGCGTCGGTGAAAAGGTCCGCCGCCTGCGGGAGTTCGTCGAGGAGCCGGCTCGGGCGGGCTCCGGTGAAGAGGGGCACGAACCGGTTCCAGTCCACGTCGGCGACGGTGAGCTGGGCTTCGTCCTCGGCGACGGCCCGGCGCAGGGCCGCGACGGCGCGGTCCGGGTCCATCACGCTGATGCCGCGTCGGCGCAGCCGCTCGGCGGCGTCGCCGACGGTGGCCATGCCGACGCCCGCCCAGGCCCCCCACGCCACCGATGTGGCGGGAAGCCCCCGGGCCCGGCGGTTCTCCGCGAGGGCGTCGAGGTGGGCGTTGGCCGCCGCGTACGCCGCCTGGCCCCCACTGCCCCAGACGCCGGCGATCGAGGAGAAGAGCACGAACGCGTCCAGCTCGGTGTCGGCGAAGACCTCGTGCAGTACGTCGGCGCCCGTCGTCTTCGCGGCCAGGGTGTCCGCGATCTCGTCCGGGGTGGTGTCCGCGAGGGACGCGTGGTGGCTGACGCCCGCGGCGTGCAGTACGGAGCGGATCGGGTGGCCCTCGGCGGCCACCCGGGCGACGAGCTCGGTGACCGCGAGGCGGTCGGTGACGTCGCAGGCGGCGACGGTCACCCGGGTGCCCAGCTCGGCGACGAGGCGGGCCGCCTCGGGGCTGTCGGCTCCGGTGCGGCTGACGAGCACGAGGTGGTCCGCGCCGTCGGCGGCCAACCGGCGGGCCACGTGTGCGCCGATCCCGCCGGTCCCGCCGGTGATGAGGACCGTACCGCTGGGCAGCCAGTCTCCACCGGCGGAGGGGGCAGGGGTGGCGGCGCGGGCGCGGATCAGCCTCCGGCCGAGGACGCCGGCGGACCGGATGGCGACCTGGTCCTCGCCGGTGTCCCCATCCCCGGTGCCTCCGGTGCCTCCGGTGACGACGGCGCAGAGCCGGTCGTACGCGGTGTCGTCGGGCTCGGCGGGCAGGTCGGCGAGCCCGCCCCAGCACCGTGGGTGCTCCAGGGCGGCGACCCGGCCGAGGCCCCAGATCTGGGCCTGGGCGGGGTCGGTGACGGTCGTGGTGCGGTCGGCGGCGACCGCACCACGCGTCACGCACCACAGCCTGGTCCCGGCCTCGGCACCGGCGAGCGTCTGGATCAGCCGTAGGGTTCCGATCAGGCCCGCGGTCGTTTCGGGGCGGCCGGGGTGCCCTCGCCCGTCGAGGCCCAGCAGTGACAGGACTCCGGCCGGCGGGCCGTCCGCCGCGTCGAGCGCGACGCGCAGGGCCGTACCGGCGTCGGTGCCGGCCTCGCTGTCGCCGTCCGGGCCGACGGTGAGCAGGTGGGTTCGCGCGCCGCGACGGGCCAGTGCGGAGAGCACGCCGGCCGTCCCGGCGGCGGCCTCGGGGGCGGACGGCGCGACGACGATCCAGGTGCCGGTGGGACGGGGCCGGGGCGGGTCGGTCAGCCGCCGCCAGGTGATCCGGTAGCGCCAGTCCTGGACGGCGGATTCCGTGTCGCGGCGTTCACGCCAGGCCGACAGCGCGGGCAGCAGTTCGGGCAGCGCCGCAGTCTCGGCCACGCCCAGCTCGTCGGTGAGCGAGGTGATGTCCCGCCGGGCCACGGCGTTCCAGAAGCGGGTGTCCGCCGGGCCGGCCGCGGGGACCGGGGCGGACCCGGCGGCGTCCGGCCAGTAGCGCCGCCGCCGGAACGGGTAGGTCGGCAGGGGTACGGTCCGGCCGCCCCAGCCCGCCGCGATCGCCGGCCAGTCCAACGGGACGCCGCGGGTGTGCAGTTCGCCGAGCGCGGCGGTGACGGCGCGCGGCTCCGGCCAGGAGGGGCGCAGCGCTGGTAGGAACGCCACCTCGTCCACGGCGTCGGGGAGGCATCCGGCGCCCATCGCGGAGAGCACGCCGTCCGGGCCGAGTTCGAGGAAGACGGTGACGCCACGGGAGTGCAGCCAGCGGATGCCGTCGTGGAAGCGGACGGTCTCCCGCACGTGCCGCACCCAGTATTCCGGTGCGGTGGCCTCGTCCGCGGTGAGGGCGGTGCCGGTCACGTTGGAGACGATCGGGATCCGTGCGGGGGCGAGGTCCAGCTCGCTCGCGAGGTCGGCGAAGTCTCCGAGCATGCCGTCCATCCGGCTGGAGTGGAAGGCATGGCTGACGTTCAACCGCCGCTGTTTCACGCCGCGTTCGGCGCATCGGGCGGCGATGTCCAGAACCGCTTCCTCGTCACCGGACAGCACGGTGGCTGCGGGTCCGTTCACCGCCGCGATGTCGACGCGGTGCCGGTGACCGTCGAGCAGTGGCTCCAGGTCCTCGGGGGCCAGGGCCACGGCGAGCATCGCGCCGCCCTCCGGCAGCGCCTGCATGAGGCGGCCCCGGGCGGCGACGAGCCGCGCGGCCTGGGGCAGGGTGAGCACCCCGGCGACGTACGCGGCGGTCAGCTCGCCGATGGAGTGGCCGAGCAGGTAGTCGGGACGCAGCCCCCATCCCTCGATGAGTCGGTAGAGCGCAGCCTCCACGGCGAACAGGGCGGGTTGGGTGTACTCGGTCCGGTCGAGGAGGGCCGCCTCGGGAGTGCCGGGCTCGGCGTGCAGTACGTCGAGCAGGGGCCGTTCGAGTTCCGGGGCGAACGCCGCGCACATCTCGTCCAGGGACGCGGCGAAGGCGGGGTGGCGGCTGTACAGCGCGCGGCCCATGCCGACGCTCTGGCTGCCCTGGCCGGGGAAGAGCACGGCGATCCGGCCCTCGCCCGCCACTCCGCGCAGGACGGCGGGCGTGGGCGCGCCGTCCGCCAGCCCGGCGAGCGTGCCGAGCAGCCCGTCCCGGTCCGGGGCCAGGACCACGGCCCGGTGTTCCAGGGCGGCGCGGGAGGTGGCCAGCGCGTGGGCGACGTCCCGCAGCGCCAGGTCGGGGTGGGCCGTGAGGTGGTCGTGCAGCCGGGAGGCCTGGTCGGCGACCGTGGCGTCGTCGCGGGCGGACAGCAGGATAGGCAGCGGCTCCGTCGGCCGCATGCCCCCGGGGTTCGGTTCGGACACGGGGAGTTCGGGTGCTTCCTCTGCTTCCTCTGCTTCCTCGATGACGATGTGGGCGTTGGTGCCGCTCACGCCGAACGAGGAGACGCCTGCCCGGCGCGGGCGGTCCTCGCGGTCCCACGGCACCGCCTCGCTCAGCAGCGCCACCTCGCCGGCCGACCAGTCGACGTGCGGGGACGCCTCCTCGGCGTGCAGGGTCCTGGGCAGCGTGCCGTGCCGCAGGGCGAGCACCATCTTGATCACACCGGCGGCGCCGGCGGCGGCCTGGGTGTGGCCGATGTTCGACTTGATCGAGCCGATCCGCAGCGGACGGTCCACCGGCCGGTCTCCGTACGCGGCGATCAGGGCCTGTGCCTCGATCGGGTCGCCCAGCACAGTGCCCGTGCCGTGGGCCTCGACCGCGTCGACGTCCGCGGGCGTCAGCCCGCCGGCGGCCAGCGCCGCCCGGATCACCCGCTGCTGCGACGGACCGTTCGGCGCCGTCAGACCGTTCGACGCACCGTCCTGGTTGACCGCCGAGCCACGGACCACGGCGAGCACCGGATGCCCGTTCCGACGCGCGTCGGAGAGGCGTTCCAGCAGCAGGACCGCGACGCCCTCGCCCCACGCGGTGCCGTCGGCATGTGCCGAGAACGGCTTGCAGCGGCCGTCCGGTGCCAGGCCGCGCTGACGGCTGAAGCTGACGAACGCACGGGGTGTGCTCATCACGGTGACGCCGCCCGCCAGGGCGAGAGAGCACTCCTGGCGGCGCAGTGCCTGGCTCGCCAGGTGGATGCTGACCAGGGAGGCCGAGCAGGCGGTGTCGACGGTCACAGCGGGGCCTTCGAGGCCGAGCGCGTACGCCACCCGCCCGGACAGGACGCTCGCCGCGTTTCCGGTGGCGGCGAAGTCCTCGCCGTCGGGCACATCGGTGAGCAGGCTCTCGTAGTCCTGGCCGTTGGTTCCGGCGAACACCCCGGTGCGGCTGCCGCGCAGCGACCTGGGGTCGATTCCCGCGCGTTCGAGCACCTCCCACGACGTTTCGAGGAGCTGGCGCTGCTGCGGATCCATCGCCAGCGCCTCGCGCGGACTGATCCCGAAGAACCCGGCGTCGAACTCGGCCGCGTCGGACAGGAATCCGCCGTGCCGGACGTACGAGGTGCCCGGCCCGTCCGTCGTGGGGGCGTGCAGCCGGGAGAGGTCCCAGCCGCGGTCGGTGGGGAAATCGCTCATCGCGTCGACGCCGTCCGCGAGCAGCGTCCACAGGTCCTCGGGCGAGCGCACCCCTCCGGGCAGCCGGCAGGCCACCGCCACGATCGCGATCGGCTCGTCGCCGTCCGGCCCGGATGCCGCCGGACCGAGCCCGTCCGCCTGCGTCCGCGCTCGGGGCGTGCTGTCGGCCCCGCCCAGTCCGGCGTCGATGCGCGCGGTCAGCAGGCCGACGGTGGGGTGGTCGAAGACCAGGGTGGCCGGCAGCGTCAGACCGGTGGCGACGGTGAGCCGGTTGCGTAGATCGAGCCCGGTCAGCGAGTCGAATCCCAGCTCCCGGAAGGGGCGTTCGGACCCGATCGCGGTCGGCGCGCCGTGTCCCAGGACCGCCGCGACCTGGCCGCGGACGAGGTCGAGGACGGCCGCGTGCCGCTCGGAACCGGACAGGGCGGCCAGCCGCCGCGCCGCCTCCGGCAGGGCAGCGCCCGTGCCGTCGACCGCGGGCGCGCCGTTCGGAACGAAAGCGCCGCGCGCGTCGGGCAGGTCGGCCAGCAGCGTGCTGGGCCGTACGGCGGTGTACGCGGGTGTGAACCGGGACCAGTCGACGTCCGCGACCAGCACATGCGTCTCGCCGTCCGTCAGCGCCCGGCCCAGGGCTGCTAGCGCGAGTTCGGGTGTCATCGGCCGGGCACCGGAGCGCCGCAGCCGCAGCACGGTGGCCGCGGACCGCGCGGCCATGCCGTCACCGGCCCAGGCTCCCCAGGCGATCGAGGTGGCCGGAAGTCCGGCGGCCCGGCGCTGCGCGGCCAGCGCGTCCAGGACGGCGTTGGCCGCGGCGTAGTTGCCCTGGCCGGCGCTGCCGAGTACCCCGCCGAACGCGGAGAACAGCACGAAGGACGCCAGGGGCAGGTCACGCGTCAGCTCGTCCAGATACCGCGCGGAGGTCGCCTTGGCGTCCAGCACCGAGGCCAGCCGCTCGGGGGTGAGCGCCGACAGCGGGGCGTCGTCGAGTACGGCGGCGGCGTGCACCACCGTGTTCAGGGGGTACGCGGCAGGCACGGCGGCGATCGCCTCGGCCAGCTCCGCGCGACGGCTGATGTCACAGGCGCGAACGGTCACCCGGCTGCCGAGTGCCTCCAGGTCCCGACGGAGGTCGTCGGCCCCGGGGGCGTCCGGGCCCTGCCGGCTGAGCAGCACGATGTGCTCGGCGCCGCGCTCGGCCAGCCTGCGGGCGACGTGGCCACCGAGGGCACCGGTGCCGCCGGTGATCAGCGTGCTGCCGCCCGGCGACCATTCCGGTTCGTCGCGTCGGGTGGGGTTCGTGGCGCGGCGCAGCCGGCAGGCGAGCATCCCGGTCGCGCGGACGGCGACCTGGTCCTCGCCGGTGGTGCCGGTCAGCACGAGCCCGAGGCGCTGGTACGCCGGGCCGTCCGGGTCGGCGGGCAGGTCGATCAGGCCGCCCCAGCGGTCGGGGTGTTCCAGAGCCGCGACCCGGCCGAGACCCCATACCCCGGCTGCCTCGGGAGCACGTACCGGCTCGTCGGCGCCGGTGCCGACCGCGCTGCTGGTGACGCACCACAGCGGCGCGGTCACCCCGGCGTCTCCCAGCGCCTGCACCAGCGCCAGGTTGTCGGCCGTCGCGTTCCAGTCCCCGGGTGCGGCGCCGCCGGGGAGCGCGAGGGCGGACAGCACCCCGGAGAGGGGCTCGGCGCCCTCGGACACCGCGCGCAGTCGGTCGGCGAGTGCGGCCCGTCCCGTGCCGGGTGCGACGGTCAGAGTTTCCGCCCGGGCCCCGAGGCTGTCGACCAGCGCCGCCAGGGGCGCCGACGCGCCCTCGTCGTGGCTGACGACCAGCCACGAGCCGGTCAGGGACGCGGCGGGGGTAACGGGTTCCGGTACTGGTGTCCAGGTGACGTGGTAGCGCAGGCCGGCGAGGGCATGACGCTCCTGGCGGCCACGCCGCCACGCCGTCAGGACCGGGAGAACAGCATCGGAAGGGGTGTCCCCGTCGAGGCCCAGCGCCTCCAGATCATTACGCTCGACCGCCTCCCAGAACTCCGCCGTACTGGGATCGACGTCCGGCTCCACAACAGAGGACCGGGCCGACCCCTCCAACCAGTAACGACGACGCTGGAAGGCGTACGTCGGCACCTCCACCGGCGGTCGCGTACGGGAAACCCACTGGTCCCAAGCCACATCAACCCCATGGACATGGAGCCGGGACAGACCCGTCAGCAGACTCGTCGCCTGGTCACGGTCACGCCGCAGGAAACTCGCGACAACCTCACCATCACCCACGTCCA
>NZ_JAAXYC010000335.1 GCF_018619185.1 Streptomyces sp. McG3 | reverse complement strand
CCCCCTACCCCAACACGGTCTCGGCCGACCTGCCGAACGGTCCGGGCAGCGGGATCGGCACCCTGCCACCGCCCACGTACACGCCGCCGCCGGCCGTGTCGCCGCCGGCCGGCGTGAACACCCTGCCGAAGGCGGGATCCGACGCGCTGACCCGTCCCACCGACTTCTCCCCGCGCGACACCAGCGGCCCGAACGGCGTCACCGGCCCGAACAGCCTCCTCAACCCCGGCAACGTCGTCGGGCCCAACAGCGTGGTCGGTTCGAACGGTGTCAACGGGTCCGGCGGCGTCACCGATACGAGCGGGTCGCCCCTGCCCCAGCTGCCGCCTCCCACGTCGTCGCTGCCCTCGTCCTCGTCAACGCCCTCCACGCTGCCGTCCTCGCCCCTGCCCGACAGCACGCCGCTGACGCCCCCGCCGACATCGGGGCGCACGTCCGGGCCCGGAACGAACACCGACCTCACCTCATACGACCTGACTCCGGAGACCACACCGGACCTCACGCCCGACCTCACCCCCGATCTGACGCCGGACCTGGCGCCCGACCTCCTGCCGGGTACGTCTCCGGACACGTCGGGGGCGACGAACGACCTCCCCAACAACCCGGGCGGCCCCAAAGGTTCGTCCTCCGCACCGGACCCGAGCACCATCGGCGGCCCGAACGGCACGGACAGCGCGAACCTTCCCGACGACGTCCCGGTCGACACGGACGCGGACGGCGTACAGGACGACGGCACCGGTCAGGAGGCCCCCGGACGCGGCACGGGAGGCCGGAGCACCGGCGGGCAGCCGGGGCTCGAAGACACCGTGCACCAGCGGACGGACGGCGCGCCGAATCCGGCCGACGCGGACGCCGACGCCGTGGCCCCGCCCACTCCCGTCGCCACCTCGGCGGGACCGAACACCCTCGCGCCGGCAGCCGGAAACCAGGGCGCACAGCAGGGCAACTCCGGTACGGGGAACTCCTCGCAGCAGCCGTCCCAGCAGCCGTCCCAGCAGCCCTCCCAGAACGGCCCGGCCGAGCCCGGCGACGCCGACGTCCTGCCGGGCGGGCAGGAGACCGGCCAGGCGGACACGGAGGGCCGGCAGGATACGGCCGACGGCACGGAGAGCCCGGCTCCTCCGCGGTCCCGGGGCACCGGCACCGACGACACCGTCCGCGCTCCCGGCGGCGGACGGAGCACGACCGGGCCCGAGGACGCCCCGGCCGCGCCGGAGGCCGTACGCACCTCCTCGGACCTCTCCACCGGCGAGGTCGCCAACGAGTCCACCGGGGAACTGGGAGCCGAGACCGGGACAGGCCTCCCCGCCGGACCCACGCCCGGGCCCGCCGTGCCGGTGGCCGATCCCGTGCGGCCCGAGCAGTGGCGTTCGGGGCGGACCGACGCCCCCGCCACCGCCGTACGGACCGACCCGCCGTCCGATGTCGGCCGTACCGCGGCGGACACGACGCCGCTCGACGGCCCGGAGACCCCCGTACGGGCCTGGGTCCAGCGCATCCAGGCCGACGACGGCCGCTGGCTGAGCAACGTCTCGCTCCACCTGCCGGTCCGGACGGGGGAGGGGTTCTCCCCGGCCGAACTGGACGCCCTCCAGGAGCGGATGCGCACGCTCCTCGACACTCACCTGAACCACGGTCTCCAACTCCCGGGCTCGGGCGACCAGCTCCACATCGACGTCACGCTCACGGTCGCGCCCGACCACGCCGAGGCCGTCGAACTGAGCCGGACCGGACTGCCGGAGAGTTCCGACCACCTCAACTGGCGTCTGCACAAAGCCGATCCGGCCACCTCCCCGGAGGAAGCGGCGGAGCGGCGGACCCGCGACGACGCGGCGGTGCTCCAACAACTGCTGGGCTACGCAGGCATATCGGACCGGGGCCCGGCGGCCGAGGCCCTCCTGCGCCGACTGGTACGGCAGAGCGACACGGACACCGGTACGCCCGGCCCGGCCGTTCCGCAGCACTTCCTCCAGGCGGTCGAGTCCGTCGTCACCAGCGGCGCCGTGGCCGACCACCCTCTCACCGCGCGGGGCACCCGGCCCCCGAGCGGCATCGACGACCCGGCGCAGGCCCTGCGAACGCCGACTCCCGGCAGCATGGACCCCGGGGCCCCGGTCCGGGCGGCCGTCCCCTTCCGCACCACGTCCTCCGCGCCGTCGGAGACCGGAACGGCGCAGCCCCCGGAGTCCGCGTCCACCACCGACGCGGACAACCCGCCTCTCACCGGGCAGGAGCCCATCGCACAGAGCGCGGCGGAGACCCCGCCCGCCGCCGTTCCCCTCGCCACCGAGGGCCGGGGCGACGGCCGGGCGCCCACCCCGGGAGCGGGCAAGGGCAAGGGCCGGAGCACCGATCAGGAGACCGCGTCCGCCGACGAGCCGGTCCTGCTGGACTTCCCCGGCAGTGCGGCAGTCGACGATGCCGTGGACGCGGCCCGCCGCGAACACGAGGACGCCGTCGCCGCCTTCGGCCGGGCGGCCCGCACCGTCTCGACGCTCGACGCGCGGGTGACCAGCGGCCGGGGCGGCACCGACGACACCGCGCGGCTGTACGACGCCTGGCAGGACGTGAGCCGCGCGCAGCGGAGGCTCGACGCGGCCCTGGACCGGATGCGCGATCTCGGCGCCGACGCCGCCCACGACGCCGCCGTCGCGTCGATCGTGCCGCGCGTGTCCCGCACGGACGACGAACGCCGGCTCACGGCCGCCCTGGTCACCGCCGAGGACCTGCCCGTCGACCCGCCGGGTCCGGCGCCCGACGACCTCATCACTCCGGAGGAGCTGGCCGCCGCCGGGGTCACTCCGGACCAGGGCCCCGCGCTGGAGGCCTCCCTCAACGGCTCCGTGCGCTTCGAGGACAGCGGGATCACCGACCCGGTCCAGCGGGTGCGCCTGCTGATGAACCGGCCAGGCCCCTGGTCCGAGGCGCTCGACGGCATCGCGGCGCACGCCTCCCGCCGCACCTGGAGCGCCGCCCACGAGAACTTCGCGCTCGACGCGCTCCGGGGCGCCGGAGTGCCGACCGGCACGGATCCGGCCGAGGCGTGGCGGCGGGCGACATCGCTGGTGCTGCCATTGGAGCTGCACCCCGTGCTCGCCGACTCACGTCACGCGCGCGGCGACTACCTCGACGCCGTACGGCAGGTGGCCCAGCATCTCGCCGCGCACGGTGCGGACGCGGTGTCGGGTACCGAACTGGCCGCCCGGGTACGGCGTGAACTCGGCCTGCCTCCAAGGCTGCTGGGCGGCGCCCCCGCGTCGGATCAGTCGTACGCCGCCGCCGAACTGGAGCGGCTGGCCCTGCTGGAGGAGCCCGGCGCCGTACCGGACATCGACGGCCTGACCCGGCGCGTGCTGCACCTGCCCGCAGGATCCGAGGTCTCGGCCGGGCAGCGGGCCCAGCTCCTCGTCACGGTGGAGAACGCGATGGCCGCCGGATGGTCGTCGAGCGTCGACGCGCTCGGCGCCTACCACCTGGCGACCGGCGGGGCGCTGGACCACGGGCGCCACATCATGGCGGCGAACGGCGCCTACCAGGGGCTGAACCTCACCGGGCGGCCCGTCGGGCCGGTGGACACCACCCAGGTGTGGCAGCGCCGCAACGGCCAGTTCCAGGGGCCGCTCGACCCCCTGTGGGACGCCGACAGCGGCGCGTACGTGGTGGTGGCCGACGGCGGACACGACCACGTCATGCTCCCCTGGGGGCAAGGGCACATCCGCGTCTCCCGGCAGGAGTTCGCGGAGCTGGCGGCCCATGACCCCGGGATCGCCGGACTTCCGGCGGGCACCCCCGTCGTCCTGGTGCTCGCCCACGGCGGCGACCAATGCCTGGCCCTGCCCCGCACCCTGGCGTTCCGGACGGGCCGCGACGGCGTCTGGGCGCACAGTGGCCAGGTCGGTCTGGTCACCGACCCCGCCACCGGCGTCGAGCGGATCGTCGTGGAGAACCGGCGGTCCGAAGGCCTGCCCCTGGGCGGATGGTTCGGCAGCGACGCCGACGACCTGGGCCCCGACGGAGTCGCCGAGGAAGGCTTCGTGACCGCGCTGAACGGCACGATCCTCCCCGACCCCGCCCTGAAGACGCGGACCATCGGCGACGACGGCCGGTCCATCGGCCGCGTCACCATGTCCGACCCCGACCTGGTCACGAACGAGCCCATGCTCGAATCCATGGCGGAGATCACCGAGTTCGTCCAGTTCGACCCGGTGTCGGAGGGGGCGATCGGCGAACCGGCCGCGCTGCTGGAGAACGGGCGGCCGGTCTACCACTTCGCGCAGCACGGCCAGCCGCTGCGCGGGGTGATGGAAGTGGCCGACGGCAGTCCGCCGGTCCAGGTGGGCGGGGAGGAGACCGGCCGGTTCATCCGCCGCCGGCCCAGCATGCGGAAGCTCGGCCCGAACGCCGTCATCGACCTCGGTTCGTGCTGGGCCGACGCCATGGCGGAGGACCTGCCCTATCTGTCGGACGCGGGGGAACCCCCGTACGTGTTCGACGTCCTCGGCACCACCTCCTACGCGCAGGGCGTGGCCAACGGCAGCGGTGCCGGGGTCATGGCGGTGGACCGCGTCCATGTGCTGATGCGCGGGGCGACCCCGAAGGCGGGTGTGCTGGCGAGCCCCTCGGGCGAGCGGGGTGTGCGCAGCCTGCTGCTCCCCGAACCGGGGCCGGCCCAACTGGCCGCCCTGGCGCGAACGGCCCATCTGCACACCGGGGACGGGCCGGTCCCCGCCGACGTCCTCGACACCACGCTGCGCCTCGTGAAGGCCCTGCGGCGGTCGTTCGGCGCCGACGTGGCATCGGACGGCCAGTTCGAGGCGCTGCTGAGAGGTATCGGCGCCCTGGAGAACATGCGCCGGGCCGATCCGCATCTGCGCGTCCTGGGCCCGTTCACCCTCCACCACCTGCACCTGGTCACGCACGCCCGCCACCAGCGCACCAGCAACGACCCGCCGTCCCGGGACGACGTCCGGCGAGTCCTGCTCGACGCCGCCGGGAAGAGGGACGAGGCCGCCGCCGGGCGGCTGACGCTGCACCAGTACACGCCCATGCCGTCGCTGGACTGGGCGCTGAAGCGCCTGGCCGGGCGGGATCTGGCCGCGCTCGCCGCCGACGTGCTGCGGCTGCCGGACGCGGGCGCGGTCTCCCGTGCGGAGGTGAGCCGGCTGGTGTGGGGCGCGGTCAAGGGCGCCGAGGTCCTGCGGTCGGTGACCGACCCCGTCGCCCTGGCGAAGAAGGCGCTGCACCTGCCCGGCTCCGCCGCCCCGACGCCGGACGAGGCGGGCGACCGGCTGCTGTGGCTGATGGCCGGCGCGGCGGTCAGCGGGTTCGACCCCGCCGACCCGACGGAACTCGCCGCGTGGGACCTCGTACGGCACGGCGCTCTCGACGACAGCACCCGGCTGACGGCCGACGGCGTGCCGACCGGCCGCAACTGGACCCGCAGGACCGTCACCGGGGACATCGCGACCGAGGGGTACCTCGTCTCGCCCGACGGCGGCCTGGACGGCGCCACCCCGCACCCGGCGCCGTGGCCCGACGCCCCCGGGGGATCGGCCGCCAAGGCGTACGTGCTCACCGCGGACAGCACCAACGGCCATGTCGCCATGCCTTGGACCGACGGCTCCAGTCGCTGGGTGCCGGGCAGCGAGATCGCCGCCCTGCTCCGCCACGACCGGGTCCACCAGCAGATCGCCCTGCGCGCCCCGCTCCTGGTGATCGGTACCCACACCAACCCCGGCGGCCTCGCGCAGCACCTCGCCGGGCGGGCCGGGACGGCCCGCACGACCCTGCTGTCCGAGCTGCCCAGCGCCCCCGTCCCGCATCCGGTGAGCGGCCGCAACGCGATCGTCCTCACCGAGGGGACGGCCGCACGGACCGACCACTGGCAGACCCGGCGGCCCGCCGCCCTGCCCGGTGCCTCCGCCCAGCAGGGCCCCCTCCACACGTTCACCGGACGAGCCCCCGGGACCGGGTCGTCCACGGCGGCGGCGACCACCTCCACCGCCGTCGCGCCCGCCCCGCTCTCGCAGTACATCCGCGACCACGGCCGCCGCCACGACGGGCACGTCGGCCTCGTCCTCCACGAGCCGACCCCCGAAACCGTCCTGGACGGACTGCACCGGAGCATCGTCGAGGCCCTCGGAGCCGACCCGGAGACCGCCGACGGACAGCGGCTGCTGACCCGGCTCCAGGACGTGCTGAGCGCCGAGGAGATCGAGCTGAACCGGCCGTACCTGCGCAGCCGCCAGGGACACCGGATCACGATCCGGCACGGCGGCCGCGACCGGACGGTGGACATACGCCTCTCCTACGCCGACCCCGTACGGTCCACGAAGTACGGTGGCGACACCGGCCAGCGCCCGCCGACTCTCCCGGACATGGGCGTCGAGGCCAGGGCCGGCGGCGGGCAGTCCACCTCGCACGTCGAGGGCTCGGGCAACATCCGCACCGGCTCGGTGCCGTGGAGCGGGATCTTCCCGGACGACCGCGCCGGGGCGCTGCGCTGGTGGGACAGCACCGTCAACGTGTCCGCGACGCACAACCAGCTCACCCAGTCCGTCACCGTCGGCGAGACCTTCCTGGTCACGAGCAAGCAGCAGGCCGAGGAGCCCGCGCACCCGATGGACGTGGACGGGCGGTGGCAGATCCAGCTCGACACGCCTCGCGAGGGTGAGACCGACAACTGGCAGGCCGAGCAGTCGCACGGCGCCCTCACGATCTGGTTCCACGAGCACCTCGCCTTCGACGGCGACGACACCACCGCGCTGCCGGAGCCCGGCGATGTGGACGACCTGCCGCTGTGGGGCGGCGACAGCGTCGCCGAACCGCGCCGCCTGCTGACCGAACTGCTCCAGGACGACACGTTCGCGGCGCTGCGGGACCTCGACGAGGACTCGGAACGGGCGCTGGAGGACTTCCTCTCGCAGCGGATGCTCCAGGGCACCCCGCACCTCCAGCGCGACGGCGGGGTGTTCTCGCCGACCCTCCTGGACGACGACGGCAACGCGGTCGGCGTCCTGGAACTGACCGCGGTGATCGAACCGGGCCCGCCGATGCGCAAGAGCGCCGACGGCAGGTCCACGCTGGAGACCTGGTTCTCGCACGCGTCCAGCGTGGACAAGTCGGCGAAGCTGACCAGCGGTATGGGCGTCGAGGCGGCCGGCGGGCCGGCGTTCACCACCGACCACACCCCCGGCCACCCGGCCGCCGGCTCGTCCTTCGGCGGCAACCTCATGGGCAAGGCCGCCGTCAACTGGCAGCTGACCGACCAGCTCAGCAACGTCAGCAGCGCCACGCTCATGCACGGGCTCCGCACCAAGAGCAGCCACCTGCTGACCAGCGGCCGGGTCGCCTACACCGCGACGCTGCACCGGGCCGGCGGCGGCCGGGTCAGCTCCACCTTCGGCCCGTGGACGGACGGCCTGCGGCTGCGGATCGCCCAGCGCGCCACGATGGCGGGCCACCGCCCGACCCCGGCGGAACTGCGCGAACTCCCCGAGCACCTGGAGAACCTGGAGAGCATCGGGTACACCGAGACGCCGCTGAAGGTGGACGGGGCGGACCCGCTGTTCACCGCCGCGGAGGCATGGCTGCGCAGGGAGGGGTTCCTGCCGCCCGCCCGGCCCCGGAACAGGTCGGCGATGTTCCGGCTGGACGAGCCGCTCGTGGTGGCCCAGTTGGAGAACCTGCGGCGGCTGCGGCAGATGCGCTCGACCTACGGCCTCGCCTCCTCGGCGCCCGACGCCGTGGACGGCGGGGAGTCGGTCTGGTTCGAGCGGCCGAACGCGGTCTCGGGCACCCGTCGTGTGCAACTGGTCTTCTCCGCCGCCCGGGACACCACCCGCCCCGCCGTCCACACCCGCCGCCTGCCCGACGTGCTGCACGTCGGCTCCAGCTCGTACGAGTCCGGCGGCGGCCGCCAGCGGGGCACCGCGCTGAGCGGCGCCCTCGGCGGCGGAGGCGGCCTCAACGCCCCCATCGAACAGGGCTCCTGGGGCCTGAACACGGCCCCGGACTACCTCGGCACCCGGCAGCTCACCGACGCCTCCTCCACCGCCGGCCAGGTCGGCTACGACCAGTTCACGATGACCACCCGCAACGGCAGCGAACTCTTCGAGGTGCCCGCCCGGCTCGGCCTCGACCTGTACGAGGGCACCGACGAGGACCCGCTCGTCCGGTTCGCGGAGACCGACGCCGACGGGAACCCGGCGCGGCCCGGGGCGGAGCCGGAGGGGGAGGACGACCTGGAGATGCAGCTCCAGGCAGCCGCCGCACACACCGTTGCGGGGAGCGTCCGACTGCTGGTGCCGCACTACCGCACCCGCGTCC
>NZ_JAAXYC010000334.1 GCF_018619185.1 Streptomyces sp. McG3 | reverse complement strand
GGTCACGGGGGAGACAGAAGCGGGGTCGTACGGGCCGGGGGGTCCTGTACGGCCCCGCTTCTCCGTGCGTCCCGACCGTTACGGTGTGGCCGGCGCCGTTGCCCGCGGCCCCCGCGAACCAGGAAGCGATCAAGTGAGCACAGCAGTGGGCCGTACGAGGCCGGTGTGGAAGCTCTGGGCTGTCGTGGCCGTTCTGGTCGTGATGGTGGCGGGGCTGCTGCACGCCTGGCGCAACACCAATGTGCTGACGGAGGAACGGCTCTGTGGCGGGCTGGTCTCGGCCGCGCAGGCGGACGCGGTTCTTCCGGGGGGCGGCCGGCTCGATTCCGAAGGGGACGGCCTCGACGGGGACCTGACGGACACGGTGTGCAGGGTCGGGAAGTCGTCCGTCGTGCTCGGCTCCGGCGAGGGCGAGCTGACGGTACGGGTCTGGGCGGAGCGAGGGGACGAACTCCTGGGCATCGAGTACCTGTCGGACCTGCCGGAGGCGTCGTTCTTCTCCGGGGCGGTGACCGGCGGGGTCGATGCTTACAAGGGATGGGCCCTGCTGCCCGAGAAGTGCTGGACGGACCAGCCGGTGATCGTCAGAGTCAGTTCCTCCGAACGGATCCCCGACCGCGCGGCGTTCGCCGACCTCACCACCGACACCGCGCGTGCCGTCGGGGCCAGGGCGGGCTGCGGCGATCTCCCCGGGAAGACCGGGAAGCCCGTACCGCCCCGCTCCGAGGCCGCCCGCCCGGTCACCGAAGGCCAGGTGTGCGGCTTGGACGGCCTGACCGTGCGGGGCCGGGTCCCGGCAGGTACGGAGGTTCTCGAAGCGGGACAGGAGGCACCCGCCGACGTGTGGACCTGTGAGCTGACCCTGGACGACGAGACAGGCGGTTCCGTCCGTGCCGACGGCTTCATGAAGTACACGGCCTTCCGGGACCCGCAGCTCCTCGCGGCCGTGCGGAAGGCGCCGGGCACGATCAAGGACAGGGCTCCGGACGGCCGGGAAGCCGAAGTCGTCGACGGAGGGCCCGGGATGATTCTGCCCTGCGCCGATGGCGGCGCTCTCTACTTGGCGGTCGCGTCCGGGCAGCAGTACCGGGAAGCGAGCAAGCTCCACGCGGACCTTCCGCGGCGGGACGCCTATGCCGAGCCCTTCGTGAAGGCCGCCGCCCAGACCTTCGGCTGCGCGGCCCCCGCCGGCTGAGCACGAGCGGGGCGCCCGTCCCTACTCGGGGACCGGCGCCCCCACGCTCGCCCGTCGGCACCGCCCCGCCGCCGCGGCGGCGAACCGCCCCAGCGCCTCCTCCTTGCCGCAGGGATACGCCCCCAGGGCCGTCTGGCGGGCCACGATGCGGCGTTCGGCCCGCATCAGCCGCCAGCCCCGCCGCAGCAGGAACGGCACCGACTTGCGGCCCTCGCGCAGATCCCGCACCAGCCGCCGCCGGAACGTGGTGGACGGGCGGCCGCGCAGGCACAGCGCGTCGGCCAGCAGCCCCAGGTCCTGGCAGCGTTCGACGATGTCCGCCGCGAAGATGCCCTCCGCCACGAACAGCGGTGACCGCTCGATGTGGAAGGCCTCGTGGTCCGTACGGGAACTGGTGGCGATGTCGTACACGGGAACGTCCGTACGGCCGCACCGGCACAGCTCGGCGATGGCGGCCACCGCCGCCTCCGCGTCCCAGGACCCGGCGGAGTCCCAGTCGATGTCCGAGGAGCCTGGCACCCGGGGCAGCGTCGGGTCGTCGTGCTCCTTGTAGAAGTCGTCCAGGCGCAGCACCGGCAGGCCGGTGCGGGCGGCCAGGACGGACTTGCCGGAGCCGGAGGGGCCCGCGAGCAGCACGACGCGGGTCGGGATCGGTTGGGAACTCACAGAACAGAAGTGTGAGGCATTGACCCGCGCAGGGGACCCCTCGGGCCTCCTGTTGGTATCCAGCATCACACCTCAACTACTCTGCGCGCACAGACGATTACCCGACCAGGTTCGATCAGGTGGAAAACATGGCACTTCATGCACGTAAGCCCGAACGTCGCGTCCTGCTGCGCGCGGGTCTGACCATCACCGCGCTGGGGGCCGCCCTGGGGGCCGGTGCGGGCTCCGCCGGGGCCGTTCAGCTGCCCCCGGTCGCGGAGATCCCGGACCAGGGCGCCGCGGCCCTCCAGGCGGTCGGCGAGACGGCCGGACCGGCGGTGACCAGCGCGCTCGGGACCTCGCTGGCCAGCAGCGTCGCCCCGATCACCGACCTCCAGCTGCACCCGCTGGCCAACACCGGGGTGGACCCCCTGGACAACGCCGTGGGCACCCAGGTCGCGGACTTCAAGCCGCTGACCACGGCCGTCCTCACGGACCCGCTCACCAGCGGCGGCTCGCTGGGCGACCTGCCGGTGGTGGGGACGGTCACCGGGCTCATCACCGGCTGACGCCCGGCGCGGAGAGACGGCGGACGGGGCCGCCCCGGGGTGGGAGGGCGGCCCCGTCCGGGCATCGGGTGTGCGTCAGTACGAGGAGCCGGCGGCTCCCAGGGCGCCCGTCGGGTGCCACACCGTCTTGGTCTCCAGGAACGCCGTCAGGCGGTGCGTGCCGGGGGAGGCCGACCAGTCCGCGGAGTCCGCCGCGCCGTCCGCGGACTGTGCGCCCGGGCGCAGGACGCGCTTCAGGTTGTCCGCGGCCGCGATCTCCAGCTCCTTCGCCAGGGCGGTGTCCGCGCCGGTGAGGTCGATCGCTTGCACGTCCTGGTGGGCGGCGAGCGGGGCCGCCAGCTCCGCCGTGACGCCCGACAGGATGTTGACCACGCCGCCGGGCACGTCGGAGGTGGCCAGCACCTCGCCCAGCGACAGTGCGGGCAGCGGGGCGTCGGCCGAGGCGACGACGACCGCCGTGTTGCCGGTCGCGATGACCGGGGCGATCACCGAGACCAGGCCGAGGAGCGACGACCTCCGCGGCGCGAGGACCGCGACCACGCCCGTCGGCTCGGGGGTGGAGAGGTTGAAGAAGGGGCCCGCGACCGGGTTCGCCCCGCCGGAGATCTGCCCGATCTTGTCGGTCCAGCCCGCGTACCAGACCCAGCGGTCGATCGCCGCGTCCACCACGGCCGCCGCCTTGGACTTCGACAGCCCCTCGGAGGCGGCCACCTCACGGACGAACTGGTCCTTGCGGCCCTCCAGCATCTCCGCGACGCGGTAGAGGACCTGGCCGCGGTTGTACGCGGTCGCGCCCGACCAGCCGCCGAACGCCTTGCGCGCGGCCACGACCGCGTCGCGCGCGTCCTTGCGGGAGGACTGCGGCGCGTTCGCCAGCCACTGGCCCTTGGAGTCGCTCACCTCGTACACCCGGCCGCTCTCGGAGCGGGGGAACTTGCCCCCGACGTACAGCTTG
Organism: Streptomyces sp. McG3; assembly: GCF_018619185.1. Classification (GTDB taxonomy): domain Bacteria; phylum Actinomycetota; class Actinomycetes; order Streptomycetales; family Streptomycetaceae; genus Streptomyces. Next base: position 4,974 of record NZ_JAAXYC010000334.1, on the reverse strand, counting down.
TAGGTCTTGAAGACGTCAAGTCGGTTGTTATCGGACATCGAGGTACGCCTCCAGGCCGTGGCGGCCGCCCTCGCGGCCGTAGCCCGACTCCTTGTAGCCGCCGAACGGCGACGTCGGGTCGAACTTGTTGAACGTGTTGGCCCAGACGACGCCCGCGCGGAGCTTGTTCGCCACCGCGAGGATGCGGGAGCCCTTCTCCGTCCAGATGCCGGCCGAGAGGCCGTACTGACTGTTGTTCGCCTTGGCGACCGCCTCGTCCGGGGTGCGGAAGGAGAGGACGGAGAGCACCGGGCCGAAGATCTCGTCGCGGGCCACCGTGTGCGCCTGGGTGACGTTCGTGAAGAGCGTCGGGGCGAACCAGTAACCGGACGAGGGCAGTTCGCAGGGTGCGCTCCAGCGCTCCGCGCCCTCCGCCTCGCCGGTCTCCACCAGGGAGGTGATCCGGGCGAGCTGTTCGGCGGAGTTGATCGCGCCGATGTCGGTGTTCTTGTCCAGCGGGTCGCCCAGGCGCAGCGTGGACAGCCGGCGCTTCAGGGCGTCCAGCACCTCGTCCTGGACCGACTCCTGGACCAGCAGCCGGGAACCGGCGCAGCAGACCTGGCCCTGGTTGAAGAAGATCCCGGTGACGATGCCCTCGACGGCCTGGTCGATCGGCGCGTCGTCGAACACGATGTTCGCGCCCTTGCCGCCCAGCTCCAGCGTGACCTTCTTGTCCGTGCCCGCGACGGAGCGCGCGATGGCCTTGCCGACGGCGGTCGAACCGGTGAAGGCGACCTTGTTCACGTCCGGGTGCGTGACGAGGGCCTCGCCCGCGTCCCCGTAACCGGTGAGGATGTTGACGACGCCCTTGGGGAGTCCCGCCCGGCGGCAGATGTCCGCGAAGAACAGAGCGCTGAGCGGGGTCGTCTCGGCGGGCTTGAGGACCACCGTGTTGCCCGTGGCGAGCGCCGGGGCGATCTTCCACGCGAGCATCAGCAGCGGGAAGTTCCACGGGATGACCTGGCCGGCCACCCCCAGCGGACGGGGGTTCGCCCCGTACCCCGCGTGGTCCAGCTTGTCGGCCCAGCCCGCGTAGTAGAAGAAGTGCGCCGCGACCAGCGGGAGGTCCGCGTCGCGGGTCTCCTTGATCGGCTTGCCGTTGTCGAGGGTTTCGAGAACGGCGAGCTCGCGGCTGCGCTCCTGGATGATCCGGGCGATCCGGAACAGGTACTTGGCGCGCTCGGAGCCGGGCAGCGCCGACCACTTCTCGAACGCCTTGCGGGCCGCCTTCACGGCCCGGTCCACGTCCGCCGCGCCGGCCCGCGCGGCCTCGGAGAGGACTTCCTCGCTGCTCGGCGAGACGGTCTTGAAGACCTTGCCGTCGGCGGCCTCGGTGAACTCGCCGTCGATGAAAAGCCCGTAGGACGGGGCGATGTCGACGACGGAGCGGGACTCCGGCGCCGGTGCGTACTCGAATGCGGATGCCATGGCTATCAGTCCACCGTCACGTAATCGGGGCCGGAGTAACGGCCGGTGCTGAGCTTCTGGCGCTGCATCAGCAGGTCGTTGAGCAGGCTGGACGCGCCGAACCGGAACCAGTGCGGGTCCAGCCAGTCCTCGCCCGCGGTCTCGTTCACCAGCACCAGGAACTTGACCGCGTCCTTGGTGGTGCGGATGCCGCCGGCCGGCTTCACGCCGATCTGCGTACCGGTCTGCGCCCGGAAGTCGCGGACGGCCTCCAGCATGAGGAGCGTGTTGGCGGGGGTGGCGTTGGTGGCCACCTTGCCGGTCGAGGTCTTGATGAAGTCCGCGCCCGCCAGCATCCCGATCCAGGAGGCCCGGCGGATGTTGTCGTACGTGGACAGCTCGCCGGTCTCGAAGATCACCTTGAGCCGGGCCTCGCCGCACTCCGCCTTCACGGCGAGGATCTCCTCGTACACCTTCAGGAACCGGCCGGAGAGGAACGCCCCCCGGTCGATCACCATGTCGATCTCGTCGGCCCCGGCCGCCACGGCGTCGCGGACGTCCGCGAGCTTGACGTCCAGCGCGGCACGGCCTGCCGGGAAGGCGGTCGCCACGGACGCCACCTTCACACCGGAGCCGGCCAGCGCGGCGGCGGCGGTGGCCGCCATGTCGGGGTAGACGCAGACCGCGGCGGTGCGCGGGGCGGTGCGGTCGGTCGGGTCGGGGTTGACGGCCTTGGCGGCGAGAGCCCGGACCTTGCCCGGGGTGTCCGCGCCTTCCAGCGTCGTCAGGTCGATCATCGAGATGGCGAGATCGATCGCGTACGCCTTGGCCGTCGTCTTGATCGAACGGGTTCCGAGGGAGGCGGCGCGCGCTTCGAGGCCGACGGCGTCGACGCCGGGCAGCCCGAACAGGAAGCGGCGCAGCGCACTGTCGGACGCCGTCGCGTCGGAAAATGCGGGAGCAGTGGTGGGCATGGTCACCAGGGGAGCATATCTACGCGCGTAGCGACCTGTACAGGGGGCCGGGCCATCCGGGCGTCCCGCACCCCGCACCCGCGCGTCCTCCCCCGGGACGCCACGGTCCGGCGACGGGCGGCCGTGCGGTGCGTCCGCTGCGCCGCCCTCCGCGCCCGTCAGGCAGAATCGGCCCCATGACGAGCCCCACACCCCCCGCAGAGCCGCCCCCCGCGACACGGACCTACCGTTCCGTCGCCGCACTGGTCTGCGGGTCGCTGCTGCTCCTGCTGATCGCCTGGATGGCCGGCGACGCCATGATCCGGGGCGAGGGACGGATGCCCTGGCTGGCGGCGGCCGCGCTGCTCCTCGTGGTGCCGCTGGTCGTGGCGTTCACCCTGCGGCCCGCGGTCTTCGCGGACGACGAGCGCATCCGGGTCCGCAACCCGTTCCGGACGATCCAGCTGCCCTGGACCGAGGTCGCCGACGTACGGGCCTCGTACTCCTCCGAACTGCTCGCCCAGGACGGCACGAAGTACCAGCTGTGGGCGATCCCGGTCTCCCTGCGCGCCCGCAAGCGCGCGGCGCGCAGCGCGGCCCGCGCGGCGCACGACGACCCCTACGGCCGCACCTCCGTCAGCGCCGACGTCCGCGACTCCGCCGCGCGCACCGCGTCCGCCGACCAGACGGTCCGCGATCTGCGGGACATCGCCGAGCGGGCCGGCGACACGACCGCCGAGGGCGTGGACCGGGGCTCCGTGCGCTGGGCGTACGAGGTGATCGCCCCGGCCGTCGCGGGAGCCGTTCTGCTCGTGGTGGTGGGGGCGCTCGGCTGAGAGGCCTGCCGGGTGGCCTCGGAGCCGACGCCAGCGGACGCCGAAGGGCCGGCCCCCTCCCGGGGGTGCCGGCCCTTCGGCGTGAAGCGGTGCGTCAGATGCCCGCTGCCGCCGCCAGGTCCTGCTTGATCCCGGCGAGCAGTTCGGCCCCCCGGGCCCGCGCGGCGGGCAGCCCGGCCGCGTCCGCCACCGGGACGACGACCTCCAGGTAGCACTTCAGCTTCGGCTCGGTGCCGCTCGGGCGGACGATCACCCTGGCCCCCTCCAGCCGGTAGCGCAGCCCGTCTGTCGGCGGCAGCTTGTCCGTGCCCCGCGCCAGGTCCTCGGCCGAGGTGACGGCGAGGCCGGCCAGCGCGGTCGGCGGCTGCTCGCGGAGCCGTGCCATGGCGTCCGCGATGACGGAGAGGTCCTCCACCCGCACCGAGAGCTGGTCGGTGGCGTGCAGGCCGTGCGCGAGCGCCAGGTCGTCCAGCAGATCCAGGAGCGTGCGGCCCCGCTCCTTGAGCACGGAGGCCAGCTCGGCGACGAGCAGCGCGGCGGTGATGCCGTCCTTGTCGCGGACGCCCTCGGGGTCGACGCAGTAGCCGAGCGCCTCCTCGTACCCGTACCGCAGGCCGTCGACCCGGGCGATCCACTTGAAGCCGGTGAGCGTCTCCTCGTATCCGAGGCCCGCCTTCTCCGCGATCCGGCCGAGCAGCGACGACGACACGATCGACTCGGCGAACACGCCGCTCACGCCCCGTTCCACCAGGTGCGCGGCCAGCAGGGCGCCCACCTCGTCGCCGCGCAGCATCCGCCAGCCGCCCTCCGTTGCGGTGTCGGGCACGGCCACGGCGCAGCGGTCCGCGTCCGGGTCGTTGGCGATCACCAGGTCCGGCGCCGCCCGGCGCGCGGTGGCGAAGGCGAGATCCATCGCGCCGGGCTCCTCCGGATTGGGGAAGGCCACGGTGGGGAAGGCGGGGTCGGGCTCGGCCTGTTCGGCCACCAGCACCGGTGCCGGGAACCCGGCCCGCTCGAACGCGGCGGTCAGCACGGAGGTGCCGACGCCGTGCATCGCGGTGTAGACGGTGCGTGCCGTACGGGGGCTGTCGGGGGCCAGGACCGCGTCCGTACGGGCGAGGTAGGCGGCCAGGACCTCGTCGCCGAGGGTCTCCCAGCCGTCCTCGGGGCGCGGCACGCCCGCCAGTGGGCCGACGGCGTCGATGGCGGCGGCGATCTCGCCGTCGGCCGGAGGCACGATCTGCGAGCCGTCGCCGAGGTAGACCTTGTAGCCGTTGTCGCGCGGCGGGTTGTGGCTGGCGGTGACCTCGACACCGGCGACCGCTCCCAGATGCCGTATGGCGTACGCCAGTACGGGGGTGGGCAGCGGGCGGGGCAGCACGGCGGCGCGCAGCCCGGCCCCGGTCATCACGGCCGCGGTGTCGCGCGCGAAGTCCTCCGACTTGTAGCGGGCGTCGTAGCCGATGACGACGAGGCCGCCCTCCTCGCCCTGCGCCTTGAGGTAGGCGGCGAGGCCCGCCGCCGCCCGGATCACCACGGACCGGTTCATCCGCGTCGGACCGGCTCCCAGCTCCCCGCGCAGCCCGGCGGTGCCGAACTGGAGCGTGCCCGCGAAGCGGGCGGCGAGCTCCTGGGCGTCCCCCGCCTCGATGATCGCGGCCAGCTCCGCGCGCGTCTCGGGGTCGGGGTCCTCGGCCAGCCAGGTCCTGGCCTGCGCGATGAGGTCGTGCTGCACGGGG
>NZ_JAAXYC010000333.1 GCF_018619185.1 Streptomyces sp. McG3 | reverse complement strand
CCCCTGTCCCGCCCCTCCCGCAGGGGCTTCCTGGCCGGCGCCCTCGCCGTCTCCGCCACCGCGATCGTCGGCGCGGCGCCCGCCGTCGCCGCCACGCGCGAGGCCGGCCGGGCGGTCCGGGGGACGCAGGACTGGATGGCCGCCCTGCCCGACGGCACCGCGCTCCGGCAGCTCACGATCCCGGGCACGCACGACTCGGGGGCCCGGTTCGGCGGCCCCTGGTCGGAGTGCCAGAACACCACGATCGCCCAGCAGTTGGCGAGCGGCATCCGTTTCCTCGACGTACGCTGCCGGCTCATCGACGGCTCGTTCGCGATCCACCACGGGGCCTCGTTCCAGAACATGATGTTCGGGGACGTCCTCGTCGCCTGCCGGGACTTCCTCGCCACGCGGCCGAGCGAGACCGTGCTGATGCGGGTCAAGCAGGAGCACTCGTCCGCGAGCGACGCCGCGTTCCGGGCGGTCTTCGACGACTACCTGGACGTACGCGGCTGGCGGTCGCTGTTCCGCCTCGACGCCACCCTCCCCGAACTCGGCGGGGCCCGCGGCAAGGTGGTGCTGCTCGCGGACAACGGAGGGCTGCCCGGGGTGCGGTACGGGGACCAGGCACTCTTCGACATCCAGGACGACTACATGGCGGAGCCGTTCGCCAAGTACCCGAAGATCGAGGCCCAGTTCCGCAGGGCGGCCCAGCAGCCGGGCAAGTTCTTCATGAACTACGTCTCCACCGCCGCCCTGATGCCGCCCCGCTGGAACGCCGACCGGCTCAACCCGCAGGTGCACTCCTTCCTGGAGCGCGCGGAGACCGCCGGGTGGACGGGGCTCGGCATCGTCCCGCTGGACTACCCGAACCAGCGGTCCGGCCTGGTCGAGTCGCTGATCCGGCACAACCCGACGGGGTGAGCGCCGCCCGCCGCCCGGGGATCACATCCCCGGCGGCGGCGTCGGCGCCCCCGGCAGCGTGAGCGCCGCCACGGTGCCGGGGCCGTCGTCCGGGGCCGGGCGCAGCGCGATCGAGCCGCCCGCCTGGTGCACCGTACGGGCCACGATGGACAGGCCCAGGCCCGAGCCGGGGAGCTGACGGGCGGTCGGGGAGCGCCAGAAGCGTTCGAAGACGTGCGGGAGATCCTCGGCGGGGATGCCGGGGCCCCGGTCCCGGACCGTCAGCTCGCCCCGGTGCAGCCGCACGTCGACCGTGCCGCCCGGCGGGCTGAACTTCACCGCGTTGTCCAGGACGTTGACGATCGCCCGCTCCAGGGCGGCCGGCTCCGCGCGTACGTACCAGGGGGCCAGGTCCTCCGTGATCGTCAGCTCCGGGCCGCGCAGGCGGGCGCGGCGCAGGGCGGTGCGGGTGACCTCGTGCAGGGCCACCACCTGGAGCGGGCCGGGCTCGGCCGCGTCGGGGCGGGCCAGTTCCTGGAGGTCGCCGATCAGCGCGGCCAGCTCCGTCATCTGGGCCTTCACCGAGGCCATCAGCGCCTTGCGGTCCTCCGGCGGGATCATCCGGCCCGTCTCGTCGCTGCGGGCCAGCAGCTCCACGTTCGTCCGGAGCGAGGTCAGCGGGGTGCGCAGCTCGTGTCCCGCGTCCGCGATCAACTGGGACTGGCGGTCGCGGGAGGAGGCGAGCTGGGCGGCCATGGAGTTGAAGGAGTTCGACAGCCGGGCGATCTCGTCCTCGCCGTCCACCGGGATGCGTACGGTCAGATCCTCCGTACGGGCCACGTGCTCGACCGCCTCGGTGAGTTCGTCCACCGGGCGCAGCCCCGCCCGCGCCACCCACAGCCCGGCCGCGCCCGCTCCGACGACGCCGATGCCGCCGACGAGGGCCAGCACCCAGGCGAGCGTGGACAGCGGTGCGTCGATCTCGCTGAGCGGGCGGGCCACCGAGACCGCGAGCTCGTTGTTGGCCTGGCCGGAGCCGACCACCGGCGGCAGCTTGCGGGTGTAGACCCGCATGTCCTGCCCGGCGTTGTTCTCCGTCGTGTGCAGGGCGTCGGTCTCCCGCCCCGCCGCCACGGCGATGTCGCTGGGCTGGGCGGGGACGGGCGTCGTGTTCGGGGCCGTGCAGTAGTCGCCGTTCGCCGCGACGATCTGCACGGTGTACTGGCCGGGGAACTCCTGCGCGGGCAACTGCCCGCCGCTCAGGCACGAGCTCAGCAGATCGCGCATCGGCGCGTTGTCCATCTTCGCGTTGCGCAGCGAGTCGTCGAGCTGCTCCTCCAACTGCTCCCGGGTCACGAACCAGCACGCCGCCGCCACCGCCGCGACCGCCACCGCCACCGCCGTGGCCACCAGCAGCGCCAGCCGGGAGCGCAGCGGCAGCGTCCGGAACCGGCGCACCGGGCTCATGCCTCGCCGCTCCCGCCCGTGCGCAGCGCGTAGCCCACCCCGCGCACGGTGTGGACGAGGCGCGGCTCGCCGCCCGCCTCCGTCTTGCGGCGCAGATACATCACGTACACGTCCAGGGAGTTGGAGCTCGGCTCGAAGTCGAAGCCCCAGACGGCCTTGAGGATCTGTTCCCGGGTCAGCACCTGGCGCGGGTGGGACAGGAACATCTCCAGCAGCGTGAACTCGGTGCGGGTCAGCTCGACCCGCCGCTCGCCCCGGGTGACCTCGCGGGTCGCCAGGTCCATCCGCAGGTCGGCGAAGGAGAGGACGTCGTCGTCGGGGGCTTCGGTACCCGCCGCCGAGGCGTAGGAGCTGCGGCGCAGCAGGGCGCGGATGCGGGCGAACAGCTCGTCCAGCTCGAACGGCTTGACCAGGTAGTCGTCCGCCCCGGCGTCGAGACCGGTGACCCGGTCGCCGACGGTGTCGCGTGCGGTGAGCATGAGGATGGGCGTGGTGGAGCCGGTGGCCCGGATGCGGCGGGCGGCGGTGAGGCCGTCCATCCGCGGCATCTGGATGTCCAGGACGATGAGGTCGGGGGCGTAGGCCTCGGCCATCGCCAGGGCGTCGTACCCGTCGACCGCGACCTGTGTCCCGTACCCCTCGAAGGCGAGGCTGCGCTGGAGCGCCTCGCGCACCGCCGGCTCGTCGTCGACGATCAGGATGCGCTGGGGATCGTCTTCGGCGGGGCTCATCGCTGCTGGTCCCTCTTCTCGTGTTCTCGTCCCGGCCCGGTCCGCCCGGTCCGCGGGGGTCGCCTCAGCCTCGCACGGCCGGGGTGCTCTGCGGGATCAGGAACCGTCGCCCGCGCGCAGGGTGTCCAGGTCGGCCTTGAGGGTGTTCACCGGGATCGCGAAGCCGAGGCCCACGCTGCCCGCCGCGGAACCGCTGCCCGCCGCCGAGGAACTCGGCGCGTACATGGCGGAGTTGATGCCGATGATCTCGCCGTCCATGTTGATCAGCGCACCGCCGGAGTTGCCGGGGTTGAGCGACGCGTCGGTCTGGAGCGCCTTGTACGTGGTCGTCTCCTCGCCCGTGTCCCCGTTGAACTGCTGCCCCCCGAACTCGAACGGCCACTGCTGACCGCCACCCTGCCGGTCCTGGCCCTGCCCCTGGCCCGAGCTGCCGGAGTCGTCCTTGGCCACGGTGACGTCCCGGTCGAGCGCGGAGACGATGCCGCTGGTGACGGTGCCGGTCAGGCCCTCGGGCGAGCCGATGGCCACGACCTGGTCGCCGACCTTGACCTGCGAGGAGTCGCCGAGCGTGGCCGTCTTCAGGCCGCTCGCGCCCCGGAGCTTGATGAGCGCGAGGTCCTTGTCGGGGTCGGTGCCCACGACGTCGGCCGTATAGGTCTTGCCGGTGGAGAGGGTGACCTGGATCTGCCGCGCGCCCGAGATGACGTGGTTGTTGGTGACGATCTCGCCGTCCTCGGTGATCACCACGCCCGACCCGGTGGAGTTGCCCGCCGACGAGGCCGCGCCGATCTCCACGATCGCGGGCGAGACCGCCTCGGCGACGCCGGAGACGGTGCCCTTGCTGCTCTGCGAGACGGTGGTGCCGTTGACCGCGCCGCCCGAGCCGGTGGCTCCGGAACCCCCGCCGTTCAGCTGGCCGACGAGGGTCGCGGTGCCGCCGCCGATCACACCCGCCGCGATCGCCACCGCCGCCAGCAGCGCGACCGGCCGCTTCGCCCGGTGCCTGTTGGTGGGGGCGTACGGGGGCGGCGGCGGGTAGCCGCCCGGGGCGCCGTCGTACGCCGTGCCGTAGCCGTACGGGGTCGGGTCCTGGTCCGTGCTGTACGCGCCGCTGGGGCGAAGGTTCTCCGTCATGTCCACCAGGCTGGCCAACGAAGATGAGAAGGGCCTGAATACGTCCTGAGAAGCCCGGAAGAACCGCGTATGCCCGCTGTAAAGGCCGAAGATCCGCGGAGCGGGCGGTCAGGCGGACGCGGGGGGCTCCCCGCAGCCGCACGAGCGCCGGACCACCAGCGCGGAGGGGAACTGCTTCAGCCGCTCGCGCCGCGACCCCGAGACCCGGAGCGAGTCGTCCAGCACCAGGTCCACCGCCGCCCGCGCCATCGCCGGGCGGTCGGAGTGGACCGTCGTCAGCGGCGGATCGGTGAGGCCGGCTTCCTTCACGTCGTCGAAGCCCGCCACCGCCAGCTCGCCCGGCACGTCGATCCGCAGCTCACGGGCGGCCCGCAGGACGCCGAAGGCCTGGTCGTCCGTGGCGCAGAAGATCGCCGGAGGCCGGTCCGGGCCCGCCAGCAGCCCGAGGGCCACCTGATAGGCGTCGTAGCGGTTGTACGGGGCCTGGAAGAGACGGCCCTCCGTGGAGCGGCCCGACTCGTGCATCGCCCGTCGCCAGCCCTCGACGTGGTCGGCGACCGGGTCGCCGACCGCCGGGGTCTCCTCCGTGCCGCCGAGGCAGGCCACGTACGCGTTGCCGTGCTCCAGCAGATGCCGGGTGGCGAGCTGGGCGCCGCCCACGTCGTCGGTGACGACGGCGACGTCGTCGATCGCCTCGGGGCGCTCGTGCAGCAGGACGACCCGGGCGTCCCAGGCCTCGATCTCGGCGGCGGCGCGCTCGCTGGGGCCCTGGCTGACCAGGATCAGCCCGGAGACGCGCATACCGAGGAAGGCCCGCAGATAGTGGACCTCGCGCTCGTCGCGGTAGTCGGAGTTGCCGACGAGCACCATTTTCCCGCGCTCGGCGGCAGCCTGTTCGACCGCGTGCGCCATCTCCGCGAAGAACGGCTGCCGGGCGTCCGGCACGATCATGCCTATGAGGTCCGTGCGGCGCGAGGCCATGGCCTGGGCGACCCGGTCGGGCCGGTAGCCCAACTGCTTGATCGCGGCGAGCACCCGCTCGCGCGTGGCCGGGGCGACCGGCCGGGGTCCGTTGTTGATGACGTAACTGACGACCGCGGTCGACGTCCCCGCCAGTCTCGCCACATCGTCCCGCGTCACCTTGGCCACGCGCGGCAGTCTACGCGGATGGACCTACCTCTTGGCAGCCTCTACCGGGGCTTCTTCCGTCACCTCGGTGGCCGGGGACTGCTCCGAGCGGGCGACGGCTTCCGTTTCCCTCGCCCTGCGGGCGGCGGCCCGGTCCTTCGCCTCCTCCGCCGCGCGCTCGACCTTCTCCGGAGTGACGAAGCGGTAGCCGACGTTGCGCACGGTGCCGATCAGCGACTCGTGCTCGGGGCCGAGCTTGGCGCGCAGCCGCCGCACGTGGACGTCGACCGTCCGCGTACCGCCGAAGTAGTCGTAGCCCCAGACCTCCTGGAGGAGCTGGGCGCGGGTGAACACCCGGCCCGGGTGCTGGGCGAGGTATTTCAGCAGTTCGAATTCCTTGAAGGTCAGGTCCAGGACCCGGCCCTTGAGTTTCGCGCTGTACGTCGCCTCGTCGACGGAGAGATCACCGTTGCGGATCTCCATCGGGGAGTCGTCGGAGGTGATCTGCTGGCGGCCCATGGCGAGGCGCAGCCGGGCCTCGACCTCGGCCGGTCCCGCCGTGTCCAGCAGGACGTCGTCGACGCCCCAGTCGGCGGTGACGGCCGCGAGACCGCCCTCCGTGACGACGAGGATCAGCGGACAGCCGGGTCCCGTGGACCGCAGCAGCTGACAGAGCGAGCGGACCTGCGGAAGGTCGCGCCGCCCGTCGACGAGGATCACGTCGGCGCCCGGGGTGTCCACGAGGGCCGGGCCCTCGGCGGGGGCCACCCGCACACTGTGGAGCAGAAGCCCGAGGGCGGGGAGCACCTCCGTCGACGGCTGGAGTGCGTTCGTCAGAAGCAGCAGTGAACTCATCGCCGGCCACCTGCCTGGTTCGGTCGATCGTGTTGCACGGTTCGCTCGCCCATTACGTCGGTCCTCCTCGTTCCCTGCGAGAGGGGCACTCCCGGGTCGGGCCCGGGGGAGTATGCGGCACTGCTTCGTACGTCATGCGTCATGCGGGTTTCACGGTGCGGTCCCGCGCCCTGGGACCGCTGAGCTTGTCGAAACGTCGTCGTAACAACGCCGGTAAAGCACAAAAGGACCCGGGGGCTGCATTGCCCGGATCCTCTTCGCAGCAGAATAGCCCACATGAGTTCCGCGTCCGAGGGTCGATTCCTGAGTTCTTCTGTTCCCTTGCTCACGCGCCCCCCGCGGTTCGCCACGTTGCTGACGGATGACGGCGTACCGGTCGAGGCGGTGTACGAACCGTGTACGACGGGTGCGGGGACGCCGGGGGACGCAGCGGGCGAGGGGCCTGCGGCGACCCCCGCGATCGTCGTCGCGCACGGGTTCACCGGCTCGGCCGACCGCCCCGCCGTGCGACGCGCCGCACGGGTCTTCGCCCGGCGTGCGGCCGTGGTCACGTTCTCGTTCCGGGGCCACGGGCGGTCCGACGGGCGCTCCACGGTGGGCGACCGCGAGGTGCTGGACCTGGCCGCGGCGGTGGCCTGGGCGCGGGAGCTGGGGCACTCCCGGGTGGTGACGGTCGGGTTCTCGATGGGCGGCTCGGTGGTGCTCCGGCACGGCGCCCTGTACGCGGCGGGACCCGCGGAAACCTTGACGGGGCGTACGACCGTTCGTGTACCGGCGCGCGAGGGGCGCACGGGGAGTGCGGGGGCGCACTCGGACGCGGTGGTCTCCGTCAGCGCTCCCGCTCGCTGGTACTACCGGGGGACGGCACCGATGCGCCGGCTGCACTGGGTGGTCACCCGCCCCTCGGGCCGCCTCGTCGGGCGTTACGGACTCCGTACCCGCATCGCGACCGAGGACTGGGACCCCGTCCCGCTCTCCCCGGTCGCCGCGGTCCCGCTCATCGCCCCGGCCCCGCTGCTGCTCGTGCACGGCGACCGGGACCCCTACTTCCCGCTGGACCATCCGAGGATGCTGGCCGAGGCGGCCGGGCCCGATGGCGCGGAGCTGTGGCTGGAGCGGGGGATGGGCCACGCAGAGAACGCGGCGGACGACGCCCTGCTGGCCCGGATCGCCGACTGGGCGACGGCCGCACCGCGGGCGTGACCCATCATGGAGAGCTGACGCACGAGGCGTCCGACGAACCGACCCGAAGGAGTGGCGCCATGGCAGCGGGGACGATCCGCTACTGGGCCGCGGCCAAGGCCGCGGCGGGCACCGCGGAGGAACCGTACGCGGCGGAGACCCTCGCCGAGGCGCTCGACGCGGTGCGCAGAAGGCACCCCGGCGAACTGAGCCAGGTGCTCCGGCGGTGCTCGTTCCTCATCGACGGGAACCCCGTCGGGACCCGTGGGCATGAGACCGTACGCCTTGCCGAGGGCGGCACGGTCGAGGTGCTCCCGCCGTTCGCAGGAGGGTGAACCGCAGGCCATGAGCAGCAGCGATCAGCAGTACCCGTATCCGTACGACCCCGAGCGGCAGCAGCCGCCGTCGTCGCCGCACTGGCCCGACGGGACGGCCGGGCAGTCCGCCGCGCCCCGGGACCCGGCCGCCTCCGACCAGGGCGGGACGCAGACGTGGCAGGCGCCGACCTGGGACACGCAGTACCAGCCGACGATCCGCCCGGACGGGGAACAGCACCGGGCGCAGGAGCCGGGGCCGGTGCAGGGGCAGGGTTACGGGCAGCCGCGGCAGCCGGGTCCGTACGGGACCCCGCAGCCCGGTCCGTACGGACAGCAGCAGCCTGATCCGTACGGACAGCAGCAGCCCGGCCCGTACGCGACGCCGGAGCCGCACCCTCCGTACCAGCAGCAGTACCAGGATCAGCAGCAGCAGTACCAGGATCCTCAGCAGCACCAGCCGCACCAGCCGCAGTATCGGGAACCACTGCAACAGGGGCAGGGACAGCAGCAGGGGCAGCCGCAGCAGCCGTACCGGCCCTCGGCGGCCTCGGCGGCCGACACCGCCTATCTGCCGCCCCAGGGGGCCTCGGGCTCCTACCCGCTGCCGCCCGAGGTCCCGGCCACGCCCGCCGCTCCCGTCGCCCTGTCTCTCA
>NZ_JAAXYC010000332.1 GCF_018619185.1 Streptomyces sp. McG3 | reverse complement strand
CCCCCTCTCCTTCCTCCCCCACCCCTTCCTCCGGCGTACCGGACTCCGGCGGGACCGTGCCGTCGGGGCCCTGGCGGGACGCCGACTTCCGCAGGCTCTGGGCGGGTCAGACGGCCTCCCAGCTCGGCGAACACACGACGCTCGTCGTGCTGCCGCTCTTCGCCGTCCTGACGCTCGACGCGGGCGCGGGCCAGTTGGGCGCCCTCCGCGCCGTGGGGCAGGCGCCGTTCCTGCTGCTCTCACTCCTCGCGGGTGCCTGGGTGGACCGGTGGCGGGCCCGCACGGTGATGGTGCTCACCGACGCCGGCCGCGCTGTGGCCCTGGGCGCGGCGGCCGTGGCCGGGCTCCTCGGCCTGCTCGGCCTGCCCGCGCTGTTCGTGGTGGCGTTCACCGTCGGAGCGCTGTCGGTCCTCTTCGACGTGGCGTACCAGGCGTCCCTCGTACGGATGGTGCGGCGCGATCAACTCGTGCGGGGCAACAGCGCGTTGGAGGGCAGCCGGTCGGCGGCGCAGATCGGCGGACCCGCGCTCGGCGGCGCGTTGGTGTCTCTGCTGTCGGCCCCGGTCGCCGCGGCCGCCGGAGCGCTGTTCTTCGCGGTGTCGTTCGTTTCCTTGAGGCGGATCCGCCGCCCCGAAGCCGCACCCGGGCGCGGGGCGCCGGTACCGCAGCGCGCTTCCCCCGTCCTGCGTCGGATCCGGGAAGGCCTTCGCTTCGTCGCCGAGAACGCCTTGCTGCGGGCCGTGTGCCTCGCCTCTGCCGCCTTCCAGCTCTCCTTCGCGGCCACGATGACCGTCTATCTGCTCTTCCTCCCGCACGAACTGCGGCTGACGGGCGTCACCATCGGCCTCGCCCTCGCGGCGACCGGTCCGGGCGCGCTCCTGGGCTCGGTCCTGGCGGCACGGCTGCCGGGCCGGTTCGGCCACGGCGCGGTACTCGTGTCCGCCGCGGTGCTCGGCAACGGTGCGCTGCTGTGCGTACCGGCGCTGCACGGCTCCTCGACCGCGACGGTCCTCGCGCTCCTTGCCGTCAACTTCGTGTTCGGGACGTTCGGCCAACTGGTGAACGTCACGGTCATGTCGGTGCGGCAGGCCGTCACGCCGGACGGCATGCAGGGGCGTGCGGCCGCGACGATCACCTTCGTCGGGATGGGGTTCACCCCGCTCGGCTCGCTGCTCGGCGGCTTCCTGGCCCAGGGGTGGGGGCTGCGCACCGGCCTCCTGGTGTCGGCCGCGGGCATGATGCTGTCGCCGGTCCTGATGGCCGTGTCCCCGCTCGCTCGCCTGGGACGGGTGCTTCCGGACCCGCGGGCGTGAGGCACTCCCGGCGGGGTCAGGCAGGGGCGTACCGCTGCAGGGTGATCCCACTGCGGAACGCCCTCGATTCCAGGAGCCGGAGCCGGGGGACCTCGTACCCCTCGGGGAAGAGACGCCGGCCGCGGCCCTGGACGGCCGGGTAGACGAAGAGGCGGTACTCGTCGACCGATCCGGCCGCGATCAGCGCGTGGGCCAGGGTGATGCTGCCGGTGAGGACGATGTCCTTGCCGCCCTCCTCGGCCTTGAGCCGGCGGACCTCCTCGACGGGGTCGCCCGTCAGCACCGTCGAGTTCTGCCACCCGGGGTCGGTGAGCGTGCCGGAGACGACGTATTTGGGGACCTGATCGAGGTAGGCGGCGATACCGGTGGAGTCATCGGTCCGCAGCGGCCAGTAGCCGCGGAAGTCCTCGAACGTCCGCCGACCCAGGAGCAGTGCGTCGGCGCGGTCGTCCTGCCGGTGGCTCTCCTCCAGGACGTCGCTCATGTCCACGCCCGCCTGCCCCTGGGGATCGAACCAGTCCGTGATCATCTCGATGGAGCCGTCGACGGTGATGTTCTGCGTGATCGCAAGGGTGCGCATGCCACTCTCTCCCGTGACTGGACGCGTACGCTCCGGCGCTGGACGCGTACGTTCTCCTTCTCCGGACGCGTACGTTCTCCTTCTGATGACTCCGTGGGGCCCCGGGAGTCATCGGTGAGCCGGGAACCGCCGCCGGGCGCGGCCGCTCCGGCACGACGGGCAGGGGCCGGCGACCCGGAATTGGCCTTGGCCCGCCTCCGCCCCGGCGCTCTACGGTCGTCCCATGAGGATTCGCATCGTCGACGCTTTCACCGACCGCCCCTTCTCCGGAAACCCCGCCGGCGTGCTCCTGCTGGACAGCGGTACGTTCCCGGCCGACGCACGTCTGCAGGAGATCGCCGCCGAGGTCAACCTCTCCGAGACGGCCTTCGCCCACCCGCTGCCGCAGGGAGGCACGGCCGACTGGGCGCTGCGCTGGTTCACTCCGGCCACCGAGGTGGACATGTGCGGGCACGCGACGCTCGCCACCGCCCACGTCCTGCACACCACGGGTCGGGCCACGGGCCCGGTGCGCTTCGCCGCGCGCTGCGGGATCCTGACCGCGACCGCCCGGCAGGACGGCACTCTCACCCTCGACTTCCCGACCTCCCCGCTGACCGAGGAGCCGGTGCCGTACGGCCTCGCCGACGCCCTCGGGGCGGACCCCGTCTCGGTGCACGACACCGGTGAGCACATCGGGGACCTGCTCGTCGAGCTCCGCGACGAGGCGGCCGTACGGGCGCTGGCCCCGGACTTCGCCGCGCTGGCGGCCCACTCCCGGCGCGGTGTCATCGCCACCGCCGCCGCCGAGGACCCCGCCCGGGGGTACGACTACGTCTCGCGCGGCTTCTTCCCGGGCGTCGGCATCGACGAGGACCCGGTCACCGGCAGTGCCCACACCGCGCTGGCCCCCTTCTGGTCGGCCCGCCTGGGCCGCGACGATCTCACCGGCCTCCAGGCGTCCGCCCGCTCGGGGCTGGTCCGTACCGGGCTGCGCGGCGAGCGCACCCTGCTGACCGGCACGGCGGTCACGGTGATCGACGGCGAACTGCTCACCACGCTCTGACGGCCGTCGGGGTGCGCCGGCTCTCCGGCGCACCCCGTGACGCCCTCGACGGCACCGCGCTCAGGGCGTCGGCAGCCAGTCGACCCGGCCCGCGAGCAGGGCGTATCCGACGAACGCCCCGATGTCCAGGAGCGCGTGCGCGACGACCAGCGGGCCCACCCGGCCCCAGCGTCGGTAGAGCAGCACGAACACGATGCCCATCACCACGTTGCCGATGAAGCCGCCGATCCCCTGATACAGGTGGTACGACCCGCGCAGCACGGAGCTGGCCACCAGCGCGGCCATCGGCGTCCAGCCCAACTGTCCGAGTCTGCGCAGCAGATAGCCGACGACGATGACCTCCTCCACCACGGAGTTCTGGATCGCCGAGAGGATCAGTACGGGGAACTTCCACCAGACCTCGGGCAGGGACTCGGGAACGACCGTCAGGTTGAATCCGGTGGCGCGGGCCACCAGGTAGAAGGCGAGCCCGGCGCTGCCGATGCCGGCCGCGACGAGGGTTCCGCGGCCGAGGTCGAACCAGGGTTTCGCCACGTCGAATCCGATGGTCCGCAGCCCCGCTCCTTCCCGGATCAGCAGGTGCGCGACCAGCGCCACCGGCACCAGAGCCGTTGCGATTCCGAACATTTGCCATGACAGATCAAGCCATGGACGGTCCGGAGCGTACGAGCCGTTGAGCGTCGCCGCCTGGTCCTTCAAACCCCCTGGTTTCGTCAGCGATCCGACAAAACTGATAAGGGAGGACACCGCGCTGGCGCCCAGCGAGAGCGCCAGAACCAGCAGCACCTCGGACCGCAAGATCCTTCGTGACACGGCCTCTTGGGGAAAAGAATCAGCCACGCGCCCGGCCTCCACCTGTACACCTGCCTTTTGTTCTGCAATCACGTCTCATCCCACCGACCACCGCACTAGGGTCTCGAATAGAGGTACGAAGATCATGCGCGACAGGCCGGGGGACGACCACCATCGCTGATGGTGCGGTCCCCCTTTTCCTTGTTTCATCCTCAACGAGGGGCACCACCGACATGGGACGTCATAGCTTGCCCGACAGCCACGCGGCGGAAGGACGCCGGGACCACCCGAGCCCCCGGCGACGGCGTCGTACGGTCGCCATCGCCACCCTGCTCGTCCTCACCGTGGCGACCGGGACGGCCGTGGCGGCCAAGGTCGGCCTGCTGTCGTTCTCCCGGTCCTGCGAGGAGTCCGCCGTACGGCTGTCCGTGGTGGCCTCCCCGGACATCGCCCCCGCCGTGCGCTCCATAGCCGAACGGGCGCCCGCGGACGAGATGAGAACCGACGGCCGCTGTCTTGTCGTGGAGGTGCTGGCCCGCGATTCGCACAAGGTCGCCGAATCCCTCGCCGCGGGGGACGAGAAGCCCGACTTCCAGGTCTGGCTGCCCGACTCCGAACTGTGGCTGGAGCGAGCCAAGGGGCTGGGCGAGGGAATTCCCGTCTCCCCGTCCGACTCGGTGGCCTCCTCCCCCGTGACGCCGGCCATGGTGCCGTCGGCCTCCCGGAAGCTCGGCTGGCCCGAGAAGACCTACTCCTGGTCCGGGTTGGTCGCGGCGCTCGGCTCCGACCGGGTGCGCCTCGGCACGGCGGACCCGGCGCGCAGCGCCACCGGACTGCTGGCGCTCGTCGGCATCGGCGCCTCGTCGGCGCCGCAGGGCGGGGACAGCGACACCCGGGTCGCCCAGACCGCGAAGGCGCTCGCCGAGCGGATGTCGGACGGCGACGCCCAGGTGCTGGAGACCCTGGCGCGGAGCACGTCCGGAGCGGAGGAGGGCAATCCCAAGCGGAACCAGGCGGTCCTGATCTCCGAGCAGGCGGCCTTCGCGCACAACGCGGAGGCGACCGGCGAGGGCAAGCTGGACCTCTTCTACCCGCAGGACGGCACTCCGCTGCTGGACTACCCGTACACCCTGGTCAACGAGGCGGAGCTCAGCGTCGCGGAGTCCCGCGCGGCCCTGCGCTTCATGACTCTGCTGGGTGACCGGGACGCCCGGGCGGCCTTCGCCGAGCACGGGTTCCGGGCCGGTGACGGGAGCGCGGAGGACTCCCTCGTCGCCGCGGCCGGAGGAAGGAAGCCCCAGCCGTACGCCGCACCGGCCGCCGAGGCGCCGTCGGCGAAGGAACTCCAGGAGACGCTCGGGATGTGGACGATCACCGTGCAGAGCGCCCGGCTGACCACGGTGGTCGACGCCTCGGGCTCCATGGCGACGCCGGTCCCGGGCCGGAGCCAGTCGCGGATGGACGTCACCAAGGAGTCGCTGATCCAGGCGCTGGGTCAGTTCACCCCGAACGACGAGATCGGGCTGTGGGAGTTCGCCACCACGCTGGACGGCGACAAGGACTACCGGCGGCTCATGCCGACGAAGCGGCTCGGCGACCCGGTCAAGGGCGGCGGGACCCACCGGGAGGAGCTCACGGCCGCCTTCGCGGGGCTGCGGCCGGTGCCCGGCGGCGCGACCGGGCTGTACGACACGACGCTGGCCTCGTACAAGGAAGCCCGGTCGACGTATCGGAAGGGCAAGTTCAACGCCCTGGTGATCCTCACCGACGGCTCCAACCAGGACGAGCGGACCATCTCGCGGAGCGGGCTCATCGCGGAGCTCAAGGCGCTCCGCGACCCGGAGCGCCCGGTCCCGGTCATCGCGATCGCGGTGGGCCCGGACGCGGACCGCGACGAGGTCGCCGAGATCGCGCGGGTCACCGGCGGCGACGGCTACGAGGTGAGCGACCCGGCCGAGATCCAGGCGGTGATCCTCCAGGCCATCATGGCGGCCGGGCAGAACGGACTCACCGCACAGGAGTGACCGCCCGGGAGCCGGAGCCGGGCCTGTCACCCGCGCCGGCTTCCCGGGGGCCTCATCAGGGCGCCGGGAAGCCCACCGGCCAGGTGTGGACCGGCTCCCCCGCGTGCATCAGCTCGGCATAGCGGCGGGTGGTGGCCGCGAGCGCCGCGTCCCGCCCCAGCCCGGCGTCCAGGGCCCGGCGGTACGTGGCCACCTGCCAGGAGGCCCCGTTGACGCGCCGCTTGCAGCGCTCCTCGATCACCCCGAGATAGCGGTCCCGGTCGGCGGGTTCGATGTGCCAGGCGTCCAGCCCCGCGGCGGCCAGCGGCAGCAGCTCCTCCAGCACCAGCCGTACGGCGGGGATCCTGGCCAGCCCGCCGGAGCGACCCGACCGCGGCCAGAGCAGCTCGGCCTCGATGCCGTGCCGGCAGGCCTCGGTGAAATTCTCCTCGGCGGCCTCGAACGGCAGCCTGCTCCACACCGGCCGGGACTCCTCGGCGAGCGCCCGTACGAGCCCGTAGTAGAAGGCGGCGTTGGCGATCACATCGGTGACCGTCGGCCCGGCGGGCAGCACCCGGTTCTCCACCCGCAGATGAGGAACGCCGTCGGCGATCCCGTACACCGGACGGTTCCAGCGGTAGACGGTGCCGTTGTGCAGCACCAGCTCGGCCAGGTCGGGCACCCCACCCTCGTCCAGCACCTTCAGGGGGTCCTCGTCGTCGCAGATCGGCAGCAGCGGCGGGAAGTAGCGCAGGTTCTCCTCGAAGAGCTCCTGGGCGGAGCCGATCCAGCGCTCCCCGAACCAGGTCCTGGGGCGCACGCCCTGGTTGGCCAGCTCCGGCGGCCGTACGTCGGTGGCCTGCTGGAACAGGGGCGGCCGGGACTCCCGCCAGAGCTCCTTGCCGAAGAGGAAGGGGGCGTTGGCGCCCAGCGCGATCTGGACGCCGGTGATCGCCTGGGCGGCGTTCCACACGTCGGCGAACCGGGCGGGCGTCACCTGGAGGTGCAGCTGTACCGAGGTGCAGGCCGATTCCGGGGCGATCGAGGGCGAGGTACAGACCAGCCGCTCGACGCCTTCGATATCCAGGAGGAAATCCTCCCCCCGGGCAGCCGCCATTTGATCGTTGAGCAGGGTGTAACGGTCCACGTCCGAGAGATTCGCGGACACCACGTCGTGCTCCCCCAGGGTGGGGAGGATTCCGATCATCACGATCCCCGCGTCCACCTCCCCCGCCTTGCGGTGCGCATAGGCGAGGCCGGTCCGCAACTCCTCCGCGAGCTGATCGAAAACCCGGCCGCCGAGGCGGTGCGGGACGATATTCACTTCGAGATTGAACATCCCCAGTTCGGTCTGGAAATCCCGGCTCGCGATGCGCTGGAGCACCTGCTGATTCATCATCCGGGGCATCCCGTCGGAACCCGCGAGATTCAGCTCTATCTCCAGCCCCATCAGGTTCCGCGGACGGTCGAACCTCCGCTCCGCCAGAAGTCTGCCCAGCCCCTCCAGGCACTGGTTGAGCTTGGCGCGGTAGGCCTGTCGATCGGACAGGTCAAAGGCTTCCGCCACGACCTTCTCCCCCATCGAGGGGTCCCTCCTCCAGTGGGCGGCCCGCGGCCCAGGCCGCTCGCATCACGATCGATAATGCCCAGTCGGAGTGATCCGTAACGCCCCCACGGGCCTCCGATACCCGATAGTCTGATTGAAGGAGACCTGCGGCACATTCCCGTGGCAAGTGGCTCCTCGCATTTTCGGCCGGAGTATGCACGGGGGAAACATCGACGAGTTTCGGCCTACCGCTCCGCCGGAAGGGTGCCAGGTCGGCGACGTCGACGGCATCTCAAAACGCCAGCAATACCGCAATTCGAAGGCCGGATGACGCCTTGTGCGACATATCTACGACTGCTAGCGGAAACACTGTGTGAACACGCGTCATATAAACTCCGCTCAACGAGGCAGAGAGTTGATACGACTCGCCCGTCACCGGCCGTCTCCGGCCCACATGCCGACAGCGCCGTCTGCACCCGCCCAAGCGCCACCGTGTCTCCGAAGTGAGAGGCGACCCACTATGCCGCTGCATGTTCCCCCGGCTCCCGCGCCCGCCCTGCGCAGTGTTCTCACGGCCCTCGGTTCTCCCACCGCCGTCCGCGAGGCCCGAACATCCGCTCTCCGGTCCGTCCAGGGACCGCTGAGCCCCGAACTACCGCTTCCCGTGCATGTGCTGGACCGGATCGCGCCCACCAGGACAGCACCTCTGACACGCCTCGCGGCCTGGCGTTTCCTGATCCGGAGCGAGGGCCGCGCGGTCGCCGCGGCGGACACCGTGCTCACGCCCGACGGCTGGGCCTTCTCGCACTTCTTCGAGGGGCCCTACCTCGCCTCGACCGAGCTGGCCCTCCGGCAGGCGGAGGGGTCGCCCACCGCCTGCCAGGCCCGGCTGCTGTCCATCCCGGAGCTGTACATGCTCACCCTCTGGCTGCACGGCGACACGGAGGCCGATCCCGCCGGCGGGATGCTCGCGCCGACGGACGTCCTGGTCCCCCTGGCCCCGGCCCCGCCGGGCATCGCCGCCCACCGCCCGCACCGGGTCGCCGACCTGCTGCCCGTCATCTCGCTGCGCGTGGCCCCCGGCCCGCTCCT